>JAKBTP010000197.1:33012-53829 GCA_021844355.1 bacterium | reverse complement strand
CTGCATGAAGTCGGAGTTGCTAGTAACCGCAGGTCAGCATACTGCGGTGAATATGTTCTCGGGCCTTGTACACACCGCCCGTCAAACCACCCGAGTCTGGTGCACCCGAAGTCGCTTTGCTGAACCGTAAGGACAGCGGTGCCGAAGGTGTGTCTGGCGAGGGGGGTTAAGTCGTAACAAGGTAGCCGTACCGGAAGGTGTGGCTGGATCACCTCCTTTTAAGGAGCTTCGTTGTGGTGACGCCACAACGGAGGTCAACTCAGGCAGAGCAGTAATGCCCGGTCCAAACCGCGAAGACTAGCGGCCCATGATGCTTTGGTCGCGAGCGCCTCGGCGCCGCCGCCGGGCCCATGGGGCACCGCCAAGAGTAGTGGGCAAGTAGGCCGGGCAGGTCCGCCCGCGGCGGAGCAGGCTTGCTGGTGGCAGTGGGAACCTGCTGACGACAATCGAACAGCCCCTTGGGGGCCGGACGTGGGATCGCTCCACTTTTCAGCGGTCAAGCGCGGGGACGTCCCGCCAGCTTGGCTGGGGTAGCGCCCGGCGCCACGGGCCTTTAGCTCAGGTGGTCAGAGCGCACGGCTGATAACCGTGAGGTCTGTGGTTCGAGTCCACAAAGGCCCACCACGGCGCCAGCCGCGCAAGCCCCGGCCGGACCCGCTGGCACGGACGGGGATGTAGCTCAGTTGGCAGAGCGCCTGCTTTGCAAGCAGGAGGCCGGCGGTTCGAGCCCGCTCATCTCCAGGCGGCGGCTGCAGCTTAATAAGTGAAGAGCGCGTAGGAGTAAAGACTTCCCGCCAGGGGCGGGAAGCAGCACGGTCTCGATCTGCGGGCTGGCCTTGGCCAGCACCGCCGCTCTCGAGCCGTGTGGTCAGAGATTAAATTTGGTCAAGCTACTAAGAGCACATGGTGGATGCCTTGGCACCAGAGGCCGATGAAGGGCGTGGCAGAGCTGCGATAAGCCCCGGGGAGCTGCGGCGCAAGCTGTTATCCGGGGATTCCCGAATGGGGCAACCCGACCAGGGTCATGCCTGGTCACCCTCCGCTGAATCAAATAGGCGGTGTGGAGGGCACGCGGGGAACTGAAACATCTAAGTACCCGCAGGAAGAGATATTCCCCCAGTAGTGGCGAGCGAACAGGGAAAAGCCTAAACCGGTGCGGCGTGATAGACGGCAGTCGTTTCCGCACCGGGGTCGTGGGACCCACCTGCCCCTCCTGCCGGGGGAGCAGGGAGTTACAAAACCGACGCCTAGCCGAACGGCATTGAAAGGCCGGCGATACAGGGTGGCAGCCCCGTAGGCGAAAGGCGAGCGGTCTCCCGGTGGGGATCCCAAGTACCACCGAACACGTGGAATTCGGTGGGAATCTGCGCGGACCATCGCGTAAGGCTAAATACCTCTGGTGACCGATAGTGAACGAGTACCGTGAGGGAAAGGTGAAAAGTACCCCGGAAGGGGAGTGAAAGAGTACCTGAAACCGTGTGCTTACAAACCGTGAGAGCACTATGCCTGCTTGCAGGAATGTGTGATTGCGTGCCTTTTGTAGAATGATCCGGCGAGTTACTTCAGTGTGGCGAGGTTAAGGGGGTGACACCCGGAGCCGTAGCGAAAGCGAGTCTGAATAGGGCGTTATGTAGTCGCACTGAGTAGACCCGAAACCGAGTGACCTACCCATGGTCAGGGTGAAGCGCGGGTAAGACCGCGTGGAGGCCCGAACCGACCCCGGTTGAAAACGCGGCGGATGAACTGTGGGTAGCGGTGAAATGCCAATCGAACTCGGAAATAGCTGGTTCTCCTCGAAATGCATTTAGGTGCAGCGTCGTCGATTAGTTTGTCGCAGGTAGAGCACTGAATGGGCTAGGGGCGATCACCTCGTTACCAAACCCAACCAAACTCCGAATGGCGGCAAACCTTACGGCGGCAGTGAGACTGCGGGGGCTAAGCTTCGTAGTCGAAAGGGAAACAGCCCAGACCGCCGGCTAAGGTCCCAAATCCCAGGCTAAGTGGCAAAGGATGTCACGTTGCCCAGACAACCAGGATGTTGGCTTAGAAGCAGCCACCATTTAAAGAAAGCGTAATAGCTCACTGGTCGAGTGGTGTGGCGCCGACAATGATCGGGGCTCAAGTCTGGAACCGAAGCCGCGGATGGCGGCGCCTTGTGCGCCGCCATGGTAGAGGAGCGTTCCGCGGGCTGAGAAGGTCGAGCGTGAGCACGGCTGGAGCGCGCGGAAGTGAGAATGCCGGAACAAGTAGCGAGAAACGCGTGGGAAACGCGTTCGCCGTAAGCCTAAGGTTTCCTGGGCTACGTTAATCGTCCCAGGGTCAGTCGGGCCTAAGCCGAGGCCGAAAGGCGTAGGCGATGGACAGCTGGTCAACATTCCAGCACCACTGGCGAGTACCGATGGGGTGACAGGGAAGGGTAGACACAGCGGGGCGTTGGTTGTCCCCGTGCAAACAGGTAGGGGGTCCGGTAGGAAAATCCGCCGGACACATACCCCGAGAGGATGCCGAGCCCGCAAGGGCGTAGTGGTTGATCCCAAGCTCTCAAGAAAAACCTCTAAGGGTTGATACGCAAGTGCCCGTACCGCAAACCGACACAGGTAGGTGGGAAGAGGATTCTTAGGCGATCGAGAGAACCGTGGTTAAGGAACTCGGCAAATTGTCCCCGTAACTTCGGGAGAAGGGGAGCCCCTGCAGGTGAAGGACCTCGCGTCCCGAGCCCGTGGGGGCCGCAGAGAAATGGCCCAAGCGACTGTTTACTAAAAACACAGGTCCCTGCCAAAGCGGAAGCTGATGTATAGGGGCTGACGCCTGCCCGGTGCTGGAAGGTTAAGAGGAGGGGTGCAAGCCCTGAATTGAAGCCCCAGTAAACGGCGGCCGTAACTATAACGGTCCTAAGGTAGCGAAATTCCTTGTCGGGTAAGTTCCGACCCGCACGAATGGCGTAACGACTTGGGCGCTGTCTCGACCACGGACTCGGCGAAACTGAAGTACCTGTGAAGATGCAGGTTACGCGCGGCAGGACGGAAAGACCCCGTGGAGCTTTACTGCAACTTGGCATTGATGTGGGGTCTAGCATGTAGAGGATAGCTGGGAGACTGGGAAGCGGGGCCGCTAGGTTCCGTGGAGTCAACCTTGGAATACCAGCCTTGCTAGGTTTTATGTCTAACCGGTGCCGTGATCCGGTACCGGGACCATGCCAGGTAGGCAGTTTGACTGGGGCGGTCGCCTCCCAAAAGGTAACGGAGGCGCCCAAAGGTTCCCTCAGCCTGGATGGAAATCAGGCTTAAAGAGTGCAAAGGCATAAGGGAGCTTGACTGTGAGGCCTACAAGCCGAGCAGGGACGAAAGTCGGGCTTAGTGATCCGACGGCTCTGAATGGAAAGGCCGTCGCTCAACGGATAAAAGCTACCCCGGGGATAACAGGCTCATCTTGCCCAAGAGTTCACATCGACGGCAAGGTTTGGCACCTCGATGTCGGCTCGTCGCATCCTGGGGCTGGAGTAGGTCCCAAGGGTTGGGCTGTTCGCCCATTAAAGCGGTACGCGAGCTGGGTTTAGAACGTCGTGAGACAGTTCGGTCCCTATCCGCCGTGCGCGCAGGAGATTTGAGGAGAGCCGACCTCAGTACGAGAGGACCGGGTTGGACGGACCGCTAGTGCACCGGTTGTTCCGCCAGGAGCACCGCCGGGTAGCCATGTCCGGAAGGGATAAGCGCTGAAAGCATCTAAGTGCGAAGCCCACTCCAAGATTAGATCTCCCACCGGGTTAACCGGGTAAGACCCCAGGTAGACCACCTGGTTGATAGGCCGCGGGTGTAAGAGCAGCAATGCTTTGAGCTGAGCGGTACTAATCGGTCGAGGGCTTGACCATCTCTGCCACACCGTTCGCGGGCGTGCCCCCGGGACGTGGGCTCCTACTGCGCTCGGGCGACGCCGCCGGAGGTCCGGAGGCGCGCCCTCAAATGTGACAATCGAGATCCGGTGACGATAGCGGCGGGGAAACACCTGTTCCCATTCCGAACACAGCAGTTAAGCCCGTCAGCGCCGATGGTACTGCCCTGGCAACGGGGTGGGAGAGTAGGTCATCGCCGGGTCTCTTTTTTTTGCCGAGTCGAGGACCTCGGAGACATCAGTCCCGGTGGCGGGGCCAGCGGCGCCGAGGAGCACGGCTGCCAGCAGGGCCATCAGCGGTGCTGAGTTGACGTCGGTGGCGACTCCGGTGAAGACGCCACCCAGCCCCTGGCCGAGGACCCAGAAGGCCGCCAGCAGGAGGAGGCCCAGGACCAGCGCGGGACGGCGCAGCGGATCCCTCCAGACCGCGGCCGCGAGGAACAGGTAGACGATGGTGACGCCGACGACCACCGGCCACTGGAATTGGAACGCCAGTCTGGCCAGCCTGTAGTCGATGGACTGCAGCACGCCCGGGGCCGACTGGGCCGCCGACTGGAGGTTGTAGGCCATGACCGCCCCCGGTGGGTAGCGCCAGGCGAGGTCCAGCAGGGCGCCCATCCCCCAATAGAGGGTCCAGACCCACAGTCCCGTCCCGACCCACTGGCTGGGGTGGCGGCGCCCCCGCAGCGCCAGGATGGAGAGCGCCAGGTAGATCAGGGCGGCACCGGGCGCCCCAGACCAGAGGGAGGCAGTTCCAGTGGCGAGGAATCCCATACCCTCACCCAGGGCCCAGACCACTGCGGCCCAGGCGGCGGACGCGACCAGCCCCGCTCGGCGGGTGGCGGGTACTAGGAGCGCGGTGCCGACCGCCAGCTGGACCGCGGCGATCAGAAGGGTGGTGGTGGTCAGGTTGGCGGCCTCCAGCCGGGCCACCGCGAAAAGGAAGCCGCTGAGCCAGGGCGGCTGGTACATGAGGGCGGTGCTGTACAGCACCTGGCCCGAGAAGGCCGGCGTGAACATCTGCGGCTGGAGCTGCAGGACGGCGTCGCCGAGCCAGAGGGCGCCCAGCGCCACCGCCAGGAAGTCCGGGCCCAGCTTGGGGCGCCAGGACGTCAGGGGGGGGCGGGGGCTGATCTCAGGGGCCGGCACGGAGGCGCGCCTCATCGGCGCCATCGGCGGGGAAGAGGCGCCAGAGATACCACCCGGCCACCCCCACCATGAGGGCGTTGTCGAAGACGAACATGATGATCCCACCCAGGCGCTGGTCGGCGAGCGCTGTCATCCCGAGAAGGGGCGCCCGGTGCAGGTAGAAGCGGTAGACGGCATGCGGTAGGAGGGCCACCGTCAGCCCCACCACCACCGCCGGCAGGGCGCCCACGGTGAGATAGGCCACCTCTCCGAGGACGCTGAGGTTCCAGCGCTCGCCGGGGCGGTGCACCACGACGGCCCACCAGAAGAGAAGGCCCACGGCGATGAAGCTGAGGTGCTGAAGAATGTGCAGGAAGGGATGGGTCAGGGCGTAGTCGAAGAAGGGCGGCCAGTGCCACCCAATCAGCACCAGGAAGTAGGTCGGCCCGGCGAAGAATGGGTTGACCATCACCCGCACGACGCGGCCCGCCCATCCCCCCCGGAGGGCGTCGATCGTCTGAGGGGGCAGGCCCAGGATCATCAGCGGCGGGCCGACCATGGCCAGCAGAAGGTGTTGGGCCATGTGCATGCTGAACAGGTAGTTGTCGCCGATCACGTCGACGGCGGACTCCAGGGAGACGAAGATCACCAGCACCCCGGTCAGCCAGAGGAGCAGCCGCCGGTCCCGGCGGGCCCCCGGCAACCATCGGTAGACAGCGAGGGCCAGGACGCAACCGGCCCATACCGAGGGGTTGAACTCCCAGACGGTCAGCCAGTGCATGCGGGCGGTACTCCTGGAGCCCGGTCCCCCCGCCAGGGAGTATGCCTCACCCCGGCTGCCCGCTCGGGGATTCCACCAGTGCCAGCTCCCGGGCCAGGATGCGCTTCTCCCGCCGCGGCTCGGCCGCCAGGGATGCCCGGAGCTGGCCGCAGGCTGCGGTCGCCCGGTCGCCCCGAGAGTGACGGATGGTGGCCCGTGGCCCGACCAGCGCCGCGAACTCCCGGCAAGCCGCCGGCGAGGGCGCGCGCAGGTCGCTGCCGGGGATCGGGTTCATGGGGATCAGGTTCACGTGGCCATGAACCGCGGCCGCCATCTGCCCCAGCTTGCGGGCGGCCCCGGAGTCGTCATTCACGCCCCGTATCAGGACGTACTCCAGGGTGACCCGGCGCCCGCTGGCCGCGGCGTACTTCCGGGCCGCGTCCAAGAGACTCGCGATGGGGAACCGACGGTTGATCGGCACCAGCCGGTCCCGCAGTTGGTCGTCGGTCGCATGCAGGGAGATCGCCAGGCGCGCCCCCAGCCCCTCTTGGGCCAGCCGCATGATCTCCGGGACGAGCCCGCTGGTCGAGAGCACCACCTGCCTCGGGGGAATCCCCCACTCGTGCAGCAGACGGATGGCCGAGACCACCTCACTGTAATTCTGGAGGGGCTCGCCCATCCCCATGAGGACCACGTTGGTGGGGCGCCCGAGGCTCTCGGCATCCCACCGGCGGGCAGACTCGAGCACCTGGTCCACGATCTCCGCCGCGGTCAGGTTGGCCCTCAACCCAAGGCGACCTGTGGCACAGAAGACGCATCCGATGGCGCAGCCGGCCTGGGAGCTGACGCACACCGTCCGGCGGCCCCGGCTCCCCGATCGGGGCGGGTGGGTGATCATCACCGCCTCCAGCTCGTGGCCAGCCCCGGTTCTCAGGAGAAGCTTCGTGGTCAGGCCGCGGTCGGCGGCGGTAGCGGCCAGGACCTCCAGGCTGGACCAGGCGGTGGACTGCTCGAGTTCAGCGCGAAGCTGGAGGGGAAGGTCGCCCATGGAGGCGAAGCCGCCCTCGCCGGCGCGCAGCATGTGCCGCCGGATCTGGTCAGCCCGGTAGGCCGGATGGCCTCGCGCTTCCAGCCACCGGCGCAGCTCCTCTCGCGAGAGGGAGCTCAACGCTAGGGGGGTCATGGTCGGGGGGCAGCCATGAGCCGGAGGGCCTCCTCCCGTGCGGCGGGGTTGGTGGCCAGCTCGCCTCTGGTGGCCACCGTGACCGTGCTGTGTCCCGGCCGGGCCGCCCCGCGCATGCTCATGCACAGGTGTTCCGCGGTCAGGGCCACCGCCAGCCCCCGGGGCCGCAAGCCGCGCTCCAGGGTGGTGGTGATCTCGTCGGTCAGCCGCTCTTGAACCTGCAGCCGGCGCGCATGCGCGTCGACGACCCGCGCCAGCTTGCTGAGCCCTGCCAGTTGACCGCCCGGCAGGTAGGCGATCGCCGCCGACCCGAAGAAGGGGAGCAGATGATGCTCGCAGAGACTGTGGAAGGTGATGTCACGGACCACGACCAGCTGTTGCCCGATCGCCTCCTCCAGCCCGCGGGTAAGAAGGGCTGCGGGGTCTTCTCGGTAGCCCGACGACAGCTCTGAGAGGGCCAGCGCGACCCGGCGGGGGGTCCCCTCCAGCGCCGACCGCCCCGGGTCGTCGCCCATCCAGGCCAGGATGGTCCGAACCGCCTGCTCCACGCTCGCCTGCTCGGGCTTCCCCTCACCGGTGGCCATCGGCAGCCTGACCTCTTGATTCCATTGGAACGGCAGGGCCGAGCCGCTGCCACAGGGCCTGGGCGGCGCGCACCCCGTCCCGCAGGCAGGCCTCCATCCCGACTCCGCGATAGGCAGCGCCGGCGAGGACGACCGGGTGGGGCAGGGCCGCCACCTGCGCGTCCACCGAGTCGCGCCAGGCGAGATGGCCGGCGCGGTACTGGGGGAGGGCTGGCGCCCAGCGCTGCACCCTGGCCTCCAGGGGCACCTGCCGGAGGCCGAGGTGGCGGCGCAGGTGAGTGTGCACCGAGGTGACCAGGGTGGCGTCGTCCACCTCCAGTGGCCAGTCGTCCCCGTGCCCGCCGGCCGACGCTCGCAGGAGCAGGATTCCTGGCCTTCTGAGGTGGGGCCACTTCTGGTCCATGAAGGTGCACGCGGTGACCACACGGCCGGGGAAGCGGGGCACCAAGAAGCCGCTGCCGGTGGGCCGCCGATCGACCGCCGTCTCGGGGTACGCCAGGGTTACGGTGGCCACGTTGGAGTACACCTGGCGCCGCAGCTGCCGAGAAAGCTCCGGCGCGAGGGCCTGCAGCAGCTGGGCGGCGGACGGTGCCGGGAGGGCCAGGACCAAGCCGTCGAACTCCTCGGCGCCAGCGTCTGCCTCGACCCGCATCTGCCCTGACTGACCTGGCCAGACGCCCTTCACCGGGGTCGCGAGGCGAAGGGATGACGGCTCGAGGCTGTCCGCCAGCTTCTCAGCCAGGGTCTGAAGACCGCTGCGCAGGGAGATGAAGCCGACAACTCCCCCCGGTGGGGGCGGCGGCTGCCGCCGCAGTCCCCGGAGCAGGCTCCGGTCGCGCCCGAGGGCGGCGAGCAGGTGCGGAGCGACCGCCCCCACGCTGAGCAGCTCGGCGGGACCGGCGTACACCCCGCCCAGGAGGGGGTCCACCAGCCGCCTGACCGCCACCTCTCCCAGCCGGCCCACCAGAAATGGGCCGAGTGGGTCGTCAGGGGTCACCGTCGGGCCGAGGAGCCAGGGTTCCAGGAAGGCCCGCAGGCTTCCCCGCGGGCCGAGCAATCGGACCACCTCAGGCTGAAGCGGGTGGAGTGGGACGCCGAGGGAGGTGCCCTTGGGGATCGGCACCAGCCGTCGCCCGGACCAGATCGAAGCCGAGGTGGTCCCGGGACGGACGAGCTCCCCTTCCAGGCCGAGCGACCGCACGGTGTCGATGGTGGACGGGTCCCGCACCAGCATGCTCTCGGCGCCGAGATCCACGCGCTGACCTCGAACCTCCGCGCTGAGGACGCGCCCGCCGACGCGGTCCTCGACCTCGAAGACGGTGACTCGAGCCGGCACCCCTTCCTCGCGGCTGGCCCGTACCAGTTCCCGGGCGGCGGAGAGTCCCGAAACTCCGGCACCGACAACCGCCAGGCGCAGAGGAGTCACCCTGGGCTGGCCATTCCCCGGCCCACCAGGTCCCGCAGTACGGCGATGAATGCGGGGTCGTCGTTGGGCATTGCCGTCCGGGAAATCGTGACCCCGAGCTCAGCTGCCTTCTGCTGGGCCTCGACATCCAGGTCGTAGCGGACCTCGAGATGGTCGGCCACGAAGCCGCAGGGGCACACCAGGAAGTCGGTGGTTCCCTCGGAGGCCGCCTGCTCGACCACCTCCAGGAGCTCCGGCCCCAGCCAGGGCTCACCCGCGTCCTGGGCGACGCTCTGCCAGCCGACCTCCCACCGAGGGAGGTTGAGGATCTTCGCCACCGCCGTGGCGGTCTCCCCCAGCTGGTCCGGGTAGGGATCGCCCATCTCCCGCAGCCGGGCGGGCAGGCTGTGGGCCGTGAAGATCACCAAGGCGCGCTCCGCCCGAGCCGGGCCCATCTCCGAGAGCCGCGACGAGACGGCCCGCGCCAGCCAGGAGAGATAGGAGGGCTCGAGGTGCCAGTCCTCGACGAAGCGGATTTCGAGCTGGCTTCCCGCGCTGGCGGCCCGGGCGCGCTCCACGTAGCCGGCCACGCTCATGCTCGAATAGTGGGGCGCGAGCACCACGCCCACCGCCTCCCTGATCCCGGCGTCGACCAGCTCGGCCACCGCATCCTCTATGAAGGGGGCGATGTGCTTCATGCCCACCGTCACCGACCACCCGGGGCCGTCCTCGGCTCGGAGGAGGTCCTGGAGGGCGGAGGCCTGAGACAGAGTGATCTCGGTGAGTGGAGACCGTCCGCCGATCGCGAGGTATCGAGCTTGGAGCTCGGCGAGCGCCTCCGGCCGGGGCGGCCTGCCCCCGCGCATGTGCGTGTAGTAGGGGAGGATCTCCTCCATGCCGCGCGGGCTACCGTAGGCCATGAGCAGGACGGCCCTGGTGACGGCGGTCTGGGCTGGGGCGGGGTCGTGGGTGGGGGAGAGCTTCACGCAACCTCCATTCGGCTTCTTCGCACTGTGTTCTTGGAGCCCACTCTACCGGGCCGTCCAACTGCCCAGCGTTGCTAAAGTGAGCCGCGCGAGAGCCGCTGAGTCGGGGGCGGAGGCTTTGAAAATGGAGTCAGGGCTCGTATCCGGGGGTGGGCCGGCTAGATGATGCGCGAACTGGGCGCGGCGCCGGAGGACCTGGCGCCCGGGGCTGAGCTGATGCAAGGCGCCGCGACAGTTCTCGGCCTTCCTGAAGACCGGCGGCGCGAGGCTCTGGCGGAGCTGGGCCGCCCCCTTGCGCTGGGGCTGTTCGCCGCCATGGCTCGCCTCCGCGCCTTCGACGAGCGGGCCGTGATCCTGCAGCGTCAGGGGGTGATCGGCACCTACCCCACCTACTTTGGCGAAGAGGCCATCCAGGCGGGCAGCGTTCTGGCCCTCGAAGACCGGGACTGGCTCTTCCCCACCTACCGGCAGAACTCGGTGGTGGTCCTCCGGGGCTGTGCCCCCGAGGTGCCGCTCCTCCTCTGGCGGGGCAATCCTGCGGGATGGCACGACGTGCAGGCGCTGCACACGGCCCCGGTCTGCGTGCCGGTGGCCACCAACTATCCCCACGCGGTCGGTGCGGCCTGGGGCGGCCGCCTGCTGGGACAGGACCTGGTGGCGCTGGCATACGGAGGCGACGGCTCCACCTCGGAGGGAGACTTCCACGAGGCCTGCAACCTGGCCGCGGTCGTCGGGGCGCCGGTCATCTTCCTGGTGACCAACAACCAGTGGGCCATCAGCACGCCGCTCAGGCTCCAGACCCGGGTCGAACGGATCGCTGAGAAGGCCTCCGCCTACGGCATGCCCGGGGTTCGGGTCGACGGCTTCGACGTCTTCGCCTGCCACCTGGCGGTCCGCGAGGCTGCGGCCAGGGCCCGCCGCGGCGACGGCCCTACCCTGGTGGAGGCTGTCGGTTACCGACTGGGTCCCCACGGCACCGCCGACGAGCCCTCGCTGTACCGGGATCCCGAGTCCGCCCGGAGATGGGACGCGTGGGAGCCGCTTGGACGGGCGGCGGCGGCACTGGTGGACGCCGGCCTTACCTCCGAGGATGAGCTTGCCCAGCTTGGCGCCGACGCGGCGGCCGAGATGCGCGAGGCTGGGGACCGGCTCCAGGACTTCCCCGTGCCGTCCGTTGAGGATGTGGCGTCCCGGGTG
Organism: bacterium; assembly: GCA_021844355.1. Classification (GTDB taxonomy): domain Bacteria; phylum Chloroflexota; class Dormibacteria; order Aeolococcales; family Bog-877; genus JAJYXT01. The sequence goes on along the minus strand of JAKBTP010000197.1, from coordinate 42,698 downwards.
TACCAGGAGACCCCCTGGACTCTGGGCGCGGAGCGGCTGCGGGAGCCCACCTACCGGGAGGATGGCTGAGGTGCCAGCCAATGTGACCATGGTCGAGGCCGTCGGCCGCGCCCTGGGGCAGATCCTTGAGGACGATCCCCGGGCCATCCTCCTTGGGGAGGACATCGGGGTCAACGGAGGGGTGTTCCGGGCCACGGTGGGGCTCCAAGAACGCTTCGGCCCCGATCGGGTGGTGGACACACCGCTGTCCGAGGCCGGGTTCGTGGGGGCGGCCATCGGGATGTGCCTGGTCGGGCTGCGCCCGATCGTGGAGATCCAGTTCGACGCCTTTGTGTACCCCGCCTTCGAGCAGCTGGCATCACACGCGGGCAGGTTCCGCTGGCGGACCAACGGGGCCTACGGCCTGCCCCTGGTGATCCGCATCCCCTACGGTGGAGGGACCAAGGCGCCGGAGCTGCACTCCGACTCCCCGGAGACGCTGTTCAGCCACACCCCGGGGCTGCGGGTGGTGGCACCATCCGACCCGCTGTCAGCCGGGGAGATGCTGGTGGCGGCCGCCGCCTGCGGCGACCCGGTCATCTACATGGAGCCCAAGCGGCTGTATCGCCGGGGCCGAGCTGAAGTCCCCGACCGCTTCCAACCCTCGACCCTCGATCGGGCCCAGGTGGTGCGCCCTGGTGACGACGTGGCCATCCTGGCTCACGGCGCGATGATCGAGGTGGCGCTGGAGGCCGCCGCGCAGCTGGCGGCCCTCGGGGCCAGCGCGCGGGTCGTCGACCTGCGCTCCCTCTATCCGCTCGATCGTGAGGCCCTTCTCCGCACCGCCAGTGAGGTGGGGCGGGTTGTGGTGGTGCATGAGGCGCCCCGTCACAGCGGGGTCGCAGCCGAGGTGGCGGCCATCCTCCAGGAGGAGGTTGCCGACCACCTCCTGGCACCAGTTCTCCGGGTGACCGGGATGGACATGCCCTTCCCTCTCTTCCAGCTGGAGGACCAGGCGCTGCCGTCGGTGTCCCGGGTGGTCCGCGCCGCCCGGGCCGCCCTCGAGTACTGATGCCGCTGCCGGAGTTCCGCCTGCCGGACCTCGGCGAGGGGGTGACCGAGGGAGAGGTGGTGGAGTGGCGAGTGCATCCCGGCGACCGCGTGGAGCGGGATCAGATCCTGTGCGTCGTGGCCACTGACAAGGCCACGGTGGAGCTGCCCTCCCCGTTCTCCGGGGTGGTGGGGGAGGTCCTGGTGCCCGAGGGCCGGGTGCTCCGGGTGGGCGATCCCCTCCTCCGGCTGGCCGGCTCCGCCGGCCCGGCCACGGCCACGGAGTCCTGGGCCCAGGCCGGTCCCTCGGCGACGCCGACCCCGCAGCTTGAGTTCCGCCTGCCGGACCTCGGCGAGGGGGTGACCGAGGGAGAGGTGGTGGAGTGGCGAGTGCATCCCGGGGACCGCGTGGAGCGGGATCAGATCCTGTGCGTCGTGGCCACTGACAAGGCCACGGTGGAGCTGCCCTCCCCGTTCTCCGGGGTGGTGGGTGAGATACGAGCCCAGGAGGGGCGGAAGGTCACGGTGGGCGAGGCTCTGGTGAGCATCGAGGCGTCGGGAGGAGGGCTGCCAGCCCCCGCGGCGGCCAGGCCGGAGCGGGCGGCCCGGGCCACCGGGGGGGCGGTCCCTGAGGCGACCGTGCGGCGGGTCCTGGCGCTCCCGGCGGTGCGCCGAGCCGCTCGGGAGAGGGGGGTCGGTCTGGACCAGGTGGTCGGCAGTGGCCCCGGGGGCAGGGTGCGAATGGCGGACCTGGCGACCTCGGGGCGACGGGAACGCCTCCGGGGCACCCGTAGGGTGATGGCCGAGCGGATGGCTGACGCCCACCGGCACGTCCCTCAGGTCACGGTGGCTCTGGACTGCGACATGGCGGCTGTGGAGCGGGTGGCGGCGGATGCTGGCGCGGAGGGCCCGACGCCGCTCGGCCTCGTGTGTCTGGCGGCCCGGGCCGAACTGGAGCGCCTGCCGATCTTCAACAGCAGCTTCGACGAGGTGGCCCTGGAACTGGTCTACCATCCGGATCTCCACCTCGGCATCGCCGTGCAGACGGAGGACGGCCTCAAGGTGGCCACCGCCCACGCCGCAGGTCGGCTCACCCCCGCCGAGCTGCAGGCGGAGATCCAGCGGCTGGTCGCCGGGGCTCGGGCCGGAACCCTCTCCCCCGCGGAGCTCAGCGGCGCCACCTTCACCATCTCCAGCGGGGGCAGGCTGGGTGGGCTCCTGGCCACCCCCCTGGTGAACTGGCCCAACGTCGCCACCCTGGGGATCCACGAGATCCAGGACCGTCCGGTGGTGCGCCAAGGGCAGGTCGTGGCCGGAAGGTGCGCTGTGCTCACCCTCTCGTTCGACCACCGGGTCATCGACGGGATGACGGCCTCCAGCTTCCTCTACGGCGTGGTGGCGCGCCTGTCCGATCCCAAGGGCCTCCTGGACGGCGGGGAGGAGCGGTGACCCCCGGCGCACACCAGCCCCGGCTGGGTCCTGGGTGAAGGTCTAGGTCCACCCCGACCCCGGCGAACAGGGTCGCCAACGCCCCGAGGGCCGATGCCAGGAGTACCAGCGACGCTGCGGCCGCCCAGCCGGGTCCAAAGTGGGCCGGGATCAGGGCGGCATGACCTGCCCCTCGCGGCCGGAATCCACTCCCGGCAGGCCCACCACCCGTCTGGTTCCGTAGGACCCCCGAGCCAACTTCACGGGGAGGTGGCAAATTCGGGCTGCTGTGATGCCCGTGCCGGAGGTGGGTCCACTGGTGCCGAGACCGGGAGTTGAACCCGGACGAGCTTGCGCTCACTGCCCCCTCAAAGCAGCGTGTCTACCATTCCACCACCTCGGCGGGACCTGGGGCATCTTACCGGATCTGGTCTGAGCCCAGGCCCGTGGCTGGGACAATGGGCCGATGGCAGATCTGTACCTCACCGCCGGCCCCTGGGGAACGGGGGCCGCGCTCTCCGGGGGCCGCCCCATCTCGGTCAGCTGCCAGGACACCTTCCTGGTGGCGGCCCCAGACGGTAGCGTCGGTGGTGGGCAGGAGTCCTCCGGCCTCTACCACGCCGACACCCGTTATGTGGCCGAGTACCGGCTGTCGGTGAACGACCAGCCACTCCAACCCCTGTCGGTCTCCCGACGAGGGTCCTGGCACGCCAGGTGGGAGCTGCTGGCGTCCCGGCGCCGGGGGATCGGGGCCGGGGAGTCCAGCCCGGGCACGGTCACCGTGACCCTCGAGAGGCATCTGGGTTGGGGCCAGATGCATGAGGACGTGACCGTGCGCCAGTGGGGTGGCGCCCCCTCCAGTCTGCTGCTCACGATTCACATCGAGGACGACTTCGCCGATCTCTTCGAGGCCAGGACCCAGAGGTGGCAGCGCCGAACTCACCTTTCCACCTCCTGGGACCTGCGCCGCGGGCTGGAGACGGCCTACCGCCGCGAGGACTTCGTGCGCCGCCACCTGCTGCGGTTCCGGCCCCGGGTGGCGGGCGCAGGGTACGCCAACGGCGAGCTCCGTTTCCCTCTAGAGCTGCGTCCCGGGGGCGAGTGGCGGCTCTGTCTGCAGCACGACCTGATCGACCGTCCCGGAGCTCGGCCGGGGATCCGCCCCTGTCCCCTGAAGGACTCAGGCGGGTGGTCCCGCCCCGCTGTCCAGGAGCGCCGCTGGCAACGGTCCGTACCCCGCCTGGCCGCAGCCGACTTGCGCCTGGAGGGTGCCTACCGGAGAGCGGTGAGCGACTTCGCCTCCCTTCGGATGGACAGCCCGTCCCCCTCCCACGGTCTCTGGGTGCCGGCGGCGGGGACGCCCTGGTTCGTGGCCCTATTCGGCCGGGACTCGCTGATCGCGGCCCTCCAGTCCCTGATCGTGGATCCTCGGCTGGCTGTGGCCACCCTCCAGCGGCTGGGAGATCTCCAGGCAGAGCACTCCGACCCCTTCCGCGACGCCGAGCCGGGAAAGATCCTTCACGAGCTGCGCCGGGGGGAGTGGGCCCACTTCGCCACCGTGCCCCACTCGCCCTACTACGGCACTGCGGACGCCACCCCCCTCTACCTGCTGCTCCTGTCGGAGCTCTGGCGCTGGACCGGAGACGCCGAGGCGCTGAGGCCTCTTCAGCCGGTGGCCCTTCGGGCTCTGGAGTGGATCGATCGCCACGGGGACCTGGACCAGGACGGCCTCCAGGAGTACCGGCCGATGGCCCCGGGGAACTATCGGAACCAAAGCTGGCGGGACGCCGAGGACGGGATCCTGGACGAGTCAGGCGACCTGCCCGCTCTGCCCCTGGCCACCTGTGAGCTGCAGGGCTACGTGTTCGCCGCCAAGTCCGGCGCCGCCGGCCTGTTCCGGGCCTGGGGAGACACGGCCGTCGCCGCCCGGCTGGAAGCGGAGGCTGCCGCCCTGAAGGAGCTGTTCCACCGCCGCTTCTGGGACGGAGACCGGCTGGCGCTGGCCCTGGACGGCGACAAGCGACCGCTGTACACCGCCAGCTCCAATCCCGGCCACTGCCTCTGGGCGGGCATCCTGGAGCCCGAGCCGGCCCGGCGCTCCGCGGACCGGCTGATGTCCCCGGAGCTCTTCTCCGGCTGGGGACTTAGGACGCTGTCCACTCTCCATCCCAGCTTCGACCCGCACAGCTACCAGTCCGGGTCGGTCTGGCCCCATGACACCGTGATCGGCGCCGCCGGGATGGCCAGGTACGGTCAGATCGAAGGGTCCTGGCGCCTACTCGACGGGGTGCTCGACGCGGCCACGGCCTTTGACTTCCAGCTCCCGGAACTGTTCTCCGGCCTCGCCCGTGACGGCTCCGCCCACCCCGTGCCCTACCCTCTCGCCAACCGCCCCCAGGCCTGGGCTGCCGGCTCCGTCTTCCAGGCCATAAGAGTGCTACTCGGGCTGCACCCGGACCTCGCCGCGGGGCGCCTCTACGTCCACCCAGAGCTTCCCCCCTGGTGCCCGGACCTTCGGGTGGAGGGAGTGCCACTCGGCGGCGGCCACCTCAACCTTTGGGCGCACCGGGGCCGAAACGGCACTGAGCTGCGCCGCGCGGAGCTCGTCGGGGTAGAGGCCGATGTCCTCGAGGGGGCGCCCCCGTGGTTCGGTAGCTGAGCGCAGACGTCCGGCGGCGACCTGCAGATAGAGCGCCTCGTACTCGGCAGCCATCCGTGCCGGAGAGAAGCGCTGCCGTGCCCAGACGGCGATCGCGGCACGATCCAACTCGCCGCACCTCAGTGTCTTCTCGACCAGCTCCGCCACGTTCTGCCCGATGAAGCCGGTTTCTCCGTCCCGGACCAGTTCGCGCGCCGAGCCCCGGTCCAGAGCCACGACCGGAGTCCCGCAGGCCATGGCTTCGGCCATCACCAGGCCGAACGGCTCCTCCCAGCGGAGGGGCAGCAGCATGGCCCAGGCGCGGGCGAGAAGCCCAGCCTTCTCCTGGCCGTACACGTTGGGGAGATGGCGGACCTGGTCGCCGTCCAGGTGGGGGCGCACCCTCTCCTCGAAGTAGGCGCGTCCCTCCGGCGTGGCCTCCACCTTGCCCGCGAGTACGAGGCGCATCCCCGTCCTCTTCGCCACCTCGATGGCGAGGTGCTGTCCCTTCTGGGGGCTGATGCGGGCCAGGGTGAGCAGATAGCGGTCCGGCGAGGCGCGCTCGGGGGAGGGGAGGGCGTCGAGGTCCACAGCGTTGTGGACCCAGCCGGCCCAGCGCAGACTGGGCGCCAGAGCCATCTGGGAGCGGGAGATCGCCACCAACTTGGTGGCGCCCCCCAATTTGGAGTAGAACTCCGACTCGCCTTCCCCGACAGGCCCGTGGACCGTGTGCAGAGTGGGCAGTTCCCAGAGCAGGGAGTCGAGGGCGATGGCCACGATCCCTCCGCTGTGATCGTGGATGACGGCTCCCGCGCCGTGCTCCCTGATCCACTCCAGGACCGCATGGGAATAGGCCAGGTCGAACCAGCGCTCCTCCGCTCGTCCCAGGTGGCGCTCGTACTCAGAGGGAGCCAGCGCCACCGCGCCGGGGATCGACGATCCCTCGGCCCCGAGAACTGTGACCTCGTGCCCGCGCCTCGCCAGCCCCTTGGCCAGGAGCCCCACCACCAGCTCGATTCCCCCGTATCCCTGGGGGGGAACCGGATACCAGGGAGGAGAGATCAGAACAACCTTCAACGCAGCTCCTCACGCAACTCCCTCTCCCATTCCTGTATACCCGCAACCCCGGGCGCCCAAACTGGGGGGGAGTGGTTGGCCGGACCCGGCCCCAGGCGGCCGGGGGCAGCTGGGCAGGCTGGCTGGGGCGACTTTGCAGAGCTGACCGGGAATCGGCTGAGGGCTTACCCGGCCGGGGAGGTCGGTACCCGACTGAACCGGGCCGGGCGGCCTTCCCGCCGGTAGCCTTGCGGAAGGAAGGGTCCTGTCGGACCGGGGGCCGGCGGCGACCCGGTGCGGCCGGCCGATCGGCGACCTAGGCCGACTTGATGCTGGTGCGCAGGCAGCGGGTGCAGACTCGCATCCGCCTCGCCACCCCGCCACCCCGCGGGGCCACGCGGGCGTTCACCAGGTTGGGCATGAACCGCCTCCGGGTGTGGACCTTGGAGTGGCTGACGTTGTTGCCTGCCACCGGACCCTTGCCGCAGATCTCGCACCGCTTGGCCATGGCGACCTCAGTTGAAGGCTAAGTGACGGGGCCCGGCCGGCAGGCGGCCCCGAAGTATCATTCCGCCGCAGTCTACCAGCCGCGAGTGGCCTATCGCCGGATCGCAATGCGGGGAAAGAGTACTCATGCCCGGAGCACGACCGTTGGTCCAGACCCACCCCCTCGGCACGGTCGAGGTCTCGCCACGGGTGGTGGCGGCGCTGGCGGCCAGGGCCGCGGAGGAGTGCTACGGGGTCGCGGGCATGGCCGACCGTGGCTTTCGGGACGGGCTGGCGGAGCTGCTGAACCGCGACGCGTTCGAGCGGGGGATCGACCTGCGTATCGAGGAGCGAGGCATCCGGGTTGAGCTGTATGTGGTCGTCGAACACGGGGTGCGCATCCTGGAGGTGGCTCACAACCTCATGAGCTCAGTCGCCTACCGCCTGGAGCACCACCTGGGCCTGGCGGTGCTCAGCGTCGACATCAACGTCCAGGGTCTGCGTCTGCCCGAGCGAGCCGATGCCGGCACCTGAAGTCTCGTCGCCGGTTCCGGCGGTGGTGCTGGGCCGGGGGCTGAGGCGAGGGTTGCGCTCGGCCCTGGCCCGGCTCTCCGAGCAGCGCGATCGGATCAACGACCTGAACGTCTTCCCGGTGCCGGACGGGGACACGGGCACCAACATGCACCTCACCCTGCAGGCGGCGCTGGCTGAGGCCGAGAGCCTGGGGCCCGACCCCGGGGCGGGCGAGGTGGCGGCCGCCGTCGCCCACGGGGCGCTCATGGGGGCCCGCGGCAACTCGGGCGTGATCCTCTCGCAGATCCTCCGCGGCGTGGCGGAAGGGCTCCGGGGCAAGGCGGAGATTGGCGCTGGGGAGTTGGCAGCGTCACTCAAGGAGGGGAGCGCCGCTGCCTACCGGGCGGTGAAGCGGCCGGTGGAGGGGACCATCCTCTCGGTGGTGCGCGACGCCGCCGAGGCGGCGTCGGCCGCCGCCGCCGCCGGAGCCTCCCTGGCGGGAGTCCTGCAGGCCTCCGCCACGGAGGCCTGGGATGCCGTTGAGCGCAGTCGCAGCCAGCTGGAGGTTCTGCGCCGGGCCGGGGTGGTCGACGCCGGGGGCTTTGGCGCCGCCGTCATCCTGACCGCTCTCGCCGAGGAGATGTCCGGGTCGGGATCACTGCAGGAGCCGGAGGCGGCTTACCCAGGGCGGGATGGTCATCGACCGGGGGTGCTGGCGGTGACCGCCCCGGATCAGGGATTCGGCTACTGCACGGAGTTCAGCCTGGTGGGCTCCGAGCTCGGGGCGCTGGAGGTGCGCCAGCGGCTGGGGGGAGAGGAGGATGAGGACGACTCGGCCCTAGTGGTGGGGGATCCGGGGCTGCTGCATGTTCACATCCACACCGCCGAGCCCTGGCAGCTGCTCACCCGGGCCGCGGAGCTGGGTCGCATCGAGCGCCTCAAGGTGGAGGACATGACCCGCCAGCACCAGGAGGCCCGGGCTCGCGCCGGAAGTCGGCCCGAGGCCCGGGTGGGGACCCGCGGGGTGGTCATGGTGGCCCCTGGCTTCGGCTTCCACCAGCTTCTCCTGGGGCTGGGGGCGGCGGCGGTGGTGGAGGGGGGGCAGGGGCGCAACCCGGCCATCGAGGAGCTGCTGCGGGCGATCGGGGAGGCGCGCTGCGCCGAGGTCCTGCTCCTGCCCAACAACCCCAACCTGTTGCTGGCGGCGGAGCAGGCGGCCCGGGTCAGCCGGAGCCAGGTCGCGGTGGTCCCCTCGCGCAACCTTCCTCAAGGGATCGCGGCCCTGCTGGCCTTCGACCCGGAGGTTGGCCTGGAGGTCAATCGCAAGCGGATGCAGCGGGCCATGGCCGGCGTCCACTGCATCGAGGTGACCACCGCGGTGCGTCCCAGCCAGTACCCCGGTGGCGCGATCGCCCGGGGCGACACCATCGCCGTGGTCGACGGAGAGGTGGCGGCTGCGGGGTCAGAGGCCGACGAGGTGGTGGTGGCCGCGCTGCAGGGGCTGGGGGGCGAGAGGCTGGAGGTGGTGACCATCTATCGCGGGGCGGGCGTCGAGGCCGCAGCCTCCCGCCGTCTGGAGCTGGCGATCAAGGAGCGGTTCCCGGAGTTGGAGGTCGAGTCCCACGACGGGGGGCAGGCTCTCTACCCATACATCATCTCGGCGGAGTGACGGTGGCGGTCCGCATCGTCACCGACAGCACCTGTGACCTCCCGGAGGAGTTTCGCCGCCGCCATGGGGTGGTGGTGGTGCCCCTCCGGCTCCACTTCGGCGAGGAGACTTACCGGGACCGCGTCGACATCTCCGACCAGGAGTTCGTGCGCCGTCTGGAGGGCGCCCGCCAACCTCCGAGCACCTCTCAGCCGCCCCCCGGGGACTTCGAGGAGGTGTACCGAGAGCTTCTCCAAGGAGGCGCGGACGGGGTGGTCTCGATCCACATCGCGGCGGTGCTCAGCGGCACGGTGAGCTCAGCCACCATCGCCGCCGACGAGGTCGGCGCGGGACGGGTGCAGGTGGTGGACAGCCGCACGGTGAGCATGGCCACCGGATTCTTGGTGCAGGAGGCGGTCCACCGGGCCGAGCGGGGGGAGTCGGCGGCCCAGATCGCCGCCGCGCTGGCGACCATGCCGCCGAGGCTGGGGATCATCGCCCTCCTGGACACTCTTCGCTTCCTGCTTCTGGGGGGACGGATCGGCAAGGTCCGGGCCATGCTCGGAACCGCGCTTTCGATCAAGCCCCTCATCGGCCTGGGCCAGGACGGCTCGGTGGTGCCACTTGGGCGCGTCCGCTCCCGCTCCGCGGGCGTGGCCCGACTCGGAGAGCTGCTGGCCGAGCGAACGCCGCTGGAGCGCTGTGGGGTCATCCACGTCGGGGCCCCCGAGGAGGGCGAGGCGCTGCGGGAGTCCACCCAGCGGACCTATCCGGGGATGGAGGTGCTCATGAGCCACGCCAGCCCGGTGCTCAGCACCCATGCCGGTCCGGGAACCCTCGCCTACTGCTACCTGGAGGCGGACCCAGATCGCCGCTGACCCGGGGGGC
>JAKBTP010000197.1:0-32912 GCA_021844355.1 bacterium | reverse complement strand
TTGCCCCTGGGTGAGGCGCTGCGCCAGGTGCATTTCCCGGAGAGCCAGGATCGGCTGGACGCCGCCCGGGCGCGGTTCGGGTTCGAGGAGCTCTTCTACCCTCAACTCGCTGCCCTACTGGCCCGCCGCCAGCGGCTGGCCCGAGCCGGAACCAGGTCCCCCTACGACGTGGAGGTGGCGCGCGCCTTCACCCGTGCCCTGCCCTTCCGCCTCACCGACGACCAGCGGCGGGCTGCCCACGAGATCCTCATCGACCTCGACCGGCCCTCGCCGATGAACCGGCTGCTCCAGGGGGACGTGGGGTCCGGGAAGACGGTCGTGGCCGCCATGGCGGCCCGGATGGCGATCGCCGCGGGCCACCAGGTGGTCCTGATGGCCCCGACCGAGATCCTGGCGCGCCAGCACCTGGAGACGATGAGGGAGCTTCTGTCGCCCTTCGAGATATATCCCCGCCTCCTGGTCGGGAGCACCGGTGCCCGCCAGCGGCGGGAGATCCTGGGGGGCCTCCTGGCGGGCACCGACAAGTTGGTGGTGGGCACCCACGCCCTCATCGAGGACGAGGTGCGCTTCCCCCAGCTGGGGCTCTGCATCGTGGACGAGCAGCACCGGTTCGGGGTGGCCCAGCGGCTGCGCCTCCGGGAGAAGGTCGACCTCAATCCCGACTTCCTCTCCATGACCGCCACTCCCATCCCCCGGAGCCTCAACCTGACCCTCTACGGGGACTTGGACGTGAGCCAGATCCGCACCCTCCCGCCGGGTCGGGTCCCGGTGCGCACCGAGCTGGTCGAGGCGGCGGGCCGGGAGGCGGCCTACCAGCTGATCCGCTCGGAGGTGGCGGCGGGCCGCCAGGGGTTCATCATCTGCCCGCTCATCGACGACAGCCCCGGTGCGGAGGCGCGCTCGGCCACCGCCGAGTACGAGCGGCTGACCAAGGAGGTCTTCCAGGACCTCCGGCTGGTGCTGGTGCATGGGCGACTCCCCGCCCGGGAGAAGGCCGAGCGCATGGAGGCCTTCGCCACCCACCAGTACGACCTCCTGGTGGCCACCAGCGTGGTGGAGGTCGGAGTCGACGTCCCCAACGCCACGGTCATGGCGATCGAGGACGCCGGGAGGTTCGGGCTGGCCCAGCTGCACCAGTTCCGCGGCCGGGTGGGGAGGGGCACGCAACCGGCCCACTGCCTCCTCTTCGTCGGTGAGGAGGATCCCGCCGCCACCGCGCGCCTGCGTGCCCTGATCGAGCACTCGGACGGCTTCGAGCTGGCGGAGATCGACCTCCGTCTTCGCGGGGCGGGTGACCCGTATGGGCTCCGGCAGCATGGCTTCCCCGAGATGAGGGTGGGGGACCTGCTGGACGACCCCTTGCGGGAACGGGCCCGGGCCGCAGCCGAGCAGGTGCTCAAGGCGGACCCGGAGTTGTCCGATCCCATCCTGCGACGGGGGATCCGCGACTACCGGGTGGTCTTCGAGTTCGACTGAGAGCTGCCTCCTCTAGCGGCTCGGGCTGCCATGCTATGGGAGTTGTCCACCTACCACCGGACCCCCGCTCCCCCGGACCCCGGCACGATCCCGGGAGGGGGGCCAAGACGTCCGGCGCGGCGCCGCCTGAGGCCCGTCCGGGGCGCACGGCTCACCGGTGGGGAGGCCGCCGGGCGCTGGTTGCTGACCGTGGAGGAGCCCGACCTCCGGGCGACCTCGGGGGTGGCTCGGGGCGCGCTCTTCAACATCCTGGGTGGTCCGGTGTACGGCATGCGGGTGGTGGACCTCTGCGCCGGAGTGGGGACCCTCGGCATTGAGGCCCTCTCCCGGGGAGCCGCCCATGCCACCTTCGTCGAGGTGCGGTCGGCGCGGGCCCAACTCATCGCCCGCAACTGTGAGAGCCTGGGCTTCTCGGATCGGGCCGAGGTGGTGGCCGAGGACGCCGACGGCTGGGTTCGGCGCAGCGAGGACATCCTGGTGCGCTCCCAACTGGTGCTGGCGGACCCCCCATACGCGCCACCAGGGCCGGAGCTGCTCTCGCGGCTCTTGCTGCAGGTGGGTCGGCTGGCCGGGGAGTTTCCCGCCTGGGATCCCACGGTGGTCATGGAGCACCATCGGGAGGTGACGCTGGAGGATGCTCCCGGGGCGTTAAATTGCGTGCGGGTCGCCCGCTACGGGACCACCGTGCTCTCCTTCTACCGGAGGTCTAGATGACCACTGCCGTCTATCCCGGGAGCTTCGATCCCATCCACGAGGGACATCTGGATGTGATCAAGCGGGCCCAGATGATCTTCGACAAGGTGGTGGTGGGGGTGCTGGACAACACCGCCAAGAGCTGCCTTTTCACGGCCGCCGAGCGGGCCCAGATGGTGCGCGAAAGCCTCGGCCCGGAGAGCGACGTGGTGGTGGCCCACTTCTCCGGCCTGGCCGTCGAATTCGCCATCAGCCAGGGCGCGGCGGTGATCGTGCGGGGTCTCCGCGCGGTCTCGGACCTGGACAGCGAGTTTCAGATGGCGCTGATGAACCGCCGCCTGGAGCCCAGGGTGCACACCGTGTTCCTCACCACCAGCTTCGCCAACGTGTATCTCAGCTCGTCGCTGATAAAGGATGTCTGTGCCCACGGTGGGGGCGTCAAGGGGCTGGTCCCGGCGCCGGTCGAGGTCGCCCTCCGCCAGCGGCTGGAGAGGCCCGGTCCCCGCCCGAGAGCGGAGGAGGAAGGATGAGCGACGACCAAGACGAATTCGGAGTGGAGAGCGAGCGGGTCTCGATCTTCGACGTCCTCGACCAGCTGGAGGCCCTGGTGAACCAGAGCCGACGGGTGCCGCTGACCCCCAATGTGGTGATCAACGAAGACGAGATCCTGGACGCCATCGACCAGATCCGGGTGGGGCTGCCCGATGAGATCAAGGAGGCCCGGCTGGTGCTGGAGACGCGGGAGGCGCGCCTGCGCGAGGCGGAGGAGCAGGCGGCTCAGACCATCCTCGCGGCCCAGGAGCGGGCCGAGCGCCTCACCGACCAGCACGAGATCACGCGCCAGGCCACCGCCGAGGCCGAGCGCCTCTTGGCGGAGGCGCGGGAACGCCACCGCAAGATGCGCAAGGACGCCGACGACTATGCCCGGGAGCGGATGGAGGCGCTGGAAACGCAGCTTTCCAGCGCCCTCAGCGAGGTGCGCCGGGGCCTGGAGACCCTGGAGTCCGGCCGGGACGGCGAGGAGAGGCCCAAGGGTCGCGGCCGGAGGCGCTGACCCCGTCACCTGATAGACTGGCGCCCGAGATGGCTCTTCCGAAGGAACGCGTGCCCAAGGCCCGCCGGGATCGGCGGCGCTCGCACCTGGCGCTGGCGGCGCCGACCCTGGCTCCCTGCCCCCGCTGCCGGCACCCGCGCCGCCCGCATACGGTCTGCCCCAACTGTGGGCAGTACCGGGGACGGGAGGTCATAGCGACTGAGTAGGGCCTGGTGCCAGGGGGGGGAATGAAGGGCGACGCCCTGGTGTTTCCCGGCCAAGGGGCACAGGCGCCCGGGATGGGGAAGGAGCTCGTCGGAAGGGAGTGCTCCCTCGACCTCATCGAGGTCGCCGAAGCCGAGGGGGTGCCACTTCGCTGGCTCCTCCTCGAGGCCGGGGCGGAGGACCTGCGCCGGACCGAAGCGGCGCAGCCCGCGCTCTTCTACACCGGGGTCGCCCTCTTCCGGCTGCTTTCGGAGGGGGGGCTGGCGCCGGGCTTCGCCGCCGGCCACAGCCTAGGAGAGTACTGCGCCCTGGTGGCTGCCGGGGCCATCGCCCCGGAGGCGGGGATGCGGCTTGTCATCCGCCGGGCGCGGGCGATGGCGGGAGCTCCTCCGGGAACCATGGCTGCCGTCCTGGGTTTGGCGCCCGAGGTCCTGGAGCCGATCTGTGCCGAGGTCACGTCGTCTGGAGCCCTGTGCGTCCTGGCCAACGACAACAGCCCACAGCAGCAGGTGGTCTCAGGTTCGGCTGCAGGGGTTGAGGAGGTGTCCCGGAGGGCCAGGGAGGCCGGTGCCCGCCGGGTGGTGCCGCTCCAGGTCGGCGGCGCCTTTCACTCTCCCCTGATGGCCGGGCCGGCCGCCCTGTTCGCGCCGGCCATCGCCGAGACCGAGATCACCGAGCCCTCCTTCCCCGTCGGTGTGGGGGCACTGGGTCGGGTGGTGAGCAGCGCCGCCGAGATCCGCCGCGGACTCGAGGTCCAGCTCCAGAGCCCGGTTCTGTGGACAGCCACCGTCCGGGCCCTGGAGGCTGCCGGGGCGCAGCGCTACCTGGAGTGCGGTGCCGGGGCCACCCTGGGGCCACTGATCAAGAGGGTGCTGGAGGCGCCGGATGTGGTCCAGGTGGACTCGCCTCAGCGGGCTGCCGAGGTCGCCGAGGGGATGCTGCCGTGACCCATACAATGGCCAGCAGCTTGGGGTCCAAGATCTGGCCAGCGATCCGCACCCGGCGAGCCGGCCGGTGAAGTCCTTCGTCCGCCGGCTGGTGCGGCCCGGGAGAGGTGAGGAGGGCTCCAAGGCCGACCCGGCCGAATCGTCTCCCCCGGACCACCTCGCGGTCTTGCCCGGGGAGCGGCTCAGCGGGGGCCGCGCCCGACTTGGCACAATTCCCGAGCGCGACAACGTGGAGCCGGCGCCACAGCTGCCGGACCCAACCGAGCTGGCCAACCAGACGGCTTCCAGCCGTCCAACGAGGGGTAGAGATGGCAGACACGACGTGGGAAGGCTTCCAGGCGATCGTGGTGGAGCAGCTGGGCGTGGAGGCCGAGCAGGTGACTCCCGAGGCGAACTTCGTGGAGGACCTGAACGCGGACTCGCTGGACCTGGTGGAGCTGATCATGGCGTTCGAGGAGGCGTACGGGATGGAGATCCCGGACGAGGACGCGGAGAAGATCCAGACCGTGGGGCAGGCCTGGGACTACGTGAGGGAGCACCTGGACCTGGCCAGCTGACTTCGGTCCGGCGCCGCCGGGGGAGGACCACCCCGGAGGAGCTGGCGGCCCTGGAGGCCGAGGCGGAGAAGCGGTTGGACGAGCTGGAAGCCCGGCTGGGCTTCCGCTTCAAGCAGCGGGAGCTCCTGCGCGAGGCCATGACCCACACCTCGTGGATCAACGAGCGGGGTGTGGTGGGGCGTGACAACGAGCGGCTCGAGTATCTCGGAGACGCGGTCCTGGAGCTGGTGGCCGGCGAGTACCTGTTCAAGCGCTTCCCGGGATACGACGAGGGACAGCTCACCCAGATCCGCTCTTCCCTGGTGAGCACGGTGGCCCTGGCCCGCCTGGGCGAAGAGCTGAGGCTGGGGGAGACCCTCCGCCTCGGCAAGGGTGCGGCTAAGTCGGGCGCCCGGCGGCTGACCTCCCTGCACGCCAACGCCTTCGAGGCCCTGGTGGGCGCCACCTTCCTCGACCAGGGTTACCGCCGCGCCGGCCGCATCTTCCTCTCCCGGATAGGGGACCTGAGCGCCTGGACCGACCCCAACTTCAAGGGCAGACTCCAGGCCGTCGCCCAGGAGAAGCTCGGCGGCCCCCCCCAATACCGCACCGGACCGGTGGGCCAGGATGCCCGCAGCCGGCAGTACCTCTCCCAGGTGTCCGTGGAGGGGCACGGGACGCTGGGGGAGGGCCGGGGTGGCACCAAGCAGGCGGCCGAGCAGGCGGCCGCGCGCCTCGCGCTGGAGAAGCTCATGGCTCCCGCACCGAAGCGGCGGCGGGGTCGGGGCGCCGCCTCCTCGGCTGGGGCGACGGTGCCGCCGCTGGGGGAGCTGGCTCCTTCGTCCACAACGCCGCCGGTGGCCGAGATCGTGGGGGAAGAGGCCAGCCCGCCACGGCGCAAGCGTCGTCGGTCCCGCTCCCGGCTGGCGGTGGACCCCCTGACTCCCGAGGCGGCGCCGCGGGAGCCGAGCGACCTGGAGCCTCTCGGCATGCAGGGCTCCCTCGAGGGAACTGCTCCAGCGGCGCCCGCGTCGTCGTCGACGGTCGCTGGGGAAGAGGGCGGCCCACCGCGGCGGAGGCGGCGTCGATCCCGCTCCCGGCCGGCGGTGGATCCCTTGGCGGCGGAGCTGGCCGCGGCTGAGTCCGGCAGACTCGAGCCCTCGGGGGCCCAGGTCTCTCTCGATGGACCCACCGTGGGAGCGCCTGACGCGGCGGGTCCGGTGGCAGGGGATGGGGCCGGCCAGCCACGGGGGAGGCGGCGTCGGTCCCGCTCCAGGCCGGGGGCGGAGCATCCGGCGCCGGAACCCGAAGTCGCTGCGGCGGCGCCGCCCGGGACGGCTGAGGGCGCGGCGCCTGAGGCCTCCGTCGAAGAGGCCGCCGCCGGCCGCCGCCGGCGCCGCCGGAGCCGGTCGAGGTCCTCGGCGGCCACCGTCGCCCCCCCCGACCCGGAGGCGGAGATGGTGTCCGCCCAACCGCCGGCCGCCGGCACACCCTTCGCGGAGGCCGCTCCCAGCCGTCGGAGGCCACGCCGTAGGCCGGTGGCCGGAGCCTCCCCCGGTCCGGCAGTTGAGGAGGCGCCGACGCCTGCCCCGGAGCCGGACCAGGAGGGTCCGGGATCAGGATCGGAGGCAGCGAACCCGGAGCTCGCAGCGGGGCCCGAGGGACCGGGGGCGCCCCGCCGCACCAGGCGTGGTCACCGCGGAGGGCGCCATCGGACCAAGGTGGTGGTCGCCGGCCCGGAATGAGGGTCACGCGCCTCCAGCTTCAGGGGTTCAAGAGCTTCGCAGCGGCGACCGAGCTCGACCTCGGGGGCGGGATCACGGCCATCGTGGGGCCCAACGGGAGTGGCAAGTCCAACCTGGTGGACGCGATCCGCCTGGTGTTGGGAGGGGCCAGCGCCCGCGAGCTTCGGGGTCAGCGGCTGGACCACGTGATCTTCGCCGGTGGTGAACGGCGGGCCCCTCAGGGGATGGCCGAGGTCTCGATCACCTTCGACAACGAGGATCGGCGACTTCCCGTCGAGGACCTGGAGGTCGCCCTCAGCAGGCGGGTCTTCCGGGACGGGGGCAGTGAGTTTCGGCGCAACGGGGAGCGGGTGAGGCTGCGCGACGTCTACCGGCTGCTGGAGGCCACCGGCCTGGCCCAGTCGGGGTATGCCATCATCGCCCAGAACGACATCGAGGCCATCATCCGGGCCACGCCGGCCCAACGCCGGCACCTGATCGAGGAGGCGGCCGGCGTCCGAGGCACCCAGGCGCTGCTGGACGAGAGCGCGTCACGGATGGCCTCACTGGACCAGTGGCTGGAAGGGTCCGGGGGCAGACTGGCGGAGCTCTGGCCCCGGATCGAGGAGCTGCGCGCCGAGGCCCAGCTGGCGGAGGAAGCGTCGGCGCTGCAGCATCAGGTCCGTCGGCTGCGCGGAGGGCTGGAGCGGGCCGCCTGGCTGGAGGCGGTCACCGAGGCACGGCGCGCCGAGCGTCAGCTTCAGGGGGCTCGCCGCGCCCTGGAGCAGGCGCGGGTCCGGGAGTCCGAATACGCGCTGGTCTACCGGCGGCAGCGAGAGGAGCTGGAGCTTCGCGAGCGGCTGCGCCTCGAGCACGAGCGGGCCATGGGCGAGCTGGCGGTCAGCCGCCAGCGGCTGGAGGGCGAGGCGACCAGGTGGGGGGAGCGCGCTGTCCAGGCCGTGCGGGACCGCGCGGCGTCGCTGCGACTTCAACGCGAGGCCCTCGTGGACCTGGATCAGCTGGGGCCAGAGGCATCCGAGGACCAGCTTGCTGGCACACAGGGTACCGCCGACCGACTGAGCGCCCTGGAGGCGGAGGCACGCGAGCTGGAGGCGCGAGAGGCGGCTCTGCGCTCGGCGTTGTCGCAGGCCGAGGCCGAGGCGGCCCGGCAGCGCGCGGAAGAACAGAGTGCGGCTCGCGCCATAGAGCGGCTCGAGGGCCGGGTGGAGCTGCTCGACTCGCGAGGAACGCGCGCTCGAGCGGACCTCGAGGCGCTCCGGGCCGAGGCCAGTCAGCTGGAACAGAGAGTGGGAAGCGAGCAGGAGGCCCTCCTGGCGGCCGGCAGGGCGCAGGAGGCCGCGGCCGGCCGGCTGGAGAGGGAGATCCAGGCCGAGGCCGGGGCCCGCCGCCAGCGGCGCTCCCTGGAGGCGGCGCTGGAGGAGGCGGAGCGGGCGGCTCGGCAGGCGGCCGGGGAGCTTGCCGAGGCCGAGGAGCGGGCTGGGCGTAGGGGTGGCGACCGCGAGATCGCCGCCGCGGCGCGGGCCGGGGAGCTGGCGCTGTCCTCCATGGCCGATGTGCTGCGGCCGCTGGCTCCAGATGACGCCGTCGCCGTGGACGCCGCCCTCGGGGAGCTGGCCACGGCCCTTCTGGGCGATGAGGAGGAGGCCAGGCGGGGACTGGAGCGGCGCGGCCGAGCGGCCGAGACAGTGGTGTGGTCGGCCCTGCCGCGGAGCGGCCGAGGCGCGAGCCCGCCGGCGGGCTGCCGCCGGCTGGTGGAGGCTGTCACCGGCGATGCCTTGGCTGTCGAGGTTGTGGCCAGCCACCTGCCCCTCCTCTGCCTTGCCTCGGATCGGGGAGCCGCCGCCGCCTGGCTGGACCTCGAGCCCCTGGGCCGGGCGGTGCTGCCAGATGGGACGGTTCTCGGCACCGGTTGGGAGCGGACCCCGGCGACCGGTGGCGGGGCCATGGTGCGAGCCGTCACCCTCCGCTCTCTTCGATCAGAGAGGGAGCGTCGCGAGGAGCTGGTCCGCGAGGCCGAGGCCCGGCTCGAGTGGGGGGTGGCCCAGCACCGCAACAGCGAGGCGGCGGCGGACAGCGCCCGAGCCGAGCTGGCCTCCGCGCGCGAGGAAGCCGAAGCTCTGAGGTCGAGGGTGGCACGGGGGGAGGCCGCATTGGCCGAGCTCGGTCGGCGGATCGATGCCCTGGACGCCGAGCTGTCGAGCCACCAGCCCCTGGTCCAAGCGGCACTGGCCGAGCTCGCCTCGGCCCGGGAGGAGGCGACGTCGGCGGCCCGGGAGCAGGCGGCGGCCGAGGAACGGGCGGGGGTGACCCAGGAGGAGCTGTCCCGGCTCCTTCCCCATCTCACCGAGGTCCGGTCCCAGGTGGCCGTCGTGCGCTCTCAGTGGGTCGAGCTGGAGGCCCGCCGAGAGGCCGGCCTGCGTCTCTCCCGCGAGCGCCGCGCTCAGCGAGACCGGCTCTCGGCGCGGGTGCTGGCCGCAGCCCAGGGCGCCCGCGACGCGGAGGCTGCGGCCGCCCACGCCCTGCGCCGCCTGTGGGCCGTCCGAGAGGAGCTCAGGCAGCTGGTCCGCCGGACGGTGGCGGAGGCCGGGGCGGTCGCCCAGACCGCACAGGCGGAACCCGATCCCCTGGCGCGGCTGGCCGAACTGGAGCGGCGGAGGGCGGAGCTCAACTCGGAAGTTCGGGAGGCCGAGGATTCGGTGTCCAGGTTGGAGGCGCAGCTCGCCGAGCGAGAGGGGGCGGCGCTCCGGCTGCGCCCGGAGTTCGAGGCCGGTCTTGAGGAGCAGGCGACCCGGGTTGAGGATCCCGGTCGGACCGCTCAGGAGCTCCAGCGCCTCGAGCGGCGGTTGGCCCAGCTCGGGCCCGTGAATGCCCTGGCCCCCTCCCAGCTGGCCGACCTGCTGGACCGCACTGAGGATCTGCGCCGGGTCCATGAGGACGTGGAGGCGGCGAGGAGGGAGCTCTCGCTGGTGGCGGCAGCGGTGGGCCGGCTCACCGCCGCCAGGTACAGGTCGACGCTGGGGCGTGTGGCCGCGGAGTTCGAGTCGGTGTGGAGAGAGCTCTTCGGGGGTGGCAAGGCCCGGCTGGTGGCCGTCCCCGGTGCCGGCGCGGAGCTGCCCGGGGTGGACCTGGAGGTGCAGCCCCGGGGCAAGCGGGTGATCCCGCTCGGCCTTCTGTCCGGCGGTGAGCGGGCGCTGACGGCCCTGGCCCTGGTACTGGCGACCCAGCAGGTCTCGCCCAGCCCGTTCTACGTCTTCGACGAGGTAGACGCGGCCCTGGACGAGGTCAACGTGGGCAACTTCGTGCGGCTGCTGCGCCAGCGAGCCCGCACCACCCAGTTCGTCCTGGTGACCCACAGCCTGCCCACCATGGCGGCGGCCGATCGCCTGTACGGGGTCACCCAGGACGGGAGGGGGGGCAGCCGGGTGCTCTCGGTCCGCTTGGGGGCGGACGGCTCCCCAGTGGAGGAGCGGGGGACACCGGGGGAGGCGGCGCTTGTCTGACCCCGTTGGAGGGCGCCGGCCGAGGTGGTGGCGGAGGCTTCCGCGCCGTCTCGACCGGCTGGGCAGCGGCCTCGGCCACCAGCTCCGGGCCCGGCTCGCCCACGGGGCGGTGGATGCCGCCACGCTGGAGGAGATCTTTGAGTTGCTGCTGGCGAGTGACTGCGGCGCCCAGATGGCCGAGGAGCTGGTCCAGGGGCTTCGCGAACGGGCGGAGCGGGAGCGGCTGCGGGAGCCGTCCGAGTTGCTTGCCGGGTTGCGCTCGGAGATGGAGAGCAAGCTGGTGGGCCGGAATCGGGAGCTCCGCCTGGGCGGAATGCCCGGGGTCTGGCTGGTCGCCGGGGTGAACGGCTCGGGGAAGACCACCACCGTGGCCAAGCTGGCCGCGCGGATCAAGGCTCAGGGCCTCACCCCGCTGGTGGCCGCCGGGGACACCTTTCGGGCCGCCGCCCAGGATCAGCTCCGGCGGCTGGTTGAGCCGCTGGGTGTTGATGTGGTCGGGCACCGCCCCGGAGCGGACCCCGCCGCGGTCGTCTACGACGCCATGGAGGCCGCCCGAGCACGCCGGCGGGACCTGGTCCTCGTGGACACGGCGGGCCGGCTGCACACCAAGGACAACCTGATGCAGGAACTCGCCAAGGTGCGCAGGGTGATCGCCGCCAGCATCCCCGACCAGCCTGAGGAGTCGCTGCTGGTGCTGGATGCCTACGTGGGCGCCAATGCTTTGGCCCAGGCCCGCGCCTTCTCCGAGGTCATCGGCGCCACCGGCGTGGTGTTGACCAAGCTGGATGGGAGTGCCCGAGGGGGCTACGTGTTCCAGGTGGAGCGCGAGCTGGATCTCCCGGTGAAGCTGGTGGGAACCGGTGAGGGATCTGACGATCTCGACGACTTCGACCCCGCGGCCTACGTCTCGGCCCTCCTCGCTGACGAGCCGTAGGCCGCGGCCTCCCGGCGCCCCGGGACGGGGCCGCCGGATGATCGCACCCGAGGCTGCTCTGGAGTAGGGCGAAGGTCGGCTCCGGCCCCGAAGGCCCGCCGCGGGGCCGGGCGGGCCGTCCGGGCACCGCCGCGGACCTTGTATCGTGTCAAGGGCATGGCTTTGACAGCTGACCTCGCGCGCTCCCGCTCGCACCGGCTCCAGCTCCTGGACGCCTACGGTCCGGTCCTGACCGACCGCCAGCGTGAGGCGCTGCGGCTCCACCTGGAGGAGGACTGGTCGGTGACCGAGCTGGCCGACTCGCTCGGGGTGTCGCGGGCGGCCGCCCACGACCTCATCCGGCGGGGCCTGCGCAGGGTGGAGGAGCTGGAGTCCAGCCTCGGGCTCTGTGGCCAGCTGGCGGCGGCGGAGGCCAGGGTGGCCGACCTCGAGCAGCGCCTTTCACGCTCGCAGGCGGGGACGGGCGGCCATGTTTGACACCCTCACCGACAAGCTGGGGGTGGCCTTCAAGCATCTCACCGCCAAGGGCCGGCTGAACGCCGAGGACGTGGACGCGGGCCTCCGGGAGGTCCGCCTCGCGCTTCTCGAGGCCGATGTGAACTACAAGGTGGCGCGGGAGTTCGTGGACCGGGTGCGAGAGCGGGCCGTGGGGGCCGACGTCCTGCAGAGCCTGACCCCGGGTCAGCAGGTCATCAAGCTGGTCTTCGGGGAGCTGGTGGAGCTCCTCGGGGGCGAGGACCAGGCGCTCTCCTACAGCCCCGAGCCGCCCACGGTGGTCCTCTTGGTGGGTCTCCAGGGGGCCGGCAAGACCACCACCGCGGTGAAGCTTTCGCTCCTGGTACGGGCGGAGGGGCACCGGCCCGTGCTGGTCGCAGCCGACCTCCGCCGCTCGGCGGCCGTCGACCAGCTGCAGATCCTGGCCGCCGAGCACCAGGTCCCGGTCCTGGTACCGGAGACGAGCCGGGGGCTGGCCCACGGGGTCGCCTCCGCCGTCCAGGGGGCTCGACGTCAGGGACATGACGTGGTCCTGGTGGACACCTCGGGTCGACTGCACCTGGACCAGCCCCTCATGGACGAGCTGGCCGAGATCCGGTCCGCAGTCCGGGTCCACCACTCGCTGCTGGTGGTGGACGCGATGACCGGGCAGGAGGCGGTGCGCGTCGCCGGCTCCTTCAAGGAGCAGGTGGGGGTGGACGGGATCATCCTCACCAAGCTGGACGGCGATGCCCGCGGTGGTGCCGCCCTCTCCATGCGCGCCGCCATCGGGCTGAGGGTGTGGTACTGCGGCGTGGGGGAGCGGCCGCGGGACCTCGAGCCGTTCCATCCGGAG
Organism: bacterium; assembly: GCA_021844355.1. GTDB lineage: Bacteria > Chloroflexota > Dormibacteria > Aeolococcales > Bog-877 > JAJYXT01. The sequence goes on along the minus strand of JAKBTP010000197.1, from coordinate 20,493 downwards.
CGGATGGCGCGCCGGATCCTGGGCATGGGCGACGTCCTCACCCTGATCGAGCGCAGCCAGGAGCAGATAAGTGAGGAGGAGGCGGTCTCCGCGCAGGAGCGGATGCGTGAGGGCCGCCTCACCCTGGACGACTTCGTGACCCAGCTGCGCCAGCTCCGCCGCCTAGGGCCGTTGGAGTCGATCCTGGGGCTGATGCCCGGCGGCCGGGAACTGATGCGCGCCCAGGGCTCGGCGCTCCCCGGCGAGGCCGAGCTGCGTCGGCTGGAAGCGATCGTGCTCTCCATGACCCCGGAGGAGCGGCGTAAGCCGGAGATGGTGGACAGCTCGCGCCGCCGCCGGATTGCCCGGGGAAGTGGAACCACCCCGGCCGAGGTGTCCCGGCTCATCAAGGGGTTCGAGCAGATGCGATCGATGATGAAAGGGCTATCGGGGGCGGGCGGCCGCCGCCGGCTGGCCCAGGAGCTGTTGAAGACACCGCGCGGCCGCACGCCGGTGATCGGCGCCTGAGAGCGGTCGAGCGAATGAATCGAGGAGGAGCAGTATGGCGGTGAAGATCAGGCTGAAGAGGATGGGGGCCAAGAAGCGCCCCTTCTACCGGGTGGTGGTGGCGGACGCCCGCTCTCCGCGGGATGGACGCTTCATCGAGATGGTGGGGTACTACGACCCGCTGCCTGACCCCGTGGTGGTGAAGTTGCAGGACGACCGGATCCGGTACTGGATGGCCACCGGCGCCCGGCCCTCGGACGCCGTGAGGGAGCTTCTCGAGCGGCAGGGGATGCTCGAGGCGAAGCCCCGCCGCGCCCGTCCGGCGACCGCAGCCGCCGCGACCGTGGCCGAGCCGGCGCCCCCCGAAGTGTCCGCCGCCACGGCTGAGGCTGAAGAGGTAGCGGGTCCCCAGGGTCAGGCGGAGAGCGGGCAGGCCGCGGGCGAGCCCGACGAGGTGACGGCTGCCGAGACCGAGGCCTGATCCGGTGCCCGACTACCGCGAGCTGGTCAGCCACATAGTCCGGCAGTTGGTCAGCCGCCCGGATGACGTTCGCGTGGAGATCGAGGGGCAGGGGCGCCACTACATGGTGCGGATCTGGACGGCCCCGGAGGACCTGGGCCGGGTGATCGGCCGCCAGGGGCGGAACGTGGAGGCCATCCGGATGGTGGTTCGGTCGGCCTCGCTCCGGACGCGGGACCGGGTCCAGGTCGAGGTCGTCGATTGACCGACCCTCCAGGGCGGGTGCGGGTGGCGCGGGTGGTGAGGGCCCATGGGTTGCGCGGCGAGGTGGCCCTGGAACTCCTGGGCGGGGGGCTGGACCGCCTCCCCGAGGGCACCGAGGTCTTCCTGGAGGGGACGCCCCGGGTGATCAGGGAGCCGCGCCCAGCCGCTGACCACCTCCTCTGCCGGCTGAGCGGGGTGGAGGACCGGACCGCGGCCCTGCGGCTGGTGGGCGGGTACCTGGAGGTCCCCATCGACAGCGTTCGAGCCCTTCCGGCGGGGGAGTACTTCCACTTCCAGCTGGTGGGTCTCCGGGTGGTCGACGAGCGGGGCGTCGAGCGCGGCGTGGTTGCGGACGTCCAGCCGTATCCCGCCAACGACGTACTGGTGGTTAGCGGGTCCGAGGGCGAGCGTCTGGTCCCCGCGGTCCGGGCCGCGGTTCTGGACGTCGACCTCGACGGCGGGCGGCTCACAGTCGCCGGCACCTTTCTGGAGCCGTGGGACGATGCGGGTTGACGTCCTCACCCTCTTCCCGGAGGTTTTCCCCGGCCCTCTGGGGGTCGGGGTGGTGGGCCGAGCGCTGGCAGCCGGCGTCGTCCAGCTGGAGGCTCATGATCTCAGGAACTGGGGGCTCGGCTCGCGCCGCCAGGTGGACGACGCCCCCTTCGGGGGAGGTCCGGGGATGGTGCTGCGCCCCGAGCCGCTGTTCGCCGCGGTGCGTAGCCTGCAGGCGTCCCCGCCCGCCCGCTCCATCCTGATGTCCGCCGGAGGGAGGCGATTGGACGCCGGCCTGGTGCTGGAGCTGGCCCGGGAGGAGTCGTTGATGCTCGTCTGTGGTCGGTACGAGGGGGTCGACCAGCGGGTGGTGGATGGCCTCGGCCTGGAGGAGGTCTCCGTCGGGGACTTCGTTCTCGCCGGCGGAGAGCTCGCGGCCATGGCCCTGGTCGAGGCGGTGGCCCGGCACCTCCCGGGGACGCTGGGGGACCCGGAGTCCACCCTCGACGAGAGCTTTGCGGAGGGGCTGCCCGAATATCCCCAGTACACGCGGCCGGCAGTCTTCGAGGGACTTTCGGTACCATCAGTGCTTCGCAGCGGCGATCACGCGAGGATCGCCGCCTGGCGGCGCCGGGCCGCTCTGGAGCGGGCCTCCCGGATCCGCCCGGACCTGCTCCTCAAGGCGGAGACGACAGGGCAATCGAGACCCGCCGTCCGGACGGGCGGCGAGGCTGGTGGAGGTGCGCAGTGAACATCATCGACCTGCTCGAGGAGGAGCAGCTGAGATCCGACGTGCCGGAGCTCCGGCCCGGGGACACGGTGAGGGTCCACGCCAAGGTGGTCGAGGGTACCCGCGAGCGGGTCCAGGTCTTCGAGGGCGTGGTCATCGGTCTCAAGGGTGGGGGCGTACGGGAGTCGGTGATCGTGCGCCGCACCGCCCACGGGGTGGGGGTGGAACGCACCTTCCTCATCCATTCGCCCCGGCTCGCCAAGATCGAGGTGGTGCGGCATGGCGTGGTGCACCGCGCCAAGCTCTACTACTTGCGGGGGAAGGTGGGCAAGCAGGCCCGGATACGGGAGCGCCGGGAGGGCCCCGCGAGGCCCGCGGCGGCGGTGGCGGCGAGTGAGGAGGTGGTGGCGAAGGAGCCGGACGAGGCTCCGGCGGCGCCGGCCAAGCGCCGGGGGCTTCGGGGGCGGGCCACCGCCAAGTGACGGCGAACTCGCCCACCCGCTGATCTGTCCCCCCTGGAGGCAATAGACTTGGAGCATGCCTGACAAGCTCCCCCGCAAGGTGCTGGTGATCGCCCGTCAGGCTTCCCGGTCAGAGGTGATCCGCCAGGCGCTGGCTGAGAACGGGATGGAGCTGGTCGGCTTCGACTCGACCGCCGCCGCCGCCGCCGTGCTGGAGGCCAACCCCGCGGACGCGGCGGTGATCGAGGTCTTCGGGGAGGACCCGACCCTGGTCCCCCTGGTGCGCCAGATCCGTGCCAGCATCCTCCACGCCGCGATCCCGATCATCCTGGTGGCCGCGGATGCCAACTCTCCCCTGGTGGCGGCGGCGCTGGATGCCGGGGCCAGCGAGAAGCTGCCCCGCACGGCCTCCGCCAAGGCGCTCTCCGACCTGGTCCGTTCCCGGCTCGACGCGTCGGTGGCGCCCGAACGGCCGGCCAAGGGGCGCGGTGAGCTCTGGGTGGTGTGCGGACCCCGGGGCGGCACGGGCAGGACGATGCTGGCGGCCAACCTGGCGGTGCTGGCTGCGGACGCCTACCGGGTGGCGCTGGTGGACAACGTCCCCCGCTTCGGCAGCGCCCTGTTGGCGTTCAACCTTCCTCCCCAGACCCCCACCTGGGTGGAGCTGTCCTCGGTCGGTCCCGAAGAGGAGATCTTCGACCGTCTGCCCCGTCACCCCAGCGGGGTGTCGGTCCTCCCCGCACCCTCGCGCCCGGAGCTGGCGGACTCCGTCTCGCCGGCGGCCGTCGGGGCGCTCATCCTGAGGCTCACCCACCCCGCCGAGCTGGTGGTGGTGGACCAGGGCGGGCGGCTCGACAACGGCGGGATCGACATCCTGGAGCGGTCCGACCACATGGTGGTGGTAGGGACACCGGACAACCCTGGGGTGTTCGCGGTGCTCGCCTGGCTGCGGATCTGCGACCAGCTGCGGATCCCCCGGGAGCGCGTCTCGGTGATTCTCAACTGCGTCCTGCCCTACCACCAGGTGGAGGCGGAGCGCGCCTCCCGGGTGCTGGAGCAGCCGGTGCTCGCCGTGCCCCACGCCGGACTTGACGGGGTCCGGTCTCTGAGCGGTGGCGAGCCGCTGGCCTGGCGCCAGCCGGGCAACCGTTGGGTCAAGTCGCTGCGTGGGACTTTCGCCCAGATCTCTCCGCCACTCGCCACCAAGCTGAAGCGCTAGCCCGGGACGCCCACCCGGAGCCACACCGCCGAGCCCCCGGCTCCCCGCTCCACCACCCTGTAGGAGCTGTCCAGGAAGTCGCGGAGGGCCCCCGGGATTCCGCTGCCGTCCACCACCACCAGCTCCGGCAGGGCACTCCGGACCCGGTCAAGGAGGGCCCGCTCCCCCAGCCAGAAGTTGTCCATGTAGATGGCCGGAGTCGGGAGGACGGGGCGCAGCCTTCCCAGCAGGTAGGGCCAGGCGTTGGCCGACCACACCACGGCGGAGGCCCCCTCCAGGTGGTGGCTGCGGATGAAGGCCACCGCCTGAGACTCCCCCAGGGTCTCCGGGCCGAAGGCGGATAGGTACTGGGGCCCGGTGACGGCTCCGACCGCCCGCCCCACCGAGAGCGGGATGTACTCCAGGGTGAGGAGACCGCTGAAGAGGCCGGAGGCGTTCATCGCGAAGAGTGCCGCCCAGGTGCCGACGCAGAGAGCTGCCGAAGCCGGCAGCGCCAGTCTGAGGAGCCTGGGGGCCGCCAGCCACCGGGGCCGGTGCAGTCCGGACAGGACCAGGCACAGCGGGACCACGGCCGGCAACAGGAAGTGGGGGTAGGCGCGGTTGGGGAGGAGGTAGGCGAAGAGGTCGGCGACCAGCCAGACCGCGGCCAGCTGGGCCAGGGGGGCGTCGCGCCGCCGGCCCACAGCCCCCACCAGCAGCAGCAGCCCCGCCAGGGCCCGGGGGAAGAGGGTGAGCGCGGTGAGGGGCAGGGACTCGGATGTGTACCCGCGGTACGAGCCGACCAGGAAGTACCACACCCGGCCGGGCCCAGCCGCGGCCAGATAGGGGGCCAGCCCTGCCCCCACCCCAATCCCGCAGGCCAGCAGCAGGGCCGCGATCCTCCGCCCCCGGCCGGGCTCCGGGCGGACCGCGACCAGGAGGACCGCCGCGGCCACCGCCGCCAGCGCCGTCTGCTGGATGAGGACGGCGGTGGCCAGCACCAGTCCGGCTCCCACCATCCAGCCCGTCTGCCTTCGCTCCAGCCCTTCGAGGACCAGCACCATCCCCACCGCCTCGGGGCCGATGAGGAAGTTCTCCGGGAGAGCCAGGTCCCCGCCCAGGAGGGGGATGCCAAGCAGGACGGCCGCCGCCACCAGCGGCCCCACGCGCCGCCAGCCGCTGGTCCTCCGCTGGAGCGCCCACCAGAGCGCCCCGAGGGCCAGGAGGCCGGTGAGGGTGGACAGAAGGTGGATGCCGAACTCGCTGGGCCCGAAGGCCCAGAGGGCCAGGTCGTAAATCCAGAAGAGGAGGGGCGGCTTGTTGTTCCAGATGGTCTGGTAGAGGGCCAGTCCGTGGGTGGAGAACCAGGCCGTGGTGGCGTAGCCCGCCTCGTCGCTGTACCAGTGCGGCTCCAACAGCGAGGGCAGCCGGAGGCCAACGAAGATGACGAAGGGGAGGGTGGCCAGCAGCACCCGCCCGCGCGAGTCGGCGCGCTCCCTTGCGCCCAGGGCTGGGGAGGTGAGCGACTCGGGAAGCGACAGCTCCTTCACCCGGGGGCGGCCCGCTGACGGCGGCGGCTCATCTCAGCTCAACTCTCCAGACGCCGGCTGAGTTTCGGCTTAGAACCGAACCGAACTCAGGTGTCGGAGCCGGTGGGCTCCTTGCCCTCGGGCCAGTACTGCTCCTCCAGGATCTCCCTGTCCTGAAGTCCGCGCCGGCGCATGAGCGCACGTCCGCCGGCGATCATCCCCGGGTGACCGCACAGGTACACCATCCCCTGGCCCGGTGCCACACCGAAGTCGTCGGCGTGCTTGCGCAGGACGTCCTCGGCACGGCCCACCTCGCCCTCCCACCCCGGCTCTTCCCAGGGCCGACTCACGGTGGGCACGTAGCGGAAGCCCGGGAGCTCCCGGCTCAGCCGCTCCATCTCCTCCAGATAGCCGAACTCGTCGGCGTGGCTGGCTCCCTGGAGTAGAAGGATCCTCGGCACGGCCCCACCTTCCCCCGGGGAGCGGCGGGCCAGCTGGCGCAGGAAGCTGGCGAAGGGCGCTACGCCGGTCACCGTGGCGCAGAAGAGGTGAACCCGGTCGGCTGTCGGTGGCTGGCGGAGGAACAGCCCCTTGGGGCGCCGGCGGAGCCAGACCGTCTGCCCCTCCCCCAGCCGGTGGAGGTGAGGGGTGAGCGCACCGCCGGGGATCAGCTCGATGAAGAGCTCCAGCTCCGGCTCTTCCGGGGCCGAGACGATGGAGTAGGGGCGTTCCAGCACCCGGTCCTCCAGCTCGACGCCCAGGGTGGCGTACTGGCCGGCCCTGAAGGGGAAGGGATCAGCGGGGCGGATGCGGATGGACCAGAGGTCCTTGGTGAAGTCGCGGCGAGCCACGATGATCCCCTGCTGGTACCGGTCGTCGATCAGTACGGGCAAGCGCCAAGCCTCCTGGAGCGGGATACCAACCCAGTTTAGTGGCGGGTTCCCCTGCGGCTGCTTGAACTGGGGGGGGCGGTGGAACGCTGTTGTTATCATCGCCTGGCCCCAAGGCCTCGGAGTTCAGACCGTTCATGCCCAGCAACCTGATCATCGTCGAATCACCCAGCAAGGCCCGGACCTTGAGCAAGTTCCTCGGCAGGGACTACGAGGTCAAGGCCTCCATGGGCCACGTCGTCGACCTCCCCCGGTCCAAGTTGGGGATCGACGTGGACGATGAATTCACCCCCGACTACACGGTGATCAAGGGGAAGGAGAAGCAGCTCCAGGAGCTGAAGTCGGCCGCTCGCAAGGCCGGCCGGGTCCTGCTGGCGGCGGACCCGGATCGGGAGGGGGAGGCGATCGCCTGGCACATCGCCAACCAGCTTCGTCTCAAACAGCCGGAGCGGATTGTCTTCCGCGAGGTCACCCGTCCGGCGGTCGAGGCCGCCCTGAAGGTGCCCCGGGAGATCGACCGCAACCTGGTGGACGCCTACCAGGCGCGTCGCTCCATTGACCGCCTCCTGGGGTACAAGCTCAGCCCGCTGCTCTGGCGCAAGGTCCGCAAGGGGCTCTCCGCCGGCCGGGTGCAGTCGGTGGCGGTCCGCCTGGTCTGCGATCGGGAGCTGGAGATCGAGGCCTTCAAGCCGGTGGAGAGCTGGACCCTGGATGCCCGGCTGCAGACCAGCTCGGGAGAGGGCTTCTCCGCGCGCTATCACCCTCCGGCCAAGGGGAGGAGGGGAAGAGCCGCCGACGATGAGGGAGGGTCGGCGCTGCCGGACGAGTCGTCGGCCCGCCAGGTGATGGCGCAGGTCGAGGGCCAGCCCTTCAGGGTGGTCTCGGTCGAGGTGCGGCGCCAGCGCCGCAACCCGCCTCAGCCGCACACCACCAGCACCCTGCAGCAGGAGGCCTCGGCGCAGCTGCGGTTCAGCCCCACAAAGACCATGCGGGTGGCCCAGCAGCTGTACGAGGGCGTGGAGCTGGGCTCGGCCGGTCCCGTGGGGCTCATCACCTACATGCGCAGCGACTCGGTGCGCGTCAGCGACCTGGCCAGGGACGAGGCCCACAGCTACGTGGCGAGCGCCTTCGGGCCCCGCTACCTCGGGTCCAAGGGCACGGCGCGCCGCCGGGAGGCTGGACCGGTGGCCAGCCAGGACGCCCACGAGGCGATCAGGCCCACCAGCGTGGCGCGCACCCCGGAGGCTGTGGCCGATCACCTGAGCTCCGACCAGCTCCGGCTCTACCGACTCATCTGGCGCCGGTTCGTGGCCAGCCAGATGAGCGCCGCTGAATTCGAGAACACGAGATGCGAGCTGGAGGCGGGGGGCCATCAGTTCCGCGCCACCGGCAGCCGCCTGACCTTCGACGGCTTCACCAAGGTGATGGCCGCCGAGGAGAGGGAGGACCAACTCCTGCCGCTCCTCGCGGAGGGCGATCTCGCACGCCTCTTGGAGCTCCTCCCGGAGCAGCACTTCAGCCAGCCTCCGCCCCGGTTCACGGAGGCGACTCTGGTCCGGGAGCTGGAGGAGCGCGGGATCGGCCGGCCCAGCACCTACGCCCCCACGGTGGAGCTGATCCAGACCCGAGGCTATGTCCGCCAGGTGGAGCGACGGCTGCATCCCACCCCCCTCGGGGTGGCGGTCAACGAGGCGCTCACCACCCAGTTCCCCGACGTCGTCGACCTGGGCTTCACGGCCGAGCTCGAGCGGCGGCTGGATGCCATCGAGGCTGGGGACGAGGGATGGATCCCGGTGGTGCGATCCTGGTACGAGCCGTTCGCCAAGGTCCTGGAGAAGGCCCAGGAGGACATGCCCCGGGTCCGGGTGAAGGCACCGCCCGCCGGCGGCGACTGTCCCCGCTGCGGAGCCGAGCTGGTGGTCCGAACGGGGCGCTTCGGCGAGTTCGTGGGCTGCAGCCGGTACCCGGAGTGCGACTACATCCAGGGCCGGGAGGAGCGAGCCGCCGCCGAGGAGGTGGGGGAGGCCTGCCCGGAGTGCGGCCGGCCGCTGGTGAGGCGCAGTGGCCGCCGGGGCCCCTTCGTGGGCTGCTCCGGGTACCCCAAGTGCCGCTACATCCGTCCGGAGGCTGGGACCAGTCGGCCGGCCCGGCCCGCGCCGGAGCCCACAGGAGAGAGCTGCCCCGAGTGCGGCCAGCCCCTGGTGCGTCGCATGGGCCGGTTCGGTCCCTTCGTCTCCTGTTCCGGGTACCCCAGGTGCCGCTACCGGCCACCTCGGGAGGCGGCCACCGCCGCTCCGGTGGCCATGGCCACCGGGGGTGACGGCCGCTGATCTTCCCTGGGGAGGTCCGCCCCCGGCGGCGGTAGACTTCAGACTTCGTGGCTTCTCATGAGGCATCCACCCCCCGGGCCACCACCATAGTGGCCGTCCAGCGGGGGCCGGAGATCGCCGTGGCCGGCGACGGGCAGGTGACCTTGGGCGACGTGGTCATGAAGCACCACGCCAGCAAGGTGCGGCGGCTGTTCCACGACCAGGTGGTGGTGGGGTTCGCCGGCTCGGTCTCCGATGCCTTCACCCTCTTCGACAAGTTCGAGCGCCAGCTGGAGCAGCACCAGGGCAACCTGGTGCGCTCAGCCGTGGAGCTGGGCAAGGAGTGGCGCACCGACCGCTACCTGCGCCACCTGGACGCCATGCTGGTGGTGGCCGGGGAGGGGCAGCTGCTGCTTCTCAGCGGGGACGGCGACGTGATCGAGCCGGACGACGGGCTGGGAGCCATCGGCAGCGGCGGCCCGTACGCCCTGGCGGCTGCCCGGGCGCTGACGCAGCACACCGAGCTGTCCGCCCGCGAGGTGGCGGTGGAGGCGCTCAGGATAGCCGCCTCGATGTGCGTCTACACCAACACCGAGATAACCGTGGAAACCCTTCCCGGACCTGAGGAGGCCGCCGATGCCTGAGGGTGAGCTCACCGCGGCCGAGGTGGTCAGCGCCCTCGACCGCTACATCGTGGGCCAGCAGGACGCCAAACGAGCCATGGCGGTGGCGCTGCGCAATCGCATCCGGCGAATGCGGGTCGCGCCCGAGGCTCGGGGTGACATCATGCCCAGCAACATCCTGCTGATCGGGCCCACCGGGGTGGGCAAGACGGAGATCGCCCGCCGGCTGGCGCTGCTGACCAACTCCCCGTTCATCAAGGTGGAGGCCACCAAGTTCACCGAGGTGGGGTACGTGGGCCGGGACGTGGAGTCGATCATCCGCGACCTGCTGGAGCAGACCATCACCCAGCTCCAGAGCCAGCGGGTGGCCGAGGTCGAGGACGAGGCCAAGCAGCGCGCCGAGGCCCGGATCGTCGACCGGCTGGTGGAGCAGGAGCGTGCCTCCAGGGAGGGGCCCGCTCCCGAGGCTGCCGCCCCGGCGGAGGCCACCGAAAGAGCCGCCCAGGCGCCCGTCGATGAGCCGGACCGGCGGCTCGCCCTCCGGCGGGAGCGGGCGAGGCGCCGCCAGCTGGCGCGCAAGCTGGCCAACCGTCAGCTGGAGGACCGCCTCATCGAGATCGAGGTGGAGGAGTCGTACAGCGCCCCGGTCGAGGTCTTCTCCGGCACCGGGTACGAGGAGATCGGCTGGTCGCTGGCCGACTTCTTCAGCCAGATGGCGCCCCCCCGGCGGCGGATGCGCCGGATGAGCGTGGCCGATGCCCGGCACACCCTGACCCAGGAGGAGACCGAGCGGCTGGTGGACATGGACCGCGTCTATGACGACGCCATCCGGTCGGTGGAGGAGAACGGGATCGTCTTCATCGACGAGGTCGACAAGATCGCCGGTGCCTACACCGAGAGCCACGGGCCGGACGTGAGCGGGGCCGGGGTGCAGCGCGACCTCCTGCCGATCATCGAAGGCTCCACGGTGAGCACCCGCTATGGGTCGGTGAGCACAGAGCACATCCTGTTCGTGGCCGCCGGTGCCTTCACCTCCGCCCGTCCTTCCGATCTGATCCCGGAGTTCCAGGGGCGGTTCCCGATCCGGGTGGAGCTGACCTCACTCGGGGAGGCGGACCTGAGGCGGATCCTGGTCGAGCCCAGCAACTCGCTCACCGGCCAGTACCGGGCGCTGCTCGCCACCGAGGAGGTGGAGCTGGACTTCACCCCCGAGGGCACCGCCGAGCTGGCCCGGCAGGCCTTCCTGGTCAACGAGCGGGACGAGAACATCGGCGCCCGGCGGCTCTTCACCGTCATGGAGCGGGTGCTCCAGGACGTCTCCTTCGCCGCCGAGCAGTACCGCAGCCAGCGGGTGGTGGTGGACGCCGAGTTCGTCCGCCAGCGGCTCGGGGACCTGGTCCGTGACCAGGACCTGCGCCGGTACGTGCTCTAAGGCCGACCGGGCCCAAGGCCGGTCCGTTCCTCAAACGCCGCCGGCTGGGCCCGCGTGACCGGCTCCCTCGGTGTTCGCTTCCGGGTTTTGGGCTACCATTGGCGACGGAGATCAAATTCACATGCCCACCGGACGGCCCCCGGGTTCCCCTGGGCCGGGCGCCGGTGGATGGTGGGCAGAGGTTCAACGCAACTGGAGGCGCACCATGCCCGTGGCCACGCTCACCGAGCTTCTGCAAAACGGGGTCCACTTCGGTCACCAGACCAGCCGGTGGAATCCCAAGATGCGGCCCTACATCTTCACCAGCCGCGGGGGTATCCACATCCTGGACGTGGCCCAGACTGTGGAGCTCCTGGACGCCGCCTGTGCCTTCGCCCGGGACACCGTGTCCCAGGGGGGGCAGATCCTCTTCGTGGGCACCAAGAAGCAGGCCCGGGACACCATCGAGGCGGAGTGCGAGCGCTCCCACCAGCCCTACGTGATCAACCGCTGGATGGGAGGGATGCTGACCAACTTCGAGGTGGTGAAGCTGCAGCTGCGGCGGCTCACCGAGCTCTCCGAGCGCCAGGAGCGGGACGGTTTCGCGGGCATGATCAAGAAGGAGCAGCGGCGCCGCGAGGATGAGCTGGAGCGCCTTCGGCGCAACTTCTCCGGCATCACCGGGATGAAGCGGCTGCCGGCGGCGCTGTTCGTGGTCGATCCCCACAAGGAGCGACTCGCGGTCACCGAGGCCAACAAGCTCAAGATCCCGATCATCGCCATCACCGACAGCAACTGCGACCCGGACGAGATCAGCTACGTGATCCCCGGCAACGACGACGCCATCCGCAGCGTGCGCCTGATCGTGACCCGGCTCACCAACGCGATCGTGGAGGGGCTCGATCAGCGCCGGCAGATCGAGGCCGCTCAGGCTCAGGCCGCGGCGGAGCGGGCGGCCCAGCTCCGGGCCGCCGAGGAGCAGGCGGCCAGCGAGGCCAGCGCGGAGCCGGAGCATGAGGAGGTCGGGGAGTGAGCCAGGTAATCTCGGCGGAGCTGGTGCGCCAGCTGCGACAGCAGACCGGGGCAGGGATCATGGACGTCAAGCGCGCCCTGGTCGACTCGGCTGGAGACTTCGACCGTGCCCGTGACCTGCTCCGAACCAAGGGGCTCGCCTCGGCGGAGAAGAGGGCCGAGAGGGAGACCCGCGAGGGGCTGGTGGACGCCTACATCCACCCCGGCGGGCGGCTGGGGGTCCTCCTGGAGGTCAACTGCGAGAGCGACTTCGTGGCCCGTACCGACGAGTTCAAGGCGCTGGTCCACGACCTGGCTCTGCAGGTGGCCAGCCTCGGTCCGCGCTGGATCCGCCGGGAGGACGTCCCCGCGGAGGTGTTGGAGCACGAGAGGGAGATCTACCGCCAGCAGGCCGTGGCCGAGGGCCGGGACCAGGCCCGGGTGGACCAGATCGTCGAGGGGAAGTTGCGCAAGTGGCTCGAGACGGTATGCCTCTACGAGCAACCCTGGATCCGGGATGAAGCCGGCAAGAAGGCGCGCCGCGTGGAGGAGGTGATCAAGGAGACGATCGCCTCAACGGGAGAGAACATTTCGGTGGCCCGCTTCGCCCGCTTCCCCCTGGGGGAGAGGGCCGAGGGAGGCGCAGGTGGTTGAGGCCATGCCCCTCACCGGGGTGGCGGGCCAGGACCGGCAGCGTCCCCCTGCCCGCTATCGGCGGGTGGTGATCAAGCTCAGTGGGGAGGCCCTGGTCGGGGACGGCGGCTACGGCATCGACCCGCTGGTCCTGGACACGGTGGCCCTGGAGTTGCAGGCCGCGCACCAGCTGGGGACCGAGATCGCGGTGATGATGGGAGGCGGCAACATCTTCCGCGGGCTGGCCGGGGCCCGGCGGGGTATGAATCGGGTCACCGCGGACCTGATGGGGATGCTGGGAACAGTGATCAACGGGCTCGCCCTCCGGGACGCCCTCGAGGCACACGGCATGCCCACCCGGGTTCAGACCGCCATCGAGATGCACCAGGTGGCCGAGCCGTACATCCGGGGCCGGGCCATCCGCCATCTGGAGAAGGGGAGGGTGGTCGTCTTCTGCGCCGGCTCGGGCAATCCCTTCTTCACCACCGACACCCCGGCGGCCCTGCGGGCCGCGGAGATAGGTGCGGACGTGCTCATCAAGGCCACCAGGGTGGACGGGGTCTACAGCGCCGATCCCACCAAGGACGCCAACGCCGAGCGGTTCGAGACCATCTCCTACCTGGACGTCCTCAATCGGGGGCTGCAGGTGATGGACAACACGGCGATCACCCTCTGCATGGACAACCGTCTCCCTCTCCTGGTCCTGGACCTCTTCACCCCGGGCAATCTGGCCCGGGCGGTCAGCGGGGAGCGGGTCGGGACCTTGGTCACTGACCAGGAGAACATGGGGTGAGCGCGGACCTGCTACGCGCCGCGGAGGAGCGGATGGCCAAGAGCCTGGACGCCCTGCAGCGAGAGCTCGCCTCGATCCGCACGGGCCGGGCCTCGCCCGCTCTGATCGAGCACGTCAAGGTCGACGCCTACGAGAGCCAGGTGCCGATCAACCAGGTGGCCAGCCTCTCGGCACCCGAGCCGCACATGATCCTAGTCCAGCCGTGGGACCGGCACCTCATCGCGGCCATCGAACGGGCACTGCAGCGCAGTGAGCTGGGGCTCAACCCCAGCAACGATGGCCAGGTGATCCGGGTGCCGGTTCCCCCGCTCAACGAGGAGCGGCGCCGGGAGTTCGTGCGCCTCGTCAAGCAGCGCTCCGAGGAGGCCAAGGTCGCCATCCGCAACATCCGCCGAGACGACCTGGAGCGGCTGCGCAAGCTGGAGCACGACGGGGAGATCTCCGAGGACCAGGCCCAGCGCGCCCACAGCGACCTGCAGCGGATCACGGACCGCCATGTGGAGCGGGTGGAGGAGATCGCCCGACGGAAGGAAGTCGAGTTGCTCGAGGTGTGAACGAGGATTCGGGCGGTGGCTGAGCGCGCGGCCTTGCCCGCCCACATCGGGATCATCATGGACGGCAACGGGCGCTGGGCCCGGCAGCGCGGCCAGCGGCGCACCGAAGGGCATCGAGCGGGGATTCGGGCCATCCGGCGCGTCATGGAGGCGGCGGATCGGGCCGGGGTCCATCACCTTACCCTGTACGCCTTCTCCACCGAGAACTGGTCCCGCCCCCGGTACGAGGTGGCGACCCTGATGCGCCTCTTCGAGCAGACCTTGCAGGAGGAGGTGGACGAGCTCCACCAGAACGGGGTGCGGATCCGGGTCATCGGCCGCCGTGAGCGGCTGTCGGCGCGGCTCTGCCGCCTGGTGGAGAAGGCCGAGGTGCGCACCCGGGAGAACACCCGCGGCTCCCTGAACGTGGCCATCAACTACGGGGGTAGGGCGGAGATCGTGGACGCGGTCCGCTCCCTGGCCCAGGCGGGACAGGACCTCCGCCAGCTGGACGAGCAGATGCTCGCCGCCCACCTCTACACCGCCGGGCTGCCCGATCCCGACCTCATCATCCGCACCGCCGGAGAACTCCGGACCAGCAACTTCCTCATCTGGCAGGCGGCCTACGCCGAGCTGTACGTCACCCAGACCCTCTGGCCCGACTTCGGCGCCGCCGACCTGGAGGCGGCGCTCGCCGACTACGCCGTACGGGTCCGCCGCTTCGGCGGGGTCCCGGAGCTCGATTGAGGCTCTGGATCCGGACCGCCAGCGGGATCGCTCTGCTGGTGGTCCTGGGTGTCGCGCTGGAGATGGGCTCGGGGTACCTGGCGGCGCTGGTGGTCCTGGCGGCCGCGCTGGGACTGCTCGAGTACCGACGGCTCTGGCGGGCGGCGGGGCTCCTGCCCAACCTTCTCGTCCTCGCCCCGCTCTCGGCGTTCTGGGTGCTCCGCTACGCCTACCCGACGGTGCCCGCCGCCGGCGTGGGCCTCACCGCCGGGGCTCTCGCCGGGATGGCCCTGACCCTGCTCTCCCGCCCCGACAGCCGGCCGGTGGCGCGCTGGGCGGTGGCCTTCGGGGGGGCCGTCTGGATCGGCTACCTGGCCGGGTTCCTGCCCCTCCTGTACCGGAGCGCCCACTCCCGGGGGGCGGAGGTGGTCCTCCTGGCGGTGGGGGTGTCGGTGTTGGGGGACACCGGGGCCTATCTGGTGGGCTCCCGCCTTGGGCGCCACCCGTTCTTCCCGCGCATCAGCCCCTCCAAGACCTGGGAGGGCGCCGCCGCCGGCTTCCTCCTTCCCGCGCTGGCGGTGACGGCGCTCCTGCCGCTGGCGCTTCCCGGACTCTCCTGGGGGGTGGCTGCGCTGGTGGCCGCCACCTGCTCCTTGGCGGCCATTGCCGGGGATCTGGCGGAGTCCCAGCTCAAGCGCGAGCTGGGAGTGAAGGACTCCGGACGGCTGATTCCCGGACACGGCGGCATACTGGACCGGGTGGACAGCCTGCTCTTCGTGGCCCCGGTGATGTACTCGCTGCTGGTGGCGGCCGGTGCCCTCCGCTAGACGGACCCGAGTCGTGGTGCTCGGCGCCACCGGGTCGATAGGGAGCCAGGCGCTGGAGGTCATCTCCCGCTACCCCGAGGAATTCGAGCTGCTGGGGGCCGTAGCCGGACAAAGGACCGAAGCTCTCCAGGCGGCGCTGCGCCCGTTCCCTGGGGCGGTGTCCGTGGTGGTCGACCCTGACGGGCCGGTGCCCTCAGGCGTTGGGATCGGCGAGGACGCCGCGTGCCAGCTGGCCGCCGACCCCCGGGCTGATGTGGTGCTGGTGGCGGGCGGCGGGGCCGCCGCCCTCCTGCCCACCCTGGCGGCCCTGCACCGCCCCTGCCGCCTGGCCATCGCCACCAAGGAGGTCTTGGTGATGGCCGGCGAGCTGGTCACCGCCGCGGCGCGCAGGTCGGGTGCGGAGATCGTCCCCGTGGACAGCGAGCACTCGGCGATCTGGCAGTGCCTGCGCGGCGAGTCGGCTCAGGACGTGGCGCGCCTCTGGCTCACGGCCAGCGGCGGCCCCTTCCGCACAGCTCCGCTGGCCGGGCTCCGAGACGCGACCCCGGAGATGGCTCTGGCCCACCCCAATTGGAGGATGGGGCCCAAGGTGACCGTGGACAGCGCCACCATGATGAACAAGGGGCTGGAGGTGATCGAGGCCCACTTCCTCTTCGCCATCCCCTACTCCAGGATCTCGGTGGTGATCCATCCCCAGAGTGCCGTCCACTCCGCCGTGGAGTTCTGTGACGGCACCATGGTGGCCCAGCTGGGGGTGGCCGACATGCGCGCCCCCATCGCTCTGGCCCTCTCCGGCGGCAGGCGGCTGCCGGGGGTGGTCCCTCCCCTGGATCTGGCGGGGGCAGGCAGGCTGGAGTTCGAGGAGCCGGACCCCAGCCGCTTCCCCGCCCTCAGCCTGGCCCGCGAGGCGGCCAGCCGCGGCGGAGGCGCACCGGCGGTGATGAACGCCGCCAACGAGGTTGCGGTGGCCGCCTTCCTGCGGGGTGAGTTGCGATTCGGGGAGATGGTGGAGCTGGTGTCCGAGGTGACCGGCTCGTACTCCGGTGCCCCCCCGACAACCCTGGAGGATGTCCTGGCGGCCGACGCCTTTGGACGGACCATGGCCGCCGCGATGCTGGGACAGCTGGACCGCCGCGGTGCGACGGGGGGCCGGCGGCTGTGACCGGTTTCGCCTTCACCTGGCAGAGCGTGGGGGGCATCGTGCTCATGCTCCTGGTGGTCATCTCCCTCCACGAGGCCGGGCACTTCGCCGTCGCCAAGTGGGCGGGGATCCAGGTGGACGAGTTCTCGATCGGCTTCGGGCCCCGGCTGGCCAGCCGCACCCGCGGGGAGACCCGCTATTCGTTACGCCTGCTGCCCTTCGGGGGGTATGTGCGCATGGCCGGGATGACCGGGCTGGAGGACCCCGCCGCCAGCGGCGGCCCCCGAGCGTTCCTCAAGGCGTCGCGCACCCGCCGGGCGGCGGTGCTGGCGGCTGGGGGGATAACCAACCTTCTGCTGGCCGGCCTTCTCTTCACCGCGGTCGCCGCTGCCGGTGGCCCCTCCCCTCAGGTCCAGCAGGGTGGCGGGCTGGCGGCCGCCGGTGCGCCGGCCGCCGGGTACCAGATCACCGGGGTGGATGGCACCGCCACCACCTCGTTGGTGCGCATCCGGGACCTCATCCAGGCGGCGGCGGGTCGGCCGGTCCGAGTCGAGATGAGGCCCTGGGGGGGAGGGGCGCCGCGCACCTACAGGGTCACTCCTCAGCTGC
Organism: bacterium; assembly: GCA_021844355.1. Classification (GTDB taxonomy): domain Bacteria; phylum Chloroflexota; class Dormibacteria; order Aeolococcales; family Bog-877; genus JAJYXT01. The sequence goes on along the minus strand of JAKBTP010000197.1, from coordinate 3,367 downwards.
ACTGGGTGGGGCTCCAGGCCCATTCTCCGGTCCCCTTGGAGGCCGAGATCGTGGCCATAGACGGCAGGGCGATCCCCCACACGCCACCCGCACAGCTGGCATCCGGCGTTCCCGGCTCCGGCGCGCTGGCGGTCACCTACCTCTCGGGCAGAGAGCGCAGGACGGTCCAGGTGCCCCGTTCCCAGCTCCAGGTCGAGTGGCAGGTGGGATATCTGGCGTCCGCTGGCAACCCCCTGCTACCGGGCTTGGGGGATGCCCCCATGCCCTGGTACCAGGCGCTGGCAGTGGGGTTCTGGACCGTGCCCCAGGAGATCGGCGCCACCTTCGTCAACCTCTGGGCCCTGATCACCCCCCACCACAACCCCAACCTGCAGCTCACCGGTCCGGTGGGCATCGCCCAGGAGACCTCGATCGCGGCCCAGATCTCGCTCTCCGTCTACGCCACCCTGCTCGGCCTCATCAGCCTGAACCTCGGGCTCTTCAACCTCCTGCCGGTCCCCTTCCTGGACGGCGGCCGCCTCTTCTTCATCCTCCTGGAGACGGCGCGCCGGCGGCAGGTGAGCCCCCGGCTGGAGGCGGCGGTGCACACAGTTGGGTTAGCCTTGTTGGTGATGCTCTTCATCTACGTCACCTTCGGCGACATCTCCCGGTTGACCAGGTGATCGAGCGCCGCAAGACCAGGCCGATCAAGGTCGGGTCGGTGGTGATCGGAGGAGCGGCCCCGATCAGCGTCCAGACCATGACCAAGACAGCCACGGAGGACGTCCGGGGGACTCTGGACCAGATCGCCAGAGCCGCGGACGCCGGAGCGGACCTGATCCGCGTCACCTGCGACACCGAGGAGGCCGGGGTGGCGCTGCGCGAGATCGTCAAGGGGAGCCGGCTGCCGATCGTGGCCGACATCCACTACGACGCCCCCTTGGCCCTCATGGCGCTGGACGCCGGCATCCAGTGCCTTCGGCTGAACCCCGGCAACATCCGCCAGCCCGAGAAGGTCGCGGAGATCGCCCGTCGCTGCCAGGAGTTGGGGGTGCCGATCCGCATCGGCGTGAACGCCGGCAGTCTCCCCGACCGCAAGCAGCTGACTCGGGGCCGGGGCGAGGGCGGACCCGAAGACGTGGCGCGGCGCATGGTGGACGCCGCACTGGGCCACATCGGGATCCTGGAGCAGCTGGGGTTCCAGGACATCAAGGTGAGCCTAAAGGCGAGTGACGTCCTCACCAACCTGGCTGCCAACCGCCTCTTCGCCAGCCTCCCCAACCGCTACCCCCTCCACCTGGGGCTCACAGAGGCCGGCCCCACCCCCACGGGGGCCATCAAGAGCGCCATGGGGATAGGCATCCTGCTCTCGGAGGGGATCGGCGACACCATCCGGGTGTCCCTGGTGGACCAGCCTGAGGAGGAGGTGCGGGTGGGACGTCAGATCCTGGCCAACCTCCAGGAGCGGCCCACCGGCCCCAACCTGGTGGCCTGCCCCACCTGCGGGCGGCTGGAGATCGACATGATGCCGATGGTCTCCCGGGTGGAGGCGGCGCTGCAGAGGGTGCGCCGCCCGATCACCGTCTCCGTGATGGGGTGTGTGGTGAACGGCCCCGGCGAGGGGATGCACGCCGACATCGGGATCGCCGGCGGCCGGCAGAAGGGGATCCTCTATCGCAAGGGCAAGGTAGTGGCCACCCTGCCCGAGTCCGAGCTGGTCGACTCCCTGATCAAAGAGCTCGATCGGATCGCCGACGAGGACCAGGAGCTGATCGCCGCCGGACGCGAGCTGCCGGAGGGGATTCCCGGGGACTGACCATCAGGGCCGGCCGAGCATGGCCGGGAGCCCGTCAGGCGGGGACCACCGTGGGGACCCTCCCGGAGCAGGCGGCGACGAACGATTCGAACAGCCTGGCGGCGTATGGCTGGGTGGCGAACAGCTCCTCCGGGTGGAACTGCACCGCCACCACCCACGTGTCCCCTGCCATCTCGACCCCCTCGATGAGGCCGTCCTCGGCGCGGGCCGAGGGGAGGAGCCCAGGGGCCAGCCGCTCGACACCCTGGTGGTGCAGGCTGTTGACCGGGACCTCGTCCGCTCCCACGGCTGCCGCCAGCCGGCCGCCGGACACCAAGGTGAGGTGGTGGGTCAGGGAGAACCGGGGGCCCTGGCGGGGATGTGTGACGCCCTGGGGACGCTGACTCGGGAGATCCTGGACGAGACTGCCGCCGAGGACCACGTTGAGCACCTGGAGGCCCCGGCAGATGCCCAGAATGGGCAGCTTCCGCTCCAGCGCCCAGCGGGTCAGGCGGAACTCCAGATCGTCCAGCCGGTCGTCCCACTCGCAGGTGGGGTGGGGCGGCGCGCCGTAGGCGCGGGGGTTGATATCCAGGCCCCCGGGGAGAAGGAGTCCGTCCGCAAACTCCAGACCATCCAGGTCGCCGGTATCGAGCGGGACCAGGATGGGGGTGGCTCCGGCCGCCTGGAGGGCCGCCAGGTACGCCTGGTTCGCCGTCTGGAGAGGGACTTCCATGCCCGCTTCCGGGTCAGGCCGGCTACCGGGACGCAGCGGCATCAGCACCAGGGGCCGACGCCCTCCGGGGGCGGTCACGATACGGCAGCCGGCGAGGCGCTGGCCACGAACTCCCGGATGCGATCCACCGCCTTCTCGAGCGACGGGCGTCCCACCGTGTACGCCAGACGGATGTACCCCCGCCCCGCCTCCCCGAAGGCCTCCCCGGCGAGAACCGCCACCCCGGCCTCCTCCAGCAGGCGGGAGGCCAGCTCTCGGCTCGGTATCCCGGTCCCCTCCACGTTGGGGAAGGCGTAGAAGGAGGCGGAGGGCAGGTGGCAGCGGATCCCGGGGACGCTGTTCAGCCCGGACACCAGCTGGTCCCGCCGGGCCCGGAACTCGGCCACCATCTGGCCAACGGCCACCTCCGACTCCGGCGCCCGGAGCGCCTCCACCGCCGCCAGCTGGGTGAAGGCGGCGGCACAGGAGCTTGTGTTGATCATCAGCGTCTCCATCCGCTGGGCCAGCTCCCGGGGCATCACCCCGTATCCCAGCCGCCACCCGCACATGGCGTAGGTCTTGGACAGCCCGTCCAGGACCACGGTCCGCTCCGCCATCCCGTCCCTGGTCCAGAGCGGTCTGGGCAGCTCCGAGAAGCAGATGCGCGAGTAGATCTCATCGCTGAGGACAAGGAAGTCGTGGCGCTGGGCCAGCTCGGCCAGCCGGTCCAGCTGCTCCGAGCTGAGAACGCCCCCCGTGGGGTTCTGGGGGGAGTTGATGATCACCAGCCGGGTGCGTGGGGTGATCATGGACTCGAATTCATCCATGTCCATGCCGAACCCGTTCTCCTCCCGGAGGGCGATCGGCCGGGCCCGGGC
>JAKBTP010000085.1 GCA_021844355.1 bacterium | reverse complement strand
TCACGATCTCCTCGACCAGCGGCTTGAGCTCGTGGCGGCGGGCCTCTACCTTGCGGTCCCGGGCCTGGGCCCGGCGGGGCGAGAGGCGCACCGTCCAGACCCCCGGCCCAGGGGTCGGCAGCCCGACAGTTGGAGGTGGCTGCGGCTCCACCGGCGTGGACGCCACCTCCAGGGCGGGCCCGGCAGGCGACACCTCGACCGTCGGCTCCGGCTCGCGCTCGGAAGGGTCGAACCCCCAGAGGTCAGCCTCGGGCACCTCATGCACACCCGGGAGCGGCCGGCCGCCAGCAGCCCCTTCAGACGGCTTGGCTGGGCCGGCCACCTCGGGAGGGGCGGGGAATGGAATCGCGGACGAGGAGGAGGGCGGACCGGTCGGGGAGGGCGCCAGGCTTGGCGAAGCCGGGTCGACCGCGGCTGCAGCCGTCGTCGGCGGGCGCAACGCGGTTGAGGGATCGGCGGCCGGCGTGGGCCCGACCTCCGCGGTCCGAAGAGCCGTGGGTGGGGGTACCGGCTCCGCGGCGGACGCGGAGGTGGGCCGGTAGCCGCCGACGGCTGGTGGCGGTGGAGCCGAGCTCGCGCCATCGGGCACCGCCGAGGAGACTGGACCGGCGGTCGCGGAGGGCACACCCGGCGGACGCTGGGCAGCCGGAGGTGGCGAGGGCGGCAGGGCCACGGGACGCATCGACCCCGGCACCTGGGCGGCCCTGACCGGCTGGCCGGGAGCCGCCGGCGACGCGGGAGGTGTGCCGGCTCTCGGGCCAGGCACGGAATCCGGCCGAGCCTGGCCAGGCGGCGATGCCAACGGCCGCTGCGGGGGCTGGGCGGCGGAGGCTCCAGTCTGGGGAGCCGGCGCAGGGCGCGTAGGAGTGGGGGCCGCCTGCCCGGTGCTGGGCGCAGTCGGCCGGCCGGTGGCCTGGGTCTGAGGGACGGTAGGTGGGGCCGGAGAGGGGGCGGACACCACGGCGGGCCCGGAGGTCGGAATCGCCGGGTGCGGGGGCGCAGATGCCGGTGGCTTGGGACGCTGGGCCTCGGCGACGGGGTTGGGAGCCACCGCGAGAAGCATGCCCATGGCGCGGAGCTCCTCCTGGGTGGCGAGCACCAGAAGCAGCTCGTACATCGCCCGGCCCATCCTGCGCAGTAGCTGGGCCGCCTCCGCCGAGTAGCCGGCCTCCTCCACATGGGAGGCGATGTCCCTGGCGGCGGCCTCCAGCCGTTCCTCGGTGATCGCCTGCCCGTCCAGGGATGCGACTGACTGCTGGATGAGGCCGGGAAGTTCCGGCACCTGAGGCACCAGCTCTGCCGCCAGCCGTCCCCAGGACTGGGCCATGTCGGTCAGACCTTGGGTGAGCGGATTGACCGCAGCGTGCGCTCGCAGCTCCTGAGCCATCTGGGCCGCAGTGTGACACCTCCTTACCGCAATCGAGTTTCGGGAGCTAAACGGTTCGGTGACGGGAGGGAGAGGGCCCGGGGCAGCCCACCGCTAACATGGCGGTGTTGCCCACCTCTCACTCGACCCCGCGCGCCCTGACCCCCTGGCTGGCCAGGGTCGAGAAGTGGCTCTTGGCCAAGTCCGAGTTCCGGATGGTCCCCGACATGGTGGTCCCCATCCCATCCCAGGGACCAGGGGCACTCGGCACCGGGGGCCGGAGCGTGGGGTTCGTGGGCTTTCCCTCGGACTACAGCCTCCTCATCCTGCTGGGGCTGCTCCGGTCCGAGGTGCAGCTGGTCGGGCTGGCCACCAGCCTCGGGGCCAACCCCGCCATTGCCGGAGAGAACGCTCTGAGCCAGGTCGCAGACCACTTGGAGGTGCCGCTGCTGCGACTGGCCCGGGTCAACGACTACGACTCCATCTCCCTGCTCCGTCGGCTCGACGCCGACCTCTTCGTCGTCGCCAGCTTCGACCAGATCCTCCACCGCCGGGCGCTGGAGATCCCTCCCATGGGTTGGGTGAACGTCCACCCTTCACTGCTCCCTCGCTACCGCGGCCCGGAGCCGGTGTACTGGGCACTCGCCAACGGCGAGCAGGAGTCGGGAGTCAGCTTCCAGCGAGTGGTGGCGGGGATCGACGCCGGCCCCATCCTCTTCCAAGCGGCGGAGGCGGTCCGCCCCCGCGACAGCGCCGGAACCCTGACCCGGCGCCTCACCGAGCTGGCCTGGCGGCACGTCCCGAAGGTGGTGGATGAGGCGCTGCGGGGAGCCGCGGGCGAGCCGATGGACCTCTCCAAGGGGTCCTATTACACGTCGGTGGGCCACCGCAGGATCGACGGCCTCGACTCGGTGATCACCGCCGACCGCCTGGTGCGGGCCGGCGACCCCAACATGCTGGCTGCGGCCTTTCACGAGGGCCGGGTCGCCTACGTTCGCCGGGCCCTGCCCGTGGCGGCGGATGACGGGCGCCCTGGCCCGCGCCTCCACTACCCGGACGGTGACCTCCTGCTCCTCGAGCTCTCAGAGAGCTGCGGTTGCCACCACGGCGAGCCGGTGGGCAGCTGTCCCCACGACGAGACCGCCTGAGCGACCGCGCCCACCTGGCGATGTAGGATCGCCGCGTGCAATCCCCCAACCCTGTGGCCAGAGCGGGTGAGGTCACGGTGCCGGTGAGGAGGCTGTCGGCGGGGGCGCCCCGGGCGGCCACCGACCGTGTGGTCCGCGAAGACCCCCTTCAGGTCCTGGTCGACTCGGAGCCGCTGGGGATCCTGATGCGGACACCGGGCTCAGACCTGGAGCTGGCGCTGGGGCTGCTCCACTCCGAGCAGATCGTCCGCTCCCCGGCGGACGTGGCCGGGGTCAGGCTGGCACCGAGCGGCCAGGCGACGCTCGGCACGATGGGGCTGCAGGTCGAACTCGACCCCGAGGCGGAGAACCTTGTCGATGTCCATCTGGTCCGCCCGCGGGACGCAGCTTCCTCGGGATGGCAGAGGGCGCTTCCGTCCAGCAGCGCCTGCGGCATCTGCGGCGCCACCACCATCGACGCCATCCGCCGGACCCACCCGCGAGTAGGGGGAAGCGGTACCTTCGAACTGGAGCGTCTGCTCCAGCTGCCCGACATGTTGCGGTCCTCGCAGCAGCTCTTTCAATCCACCGGGGGACTTCACGCCGCCGGGCTGCTGCTCCCCGGAGCGGCGGAGCTGGAGGTGGCGGAGGATGTGGGCCGTCACAACGCGGTGGACAAGCTGGTCGGCCGCATGTTCCTGGCGGACCACCTCCCGCTCACCGACGCCTGCCTGGTGGTCAGCGGCCGGGCCGGCTTTGAGATCGTCCAGAAGGCCGCCGCGGCCGGGATCGCGCTGGTGGCCTCGATCTCGGCGCCATCGTCACTGGCCGTCGAGGTGGCCGAGTTGACCGGCATCACCCTGGTGGGATTCCTGCGGGCCGGGGGCGGCAACGTCTACACCCACTCTGACAGGCTCACCGCCCGCCCCGGGGTCCCGGTTTGAGACCACCCGAGTTCTCGCTCCTCATTCTGGCCGGGGGCCGGAGTTCCCGGATGGGGAGGGACAAGGCGGCGATCCCCTTCCCCGGGCCCCAGGACCCGCCCATCATCCACCAGATCCACCGCCGGCTCGGCGGGGCGGCGCGCGAGTGCCTGGTGGCGGCTCCCGAGACCTACGGACTGCCCGCCCGAAGGGTGGCCGACCACCCCGCCTTCGCGGGGCCGTTGGCCGGTCTTTTGGGAGGGTTGGCCGAATGTCGGACCGAGCTGGCCCTGGTGGTCGCCGCCGACCTGCCCTGCCCCGAGCCCCAGCTGGCCGCCCACCTCCTGGAGCTGGCCGCGGCCGACCCGGCGGCCGACGTGGTGGTCCCGGTCACCAGTCGAGGGCCGGAGGCGATGTTCGCCGTCTACCGCACCCATGCTCTTGCGCAGCTGGCCCGGGCCGGTCGGCGCGGGTCGGCCAGGGGGCCCTCGATGCGCGAGGCGCTCGCCCTGGTCCGGGTCCATGAGGTCCTGGAGTCGGAGTGGCGCCGCCTGGACCCGGTTGGGGCATCCTTCACCGATTGCGACACCCCACGGGAGCTGGCGGTCGCGGTGGGCCTGGCCGCCGGGAGACGGGAGGAGTGAGATGAACAGCTGGTTCGACCGCTATCTGAAGTCACTGGGAGCGGGGGACTCGGTCCTCCACGCCGATGAGGCCCAGCTGGTGCTGAAGCTTGCCGGCGAGACCGCGCACATCTCCGGCGCTCGCCAGTACGCCCCGCTGGCGGCCTACCTCGCGGGCCGGGCCGCGGCCGGACTCTCCCGCGAGGGGCGACTCCGGGTGCTGGAGCTGGCTGTGAGCAGCGCCGCGGCGGCCGGCCCGGCTGGCGAGGAGCTGGAGCTGGACTGAGGACGGCGGCTCAGGGGAGAGGGATCGCCGCCACTATGGATCCCCGGGCAACCGAAGCCCCCTTGGCGGGAAGGCACAGGAGACAGTCGGCTCGCGCCAGGGACAGGGTCACGCCGCTGCTCTGACTCCCGGTGAGCCTGGCCCCGGGCAGCCGCCCCGGGCGGGCCCGGAGGGTGGCCCGGTGAAACGTCTCCAGCCCCTCGGGTTTCTCGACGTCCTCCAGGAGCTCGACGGCCACCGTCCGGGGGTCGGGGTCGGCCGCCCCCTGCATCGCCGCCAGGAGGGGCATCCCGAAGAGGATGAAGGTGACCGAGGCCGAGACCGGGTTACCCGGCAGCCCCAGAAAGGCCGCCCGTCCGAAGTGGCCGAAGGCCAGAGGGCGGCCCGGGCGCATGGCCACGCGCCAGAACTGCAGTTGGCCGAGGGCCTGGACGGTGGCCCGGACGTGGTCGTGGTCGCCCATGCTGACTCCACCCACGGTGACCAGCAGGTCCGCGACCTCGGCCGCCGCCTCCAGCTCCCGCCGGACCAGGAGAGGATCGTCCCCCACCGTGGCGCGGCGCGCCACCAGCCCGCCGGCGCGCACTATCAGCGCCTCCAGCGCGGGCCCCGCGGTGTCGAAGATCTCACCGGGGCCCAGGGTGGAGCCCGCCGGGCGGATCTCGTCACCGGTGGTGACCACCGCCACCTGAGGCTGCCGGCCCACCTCGGCCTCTCCCTGCCCGCTGGCCGCCAAGGGGGCCAGGTCCACCGCACGCAGCCGCCGGCCCTGGGCCAGGACCTCCTTCCCCGGGCTGAGGTCCTCTCCTGCCCTTCTCACCGCGTTACCGCGCCGGGGTCGCTCGTGGATCAGGACCGTCTCGGCCCCCCGGTCGGTCCACTCGTAGGGAACGACCGAGTCGGCCCCGAGGGGAAGGGGTGCCCCGGTCATGACCTTGGCGCAGGTGCCGGGAGCCAGCTCCAGCGAGCCCGGAGGGCTGCCGGCCTGCATCTCGCCGCGCACGGGAAGCGCCAGCGGCACCCGGGTGACGTCGCCGGCCCGGACCGCGTAGCCGTCCATGGCGCTGGCGGCGAAGGGTGGCAGGGTGACCCGCGCGCTCACCGCGCTGGTTAGGTAGCGCCCCACGAGGGACGCCCCTACGGGAACCAGCTCCGAGCCCAACGGAGGGACGGCGGCGACCATCTCGCGGCGCGCCTCGGCGACCGAAAGCGGCCCCCTGACCACCTCCTCGGTCTGAGCTGCCACGCTCACCTTCTCCTGGCAGCTCGTGGAGTCAGAGGTTGCCCCGGGCGGCCTGCTCCTGCTCGATGGCCTCGAACAGGGCCTGGAAGTTCCCCTTGCCGAAGCCGCGGCAGCCCTTGCGCTGGATCACCTCGAAGAACAGGGTGGGCCGGTCCTCCACCGGGCGGGTGAAGATCTGGAGGAGGTAGCCATGCTCGTCACGGTCCACCAGGATGTTGAGGTCGCGCAGCTTCTCCAGGTCCTCGTCGATGTCCCCGATGCGGTCGGGCAGCGACTCGTAGTAGGCCCGGGGGGCGGCGAGGAACTCCGCTCCCTGGCGGCGCAGCCACCCGACTGTCTCCACGATGTCCCCCGTGTGCAGGGCGATGTGCTGCACTCCCGGGCCGTGGTAGTAGTCGAGGTACTCGTCGATCTGGGAGCGCTTCAGCCCCTTGGCCGGCTCGTTGATGGGGAAGGTGATGCTCCCGCCTCGCCCGCCCCGGACGACCTTGCTGCGCAGGGCCGAGTACTGGGTGGCGATGTCCTTTTCGTCGAACTCCTGGAACACGTCGAAGCCGAAGACCCGGTTGTACCAGGACACCCACTCGTCCATCCGGGTCAGCTCCACGTTGCAGACGCAGTGGTCCACCACCTGGAGGCCGGAGCCGGAGCCGGCCTTGAACTCCCGCCGGTAGCCGGGGAGGAAAACCCCCTGGTACTCCTCCCGCTCCACGAAGGTGTGCACGGTGTCCCCGAAGGTCCGGACGGTGGCCAGCCGCACCGCTCCTTCGGAGTCCTCCACCACATGGGGCTCGGCTACCGGACGGGCCCCACGGGCCACCGCGTCCTGGAAGGCGGCTCCCGCGTCCTCCACCTGAAAGGCCAGGGTGCGCACCCCGTCCCCGTGGCGGCGCACGTGGTCGGCGATCTCCCCGTCCGGACCCAGGGGGGCGGTCATGACCAGCACCACATCGCCCTGGCGGAGGACGTATGAGGCCCGGTCCCGCACCCCGGTCTCGGGCCCGGAGTAGCCCACCACGTCGAAGCCGAAGGCCGACCGGTAGAAGTGGGCGGCCTGGCGGGCGTTGCCCACGAAGAACTCGATGTGGTCGACGCCATCCAGGAGGGTCTCCCGATACTCGGGGGCCCGGGGCGGGCCTTCCAGCTGTGCGCTCACGACTTCTGCCTCCGCAACCACCGGCGGCCAGGTCCGCAGCGTGGCGGAACCGCCGGGCGCCTGCCAAGGGTACCGCGGCCGCGGAGACTCCGGGGGCCTGAGGATGGGGAGTCCGGGGTGGGCCCGCGGCGCCGCGTACGATCTGCTGGTGGCACCAGCTGCGTCCGGATCGGCTGCACCGGAACCACACTGGTCCTGCTGCCTCCCGACCACCGGTGAGACCACCATCTCGCTGAGCGTGTTGAAGACCCCCGGACCGTGGATCGGGGCCCGCGCCCGCGCCGTGCTCGGCTCGCCCCCCCGGGTCACCGCCGATCCGGAAAGGGAGAGGTACGCCGTCGGCGGCGGAAGTGGGCTGCCTCAGCTCCACGGCGAACCCCTCATCTGGTTGGGCTGCCCAGCCTGGCTCGAGGTCTGCGCGCCAGCCCACGAGGAGCGCGCCGAGGTTACCCTCCGGCTCCCTCCCTGGCAGGAGCTCAGCCGGATGGTGGCGGAGGCGGAACTCTGGGATGCCGCCGACGCCCTGGCCGTTGACCTGGGTTCCGACCTGGGGGTCGTCGACGATGGAGCGACCGTGGGCTTCCCGGAGGAGGAGGAACAGCCGGGCCTGGCCCTGCGCCTCCTCCAAGCCCATCTGGGGATCATCGTCCAGAGCGCCGCCTTGGGGGGTCTGGAGAGCAGCCGCACCCCCTACCGGGAGCTTCCCCGCAGCGGGCTCCTCCTGGTGCTCCGCTGAGTCAGGCTCCGCTGACGCGCCAGTCCGAAACGCCTGGCTAGAGTTCGGGTGATGTCCTGCCAGGAGTGAGTGGCGGCGGCCGACAGATCGGCGCGCCGATGAACCTCGTGCGGCCGGTGCGGAGGGCCCCAGCGCCGACCGGGCTCTGGAGGTGGCAGCGTTAGCTGTCGCGCACCCTCGCCTCTGATCAAGCAAACCCGCTGGTTGCCAGGCTTGCATATGGCGGCGCCACAGCGGCCGCCTGGTCATTCTCGTGCGCGTTGGCGCGGGTCGTCCCCAACAATCGGTGACTTTGGCCTAGCGCGGTTCGGAGCAGCCGCTCCGACCGTTCGAGACGCGAGCGGAGTCGATGCAGGGCGTTCGCCTTCGGCCTACGACCAGGCGGCCGAAAAACGTAACCGCAGTGCATGAGCGCGGCCACCGAGAGGTGATCGGGGTGGGGGTCGGTGACTCTGAAGCGAGCTGTCCTGGCGCACGTCCCGCGAGCCTGAAGGACCTATGCCTGCACCCGTCCGGCCAACGTCCAGGTCGCTCAGCTACACGCCGTGCTCCTCAGCCCCGACGCGCGGGGACTTGGGGGCGAGCTGCCACCGAAGTCGACCATTTCGTCGGTGCCGAGCCCTTCGCCGGACAGTACCTCACGCCACTGGCTCGACCGGTTCGGCGTGAACCGGTAACGCATCGCGGTCATCGGGCGAGATCGAAGCGGTCGAGGTTCATGACCTTGTCCCACGCCTGCACGAAGTCACGCACGAACTTCTCCCCAGCGTCGTCGGCCCCGTAGACCTCTGAGATGGCTCGGAGCTGGGAGTTCGAGCCGAAGACGAGGTCGACGGCGGTGCCGGTCCACCTGAGTTCGCCGGTGGCGCGATCGCGACCCTCGTACGCGTTCTCGGATGAGGCGGATGCCTTCCATTCGGTCCTCATGTCGAGCAGGTTCACGAAGAACGCGTTGGTGAGCGTCTCAGGCCGGTCGGTGAAGACGCCATGCTGGGATTGCCCGAAGTTGGCGTTCAGGGCCCGCATGCCGCCGACGAGGACCGTCATTTCGGGGACGGTCAACGTCAAGAGGTTGGCTCGCTCGATGAGCAGGTGCTCCGGCGGAAGCTTCTCTCCGGCCCGGAGGTAGTTGCGGAACCCGTCGTGGGTCGGTTCGAGCACGGCGAAGGACTCGACGTCGGTCTGCTCCTGGGAGGCGTCAGTCCTGCCGGGCGCGAAGGGGACCATGACGTCGTGGCCGGCTCTCTTGGCCGCTTCCTCGACCGCTGCGCAGCCGCCCAGGACGATCGTGTCGGCGAGGGAGACCCTCGCGCCCCCGGGCTGTGAGCGGTTGAAGTCCTGCTGGATCTCCTCAAGGATCTGCAGCACTGTCACCAGTTTGGTCGGCTCGTTGACCTCCCAGTCCCTCTGCGGTGCGAGGCGGATCCGTGCCCCGTTGGCCCCGCCACGCTTGTCGGTGCCGCGGAAGCTGGCCGCCGACGCCCAGGCGGTGAAGGCCAGCTGGGAGATGGACAGCTCCGAGGCGAGGATTCTGGCCTTGAGGGCGGAGATGTCCGCCTCGCCGATCAGTTCGTGATCGACTGCGGGGACGGGGTCCTGCCAGAGCTGCGCCTTCGGCACCCACGGGCCCCAGAGCCGCGAGACTGGCCCCACGTCGCGGTGAATGAGCTTGTACCACGCCTTCGCGAACGCCTCTGCGAGCTGTTCGGGATTCTCGTGGAAGCGCTTGGCGATGGGCGCGTAGATCGGGTCCAGCTTCAGCGCCAAGTCCGTCGTGAGCATCATGGGCGCGTGGCGCTTCGACGGATCGTGCGCGTCGGGCACGGTGCCCTGGGCCGAGTGATCCTTGGGAGTCCACTGCTTCTTGCCGTCGGGGCTTGTCGTCAGCTCCCAGTCGTAGTTGAACAGGTTGTCGAGGAACCCGTTGTCCCACTTCGTGGGTTGGCTGGTCCAGGTGCCCTCCAGCCCACTGGTCCACGCGTCGGTGCCATTGCTGCCGCCAAAGGTGTTGCGCCAGCCGAGGCCCTGCTCCGCGAGGGGAGCGCCCTCGGGCTCCAGACCGATGTAGGTGGCTGGGACGGCGCCGTGGGTCTTGCCGAAAGTGTGGCCCCCGACTATGAGCGCTACTGTCTCCTCGTCGTTCATGGCCATGCGGAGGAACGTCTGTCGGATGTACGCCGCTGAGGCCAGCGGGTCAGGGGTGCCGCCCGGCCCTTCCGGGTTCACGTAGATGAGACCCATGTGATCAGCGCCGTACGGTCCCTTCATCTCCCCGGTGCCGCCGTGGCGCTCGTCTCCGAGCCAGGTGTCCTCGGAGCCCCAGTCGATCTGGTCGGGTTCCCAGATGTCCTGTCGCCCGAAGCCAAAGCCGAAGGTCTTGAACCCCATCGACTCCATGGCAAGGTTGCCGGCGAAGATGATGAGATCGGCCCATGAGAGCTTCCGACCGTACTTCTTCTTGATCGGCCACAGCAGCCGGCGCGCCTTGTCAAGGTTCGCGTTGTCGGGCCAGCTGTTCAGCGGGGCAAAGCGCTGAGCCCCGGCGCCGCCGCCGCCCCGGCCGTCGGCGATGCGGTAGGTGCCCGCCGCGTGCCACGTCATCCGGATGAAGAGCGGCCCGTAGTGGCCATAGTCGGCCGGCCACCAGTCCTGCGAGGTCGTCATCACCTCGAGGATGTCGCGCTTGAGCGCCTCGAGGTCGAGGGACTTGAACTCCTCTTTGTAGTTGACGGCCTCACCCAACGGGTTGGACAGGGGCGAGTGCTGGTGCAGAACGCTCAGGTCCAGCTGGTTCGGCCACCAGTCCCGGTTCAACATGGGCTGACGCGGACTGGGGGTCGAGGCAACGGTGTCGGCCATGTTCGTCCTCCTTCGATGGGGTTGTTCCTATGGATCGCGGCTTCGTCGACTGGCCCGGGTGGACGGATCAGGCCGCTCTCGGCCTGGCAGGCCGGGCAGACCCCCCAGTAGGTCACCTCGGCCTCGTCGAGGAGATAGCCGTAGGCCTCCGAAGGGGTCAGGCACGGACGGGTTATCGCCGCGCAGTCGACGTCGGCCACCGCGCGGCATTTTCGGCAGACGACATGGTGGTGGTTGTCCCCGACGCGAAGCTCGTAGAGGGCGACGCTGCCGGCGGGCTGTATGCGTCGCACCAGGCCCACCTCGACCAGGGCGGCGAGCACGTTGTAGACGGCCTGGGTGGAGACGGTCCCAAGCTCCGTCCGGACGTGGCGGATGACCGTGTCGGTGCCGGCATGCGGCTGGCGCCGCAACGCGGCGAGGACGGCGAGGCGCGTTGCGGTCGCCCGCAGCCCGGCCGACCGCAATGCCGCGACGAACGCCTCTCGTGAGCGTTTCACGCCCTTCCTCCTCGCATCCCGAAGCGGCCTAGATTCAGTTCTACAATATAATCCATCCATTATCGAGAGGCGGTCCTTGTCCCCTCCTGGCCGCCCCTGGCCCTGGCAGTACAGCTCCGTGAAATTTTCGTCCCAGAACCGCTCGTCCCGGTTCCGGGACAGGAGCCCGTAGAAGGTGCGTTCTCCCCCGAAGTCCAGGTACCGCGTGGGATCCTCGTAGACGTGTGCCAGGCCTCCGGCTCATGCGGGCCCGCCCCATCCCCCCCCGCGCGCACCCCTCCCGTGCGACCTCCAAACCCACTTCACACCCGGCTTTTCCGCCGCGCCTCCAGCGCGCACCCTGCTGAGCCAAGGGCGTGCTTCAGCGCCATCTCCCAGCGGCTCGAACTCACCCCGGTCGGCTCAGCCGCGCCCGCCCGCTATCAGCCGGGCCTCCGGTGAGTGCAAGAGCCTGGTCATGGCCGCCACCCCCAGGAGCGGGCCGGGCGCCAGGATGGCGAAAGCCCAGGTCCAGCCCGTCTTGCCCTGGACGAAGGGGATGAGCCAGATCGTGACCACGCTCAGGGTGAAACCGACCGCGATCTGCAGGGTCACCGCCGTGCCTACGTAGGCCTGGTCGCAGGTTTCGGTCACGATGGTGGTGAACTGAGCCGAGTCTGCGACCACCCAGAATCCCCAGAAGATCCCGACCGCAAGCAACACCACTGCCCCCAGGTGGGCGGCCGGGCCGATGACCAGGCAACAGCTGCCCGAGAGCGCCATCGACAGTCGGGTCACCCGCGTCCGGCCCCATCGGTCGCCGAGAATCCCTCCGGCCAGGCAGCCCAGGGCGCCGCTACCGACGATCGCGAAGGCCGCCAGGGAGTCGATCGTCGCCATGCGCTCAACACCTCCCAGGTGCAGCTCGGCACGGCTGAAGGCGTAGATCCAGGTCCACATGGCGTACAGCTCCCACATGTGACCGAAGTAGCCGAGGTAGGCGAGCCGCACCGCGCGGTTGCGCAAGACCGCGGCCGCCTGCCTGGGAGCGAACACCGCCGGGGGGAACGAGAAGGGGCCGTCCTTGACCAGGCACCTGGTGACCACCCCACCAACGACGGTGAGCGCCGACGTCACGACGATGACCGTGCGCCAGTTGGCACCACCGAGTGCATTCACCAGCTGCGGCGCCGCGGAACCCAGGGTGAGCGCACCCACCATGACCCCCAGCACGGTTCCGCGCCCCGCCTCGAACCAGGTCAGCATAGCCTTCAGGGCAGGTGGGTAGACACCGGCCAGAAACGCCCCAGTCAGGAGCCGCAAGGCGATGGCCAGACCGACCGACGGAGAGGTGAGCAGGAGCACATTGGCCAGCGCCGCCCCGAAGCTGCCCAGGAGTATGAGGGTCCGGGGCGGCATGATGTCGGGCAGGTTGGCTGCGGCGATCAGCAACGCCCCGGCCACGAAGCCCACTTGCACGGCGACGTCAAGAAGGCTCGCGGTCAGCGTCGAGAGCGACCATGCGAGCCGGAGCTGCGGCCCCACCGCGGCCACCGAGAACCAGGTGGTCATGCCCAGCACCATCGCGGTCGCCAGCAGTCCCAGCGCCACCCACCGCCCCCTGGAGGAGCCCCTCACTCGGACCGACTCAACCTTTGCGTTCATGGCTGCACCGTCAGCAGCCGCCGCGACTGCCAGGTCGCCGAGTGCCACGGTCGCCGGGGAGTGGATTCCAGCAGACGCACTCCTGCGGCACCTCCTCCTGGGGCTCCCTCACGGGTTCTTGTCTCACCGGCTCCGGCCCAAGCCGGTGGGTCCGGGCTCACGCCAGACCATTGAACATGGAAGGTCAAGCAGCACGCTCGGCATGGTGCAGCGCGGCCTGGTAGGTGACGGGCAGGTCGATGCCCGGGGAAGGTGGCCCCGAGCTGTCTCTGGTCGGCGCAGAAACCCTGTAGGGCCCGCCGGTAGGTGGGGATGTCCGTGGGATCCGGGGTGACCACGGCACCTCGGGCGGTGCTGTGGATCTCCCGAGGCACCTCGGCGAAGGAGCGCAGCAGCATATGGAAGTGGTCCGCGTCGTGGCAGTGTGGAGCGAGTCGCTCCAGGAGCCACTCCTCGGCATTGCAGGCGGTCATCTAGATCCGGTAGATGATCGCCTTCTGCTCCAGGGGCATCACCTCGCGCCAGCCCACCTCCTGCAAGGGCCAGGGGGAGGGCGGGGCGGAGCCCCGGGCGAGGACGGGCGCAACCTCGGCCTCCAGCTCACGCATCTGCCCCACCTTGCCCCCGCTGGCCTACCTCCAGGCCGTGAGCGGTGCGCTGGCAGTCCCAGGGCTCCTCCACACCGCTTGGCCCAGCTCCGAGCGCAGCTTGGCCAGCTCCTGACGTTTCCCATGAGGTCACTGTCCACCTGTCGGCGCTCGGGGTTGGAGACCAGCCGGGTGCCATCCGCCGCCTGGTAGCCGTGGCCCGGCGGCGGGAGGGGGGCCGCCGGGGGCGGTTGACAGACCGGGGCGCACGCGCCAGCCTTCCCCCATGAGCGTCGCCCAGCCGGCATCCCGGATCTCGGTGCGCTTCTCCGCTTCCCGGCTGCTCGCCCTCTCCGCCTA
>JAKBTP010000005.1 GCA_021844355.1 bacterium | reverse complement strand
GTCTGCCCCGGGGGGTAGACCCGAAGGCCGGCCGCCGGGGCCTCGTCACAGGAGCTCTGGGGGAAGTTGGCCGCCTCGGCGATCTGCAGGGCGGCGGAGGCCGTGGCCCCGGGTGCGAGGGTCACGGTCACGGCCTGGGAACGGTTCACGAAGGTGGCCGCCGCTCCCAGCTGGGGGCCGGACTGGCTGGCGACCAGGGAGACCCCGGGGTTGCCGAAGAGGGTGCAGCTGGACTGGCCCACGTTCTGGAACTGCAGGGAGTAGATGACGCTGCCCGCCGCCCCCTGGCCGTTGGCGAGGGTCACCCGCAGCTGGGAGGTGGCGCAGCTCGTTCCGGAGGCCGTGGTCGGGGAGCTCTGCGGCGTGGGGCTCTGGGAGGGGGAGGGGGAGCGGGGCGGAAGGCTCGACACCCTGGGGGTGGGGGAGGGGTGGGGCGTGGCCCCGCAGGCTGCCAGCAGCAGTCCAAGGACGAGGCCGGCAGCTCCCAGGCTCCAGAGACGCATCGCACTCCTCCTCCGGCGTCGGAACTCTCGGTTGCCGTGCATCAGGCGGCAGCCCCGTCCCATCTTCCAACGCCAGGCTGAGGCCCGCGGTTACCTTCTCTCCGCGATCCCGCCTCCCTTTGGGGGGCCGCCCTTTGGCCGGGGCGCTCCCTCCGCTGCCCCGGGAGGTCTCCCTCGAGGTCTTGGGTTGCCCCCTCCCCGGCCCGGCCTCTCGGCTGGCGGTCGGACCGGGGTGGGGCGGGGCCCCGCCGGGAACGCCCGGCGGGGCCCCATCCAGGGCTAGACGGTGAGGTGGAAGCCCAGGGCGAAGTTCAGGGTGACCCCGAACATGAGGTAGATCAGCCACAGCCCCACCACCATGTGGAGCAGCCCCAGAGCCTGCTCGCTGAGCCGGCCCCCCAGCTTGAAGCTGGCGAAGATGTCCGTGATGTAGATCAGCAGCAGCCCCAGGAAGAGGGTGCCCACCGGCCAGTCACCGACGTGGTAGAAGACGATGAGCCCCAGGAGGGAGATGAAGCAGAAGGCCACCGCCATGTAGCCGTTGGGCCGGGAGTCCGCCCCCTTGGCCCGGTTGTAGCCGATGGCGAACCAGTGGACCCCGTACGCCGTGAAGGCCAGACCGGCCATGTAAAGCGGCCCAGCGGTGAAGGTGTGGAGCCAGGCCATGCCCACCAGGATGTAGGTACCGGTGAGGAACTGCATGAAGCCCGGCATCCAGATTCCCCAAACTCCGGTGGCCAGGTTGACCTGGGCATCCCGTTTGGGGAAGCCGAAGAACTCCTGGGGGCCGTAGATCAGGTAGCCGGTCGCGAGCCCGAAGAATCCCACCGCCAGCGGGGGAAAGGCGGAAGCGGGAAGGGAAACCACGCTCATGATGTACCTCCGAAAACAGCCGAGACTTGCAGTCGGGGAACCTATTCCGATGGAGATATCGCTGTCAAGGGCTGCCCGCTGCTGACTTTGGTCCCCTCACTTCCGAGGACTCGTCCAGCCGTCCCCACCCAGCCCTTGGGAGCGGGCGGACAGCGCCGCGGCAGCAGCCAACCAGGGCCGCAGCGCGGACCCCTGGACCCAGCCTCCGGGCGGGCCGCAAAGTCGTCGCCCCCCACACCTCCTCCAGAGCCTCACCTGGGCCACCTCGGCCGTCCTCACAAGGCGCATTTGGGGGGAACCCCGTGCGCCCGGGAGTCGGCCGGTACGAACAGCTGGACCTCGGCAGCCGGTGGCCGTTTCGCGCCCCGGCGGCCGACGGATCGGCGGACCTGCTGGTCCCCGTACTCTGTGGCCTGGTCGTTCAATCGGGCGGGCAGCGCGTCGGAGAGACCACCTGCGGCCACCTGTTAGGACGCCTTGCCGGGACGGCCCTGAGCACCGGAGTACTCGGGCGTCGCCGAACGGTTGACAGCCGGCGATGGTGAGGCCAGGGCTCGACCCGCCTCGTTCCGCGCCACCCACGCGGGTAGAGATCGGCGGTTGGGGGCGTCTGCGGACAGGAAACGAATGGCCCGCGGAGCAGGCAGGCAAGAGCGGGCGGAACTCCCGGAAGCCCAAGCTGAGGCGAGGTCGTTCGCCGCCCTCCTGGGTCCTGGTGGCGCCACCGAGCCACCGATGCCGCTCTTGAACCGACCCTGCCGCTACCGCGGTGGGATCCGTGACGGTCGACCGCTGCGGGCACCGGAGCCGCCCCGTCCCCCCGCCCCCCCCATTGTCAGCGCCGAAAGTCGGTGCTATAAAGGCAGGCAACGTTTTTGCGTCACGGTCGCGCCGGGCGCGACTCGGGTTTCGGTTTGGCCCCGCAGCCACCAAGGAGGACTGTGCACGTGCTGATTCCCCGGACTCGCACCGTTGGTCTCGCCGCCCTGAGCGCCCTCCTCACGATCGGGCTCGCCGCCTGTGGAGCTGCCAGCACCACGGCGAGCAGCGGCGCTCCCAAGGACATCGTCATCGGCACTCTCTACTCTGGCTCCGGCTCCTTCGCCAACTCCTCCCTGCCCGAGTTCCAGGGCCTGAAGTTCTGGATCAGCCAGGAGAACGCCGGCGGCGGGGTCTACGTCAAGGCCTTCAACAAGAAGATCCCGATCAAGCTGGTGGCGCTCAACGACCAGAGCTCCACCACCACCGCCACCACCGAGTACGAGCAGTTGGTGACCCAGGACAACATCAACATCTTCGTGCCCGACTTCGGCTCGGTCCTGACGCTCCCGGCGGTGACCATCGCCCAGGAACACCACATGCTGCTCTTCGACCAGACCGCGACCGGATCGCCGCTGTTCACCCCCGGCAACCAGTACATCGTGCTCTGCGACCTGCCCCTCTCCGCGATCTGGCCGGACCCGCTGGGGCATTTCATCCTCGCCCAGCACATCTCCCGGGTCGCCATCCTCTACGGGGCCAACGACTTCGACGCCACCCAGGCGGCCACCGTGAAGTCGGTGCTGGCGCAGGGCGGGGTCACCCCGGTCTACTACCAGGCGGTGCCCACCGCCACGACCTCGTACGGGACCCTGCTGCACGACATCGCCGCCACCAACCCCCAGGCCGTGATCGAGCTGGGTTACGCCTCCAACGACATCCCCTTCCTGCAAGCGGTGCAGCAGGGCGGCTATCACTTCGGCATGGTGGTCACCGCCTTCCCGGGGCAGCAGTACACCCTCATCGAGAACGCGGTGGGGAAGGCCGGCCTCTCCTACACCTACACCTACGGCGTGCCCCCCTACATCAAGTTCAACAAGGTCAGTGAGGGGTTGGGCACCAACGCCTTCATCTCCCAGTTCGGGCACGGCAGCATCGCCAACGTCAGCTTCGAGAACGTCGCTGGCTACAACACCGGGCTCATCATCCAGGCCGCCCTCGGCCACGCCACCAAGTTCACCCAGCTGGGGATGCGCTCCGCCCTGTTCGCGCTCAGCGGGCACTTCACCACCCTGGACGGAGCCTTCAAGCTGAACTCCGAGGGGGGGCAGGTGGGCGAGCTGCTTCCGCTGGCCCAGTTTTTCCCCGCCGGCACCGGCAATGCGATCAAGATCGTCTACCCGCCGGCCAGCGCCGACCACGCGCCGGTCTATCCCGCGCCCTGACCCCGGTCTAGACGCCGATCGACCCCGTCGCATGGGGGCTGGCCGGTAGCTCCGGCCAGCCCCGCACGCTCTTCCCCAGCAGCCCATCTCAGGAGGAGGCGCCCCGGTGCTCTGGCTCTTCGCGCTGATCGCGGGAGTGCTCTTCGGGCTGTACTACGGCCTCGCGGCCCTGGGGCTGAACCTCATCTTCGGCGTGATGCGGATGGTGAACCTCGCCCACGGCGACGTGATCATGCTGGGGGGCTTCGCCGCGGTGCTGCTCTTCGACCGCTTCGGGGTCAACCCCCTGGTCACGGTGCTGCTGGTGATCCCGCCCTCGCTGCTGGTCGGCTACCTCACCTACTACCTGCTGGGCCGGCGGGTGCAGCGCAGCCGGGACCCCGAGATGATGTCCCTGGTGATGTTCTTCGGGGTCTCCCAGGTCATCGAGGCGGTGGCGGTGATCGCCTTCGGCAACAACGAGGCCTCGATCACCTCCGCGGTGTTCGGGGCGCGGCCCTTCTCCATCGCCGGCCAGGGGGTGCCGGGAGCCTGGCTGGTCAGCGCCGGGGTGGGCCTGGTGGCCCTTCTGCTGCTCTTCCTCTACCTGTACCGCACCAGCCTGGGCCGGGCCACCCGGGCGATCATGTCCAGCCCCGACGAGGCTCGCGCGGTAGGGGTCAACCCCGACCGGATCTCGGCCCTGACCTTCGGCATCGGGGTGGGGCTGGCGGCGATCGCCGGGATCTTGAGCCTCTTCATGATCGGCGGAACCACCCCCAGCGAGGGGGTGGACCTGACGGTGACCGCCTTCGCGGTGATCGTGCTCGGCGGCCTGGGGAGTCCGATGGGCACCTTCCTGGGCGGCATCGTCTTCGGCCTGGCCCTGATGTTCACCCAGACCTTCGCGCCGGCCTGGTCGGGCTTCGCCCCCTTCGCCATCCTGCTGGCGATCATGCTGCTGCGTCCCACCGGCCTTCTGGGGAGGACGGTGCGCAGTGTCTAGCATCGCCCAGCGGCTGCGGGCGGGGGCGGGGGCGGTGGGGCGGCGGCCCCGCCGCCAGGTGGTCGGCGACGTGCTGCTGGTGGTGGTGCCGCCGGCGGGGTTCCTGGTCGCCTCCCTGGTCTACAACAACCAGCTCCTCCTGCTGACGATGATGGTCTACGTGGCCCTGGCCCAGGGCCTCAACGTGATCTTCGGCTTCACCGGCTACCTCCCCTTCGGCTACGTCGGCTTCTTCGGCGCCGGGGCCTACGGGACCGCCCTCAGCGTCCACTTCCTGCACGCGCCGATCGCGCTGGCGATCCTGCTGGGGGGGCTGGCGGGGCTCCTGGTGGCGGCCCTGCTGTCGCCCCTTCTGCGCCTCACCGGAGCCTACTTCGCGATCGCCTCCCTGGCCGCCGCCGAGGCGCTCTACTACCTCATCTCCAACCCCCAGCTGACGGCGGTGACCAACGGCCCCTACGGGGTGAACCTGGCCTCCGTGTACAACTCCGGCGCCGCCTACCTGGCGGCGGTGGTGCTGGTCGGGGTGGCCATGCTCTGCGTGGTCTGGGTGCGCCGCTCCCACTTCGGGATGGCGCTGCGCGCGATCCGCGCCGACCCCCTGGCCGCGCGCCTTGCGGGGGTCAACGTGGTGCGGGCGCGGACCATTGCCTGGCTGATCAGCGCCACCCTGGCGGGGCTGGCGGGGGCCATCTACGCCTGGGCGGTGTCGGTGTTCTACCCGGAGGCGGTCTTCGACCTCTCGATCAGCGTCTTCGCCATCGTCTTCGCCCTCTTCGGGGGGGTGGGCACGGTCCTGGGGCCCTTGCTGGGCGCGGTCATCCTCTACGGCGTGTACAACTACATCGGGGTCTCGCAGCCCCAGGACTTCCAGCTCATCTACGGCGTCCTGATCGTCCTCATCGTGCTGTTCCTGCCCAACGGGCTGCTCTCCATCCGGCTCCGGAGGCTTTGGCGTGGTCGCTAGCCCGGCGCTCCAGGTGAGCGGCCTCACCCGCAGCTTCGGGGGGCTGCCGGCGCTGGCCGGAGTGGACCTGGAGCTGCGGCCCGGCGAGGTGGTGGGGCTGCTGGGGCCCAACGGCTCGGGCAAGACCACCCTCATCAACGTGGTCAGCGGGGTCTACCGGCCCACCTCCGGCAAAGTTGAGCTGCTGGGCCACGACGCCACCGGCCGGGCCCCCGAGCGCCTGGTCCGGCTGGGCCTGAACCGGACCTTCCAAACCCCCCGCCCCTTCCGCCCGCTCTCGGTGCTGGAGAATGTCCAGGTCGCCCTCCGGCATGGCCGGGACGCCCGGCAGAGCCCGGAGGAGATCCTGGACCTCTGCGGGCTCGGCGGCCAGGGTGGCCTCCCGGCCGAGAGCCTCAACTCCAGCCAGCAGAAGCGGCTCGACCTGGCCCGGGCCCTGGCCACCGCGCCCGAGGTGCTCCTGGTCGACGAGCTGGCGGCGGGGATGCGCCACGACGAGCTGGACGGGGCGGCGGAGCTGCTGCGCAAGCTGGCCGCCGCCGGCCGCGCGCTCCTCGTGGTGGAGCACCTCATGGGGTTCGTGCGCCAGGTCACCGACCGGGTGGTGGTGCTCAACGCCGGGACCACCATCTTCGCCGGCTCCCTGGAGGAGGCGTCCGAGGACCCCCACGTGGTGGAGGTGTTCCTCGGTGCCTGAGCAGGCCGAGAAGTGCCTTGAGGTGCGGGGACTGGGGGCCGGCTACGGCTCGCTCCAGGTGCTCTGGGACTTCGACCTGGAGATCGGGGCCGAGGAGAGCGTCGTGGTCCTGGGCCCCAACGGCGCCGGCAAGTCCACCCTCCTGAAGACCCTGCTGGGCCTGCTGCCCGCCCGGACCGGGTCGATCTCCTTCTTCGGCCGGCGGATCGAGGGGCTGCGCACCAGCCAGCGGGTGCGGGCCGGCATCGCCTACATGAGCGAGGTCGGCATCTTCCCCGAGCTGTCGGTGGAGGAGAACCTGCTCATGGGCGGGTACGGCCTGCCCCGCGCCCGCCTGCGGCGCCGGATCGATGAGCTCTGCCAGCTGTTCCCCGAGGTGGCCCGCACCCGCCGGGGGCCGGCGTGGAAGCTGAGCGGGGGCCAGCGCAAGATGGTGGGGGTCGCCAAGGCGCTGGTCGCGGACCCCCGGCTTCTGGTCCTGGACGAGCCCTCGGCCGGGCTCTCCCCGGTCTACGTCAGCAGCGTCGTGGAGGCGCTCGCCCGCACCCGGCGCGAGGCGGGACCCGCCCTCCTGGTGGTGGAGCAGAACATGAAGTTCCTGGCGGTGGCAGAGAGGGTCTACGTCATCGAGGGGGGGCGCCTGCGCTTCCAGGGCACCGTCCCGGAGCTGGAGGCGGACGACTCCCTGCGGCGCGCCTACTTCGGCCTCCAGGGGGCCTGACCAGGTTCTTCTCTCCTGCTGCCGAGGGGGCCGGCTCTTGGTCCGGCGGGGATCCTCCCAGCCCACCTGCCCGGCAGTGCCGGCGGGTCCTAGCGCTCCAGGACTCCTGACGTGGGTCAGGGCTGGAGGCGGAGGCTCTGCTCTCCGTGGGCTCCTCTGCGCTGCCCAGCGGCTGCGCCAGCCACCCTGCCCGGGTCCCCCAGTGGACGGGCCCGAGATGCGAGACCCACAGCTACGCGGGCTGCTCCGAGAAGGCCTGTTCGAGCTCGTCGATCACATCGGGATCGCGCAGGGCACTCACGTCACCCAGGTCTCTGCCTTCGGCGATGTCGCGGAGAAGTCGACGCATGATCTTTCCGGAACGAGTCTTGGGAAGGGAGGCTGTCCAGACGATGCGCGCGGGCCGAGCGGTCTCGCCGAGCCGCTCCGCGACGCGGTCCCCCAACTGCCGTTCCAACTCCGGCCCACCGGCGAGGGACTGGCGCAGGACGACGAAGCCACAGATCGCGTGTCCGGTGGTCTCGTGGCGCTGCCCGATAGCCGCGCACTCGGCCACTCCCGGGTGGGAGGCGATGGCCGACTCCACCTGGCTGGCGGCGAACCGTCGGCCGCCGACGTTGATGACATCGTCAACCCGTCCGCCGATCCAGAAGTACCCGTCCTCATCGACGAGGGCGGAGTCGCCCACGTAGTAGGTGCGCTCCTCAAACCGGCCCAGGTAGGTCTGCTCCTCGAACCGCCCGAAGTAGGTTTGCCGGTAACGGTCCCCCTGCTTGTGGAGGTTGCGCAGCATGGCCGGCCAGGGCCGCTTGATGACCAGGTACCCGTACTCTCCCCGTACGGGATCGCCCTCCTCGTCGACGACGTCGACGTGAATCCCCGGCAGGGGCCGACCCGCAGAGCCCGGCTTGGACGCCATGACTCCCGGCAGCGTGGTGATCATGATGCAGCCGGTCTCGGTCTGCCACCACGTGTCCACGATGGGGCAGCGGCTCCCGCCGATCACCGTGTGGTACCAGCCCCAGGCCTTGGGTGTGAGCGGCTCGCCAACCGAGCCGAGAAGGCGCAACGACGACAGGTCGTGCCGGCTCGGGTGCTCCTCACCCCACCCCAGAAAGGCGTTGATGGCGGTGGGAGCCGTGTAGAGGATGGTGACCCGGTACCGCTCGACGGTTTCCCACCACACTCCCCTGTGCGGATGGTCGGGAGAGCCTTCGAACATCACACTGGTGGCGCCGCTCAGGAGGGGCCCGTAGATCACGTACGAATGCCCGGTGACCCAGCCCACATCGGCGGTGCACCAGAACACGTCGCGGTCCGGCCTCAGGTCGAAGACGTTCTGGGTGGTCCAGCCGACCCCGGTCAGGTATCCCCCGGTGCTGTGCACCACCACCTTGGGCTTGGCGGTGGAGCCGGACGTATACAGCGTGAAGAGGGGGTGTTCGGCGTCGAGCGGCTCGCAGGGGCAGTCGGGTGGCGCCGTGGCAAAGGCTTCGTCCCACCAGATGTCGCGCCCCTCGCACATCTCCGCTGGCGTTCCTGTATGGCGCAGGACGACGACCGTCCGCAGTCCATCGAGGTCAGCTATGTGCTCGTTGATTCGCGCCTTCAAGGGGACCGCCCGGCCATCACGCCACACTCCGTCCGCGGTGATGACAGCTCTCGCCTCCGAGAACACCAGCTGCTCCCTCAGCGCGTGCGGTGAGAAGCCGGCGAAGACGACGTTGTGCGGGGCGCCGATGCGGGCGCAGGCCAGCATCGCCACGGCCGCCTCCGGCACCAGGGGGAGGTGGATGGCGACGACGTCGCCCTTGCCGATTCCGCGGGCCTTGAGGACGTTGGCGAGGCGCTGGGTGTCGCGGTAGAGGTCCGCGTAGGTCACCTCCCGGGTTTCCTTCTCGCCCCGCCAGTGGAAGGCGACGCGCTCGCCGCGTCCGGCCGCCACGTGGCGATCGACGCAGTTGTAGCAGGCGTTCAACTTGCCGCCGACAAACCACCTGTAGAAGGGGGCGTCGGTGTCGTCGAGCACGGTGTGCCACGGCTCCACCCAGTCGAGCAGCTTCTCCGCCTGCCTCGCCCACCAGCCCCGGAAATCGCGCTCTGCCTCATCGTAGACGGAGTCGTCGCTGATCTTGGCTTGCTCGCGAAAGGCGCGGGGCGGCTCGAGGAGCTGGTCCACCTCGAAAAGTGTGTCCACCGCCACCGCGGTGGCAGGCGGCGCTGGCCGTCCGGTCACCGCGGGACCCTCCGGCAGGCGGCGGCCGGGACCAGGGCGCACATGCCCGACACCCCGGTGCTGTCCCGCCGCGACCCCGGAACCGAGACTTCGGGAAGGCCCCCGCGGAGATGCCAACTCACGCCGTACCGGTCCTGGCCAGCCCCGGACCGCGCCGGGAGAGCGGCCGCTTCTTGCGCTCGGCGAGCCAGGCCTGAAGCTGCTGCGCCGGGAGGGGCTTGGACAGATGGTACCCCTGGACCTGGTCGCAGCCTGCGTCGTCGGCCAGCTGGAGGGCGAACCCGGTCTCGACCCCCTCGGCGACGACGGTGAGGCCGAACTCGTGCCCCAGCGAGACCAGCCAGGGGACCATGCTGCGGCCCCGATGGATGGCGTCGGCGCGCAGGAAGCTGCCGTCGATCTTCAGCTCGTCGAGGGGGAGGTCCTCCAGCACCTGGGGCGACGAGTACCCGGTGCCGAAGTCATCCACGGCGATCCTGACCCCCAGGTCCCGAAGGCTGCCGAGGACCCCAATCGCCACCTCCTTGTTGGAGAGAGCGCAGGACTCCGTGAGCTCGAGGATCAGGCGGTCAGGGGTGAGGTGGGCGTCCTCGAGCGCGGCGATCACCGTCGCCGTGAAGTCTGGATCGGTGACGTCACGGGCGCTGACGTTCACGGCGACGTCGAGGACCAGGCGCTGCTCCTGCCATTGGCGACACTGTTCCAGAGCCTCTCGCAGCACCAGGCGGGTGATGCCCCCGATGTCCCCACTGGTTTCAGCCAGGGCGATGAACTCCGAGGGAGGGACGACGCCGCGCATGGGGTGCTGCCACCTGACGAGAGCTTCGACGGACCTGACCTCTCCGGTGGAGAGGTCCACCTTGGGCTGGTAGTGGAGGAGCAGGTCCCTCTCGGCGATGGCCCGGCGCAGGTCGGAGGCGGTGATCCAGCCGTTCGAGGGCTCAAAGACCTTGAGCCCCGATTGCTCGCGCTTGGCCTCGTACATGCTGGCGTCGGCATTGTGGAGCAGCTCGGCGGCGTCCTGGCCATGGGCGGGAAAGACGGCGATGCCGATGCTCGCGTCCATGGTCACGCTGGCGTCGCCGATCTCGAGGCGGTGGGTGAGTCGCTCCCCGATGCGCCGGGCGGCGGTCAGCACCCCCTTCACGCTGGCGCGGCCACTCAGGACGACGGCGAACTCGTCGCCGCCGAGCCGGGCGACGAAGTCACCCTGGCGCACGGAGGCGAGGAGGTGCTTGCCGAACGCCACCAGGACCCGGTCCCCCTCGGGGTGGCCGTGGGTGTCGTTGATCTCCTTGAACCGGTTGAGGTCGATGAGGAGCAGGGCGAGGATGCGTCCCTCCGACCGGGCGCGCTCGATCTCCGCGCTGAGGTGGTCATGGAACAGGGCCCGGTTGCAGAGCCCCGTGAGCGGGTCGTGGGTCGCCTGGTGATGGAGCTCGACCTGGCGTGCCCTGTCGAGCTCGCGGAGCCGGGTCGCCTCCAGCACCAGCCCGCCCTCGAGAGCCAGCTGAGCGGCCAGCTCCAGCCTGCGGGCGCTGGAACGCCGGGGCACCCGATCACCGCACACCAGCACACCGGAGGCGCTGTCCTCGCCCACCAGCGGGATCACGGTACCTGAGCGAAAGCCGAGCTGGCGGAGCAGCCGGGCCGCTTCCCCAAAGGCGCCCTCGACGATGTCCACGGCCACCGGTGAGGACAGCTGGGACGGCCTTCGCAGGCTCTGGCGGGTCCGGCGCGGCACCGGCAAGGGCTGAGGGCCCGAGCGGGCGCGCGCCACCTCGGAGAACTCGTCGCCCGAGCGAGAGATGCACACCACGGCCTCCGTCGTCCCCATCGTTCGCAGGGCGATCTCGGCCAGCATGCTCGTGGCCCGCTCCAGGCTGGGGTCGGCGAGCGCTTCCTTGAGCAGGTTGCGCATCAGGTCGGCGGTGGCCAGCCGCGCCTCCCTCGCCTCGGCGGCCTGGGCCCGCTCGATCATCTCACCCAGCATCGCCCCGGCGGCGGCGACGAGCCGCACCTGATCCTTGCGGAAAGTGCGCGGCACCGCCGAGTCGACGGTGAGGACTCCGCCCGGTGAGCTGGGCTTGCCCAGTGGCACGGCCAGGGCCGCGTGGATGTCGAAGGCCCCTGCCCACCACCCCCTGAGCCGGGCATCGTGGCGGTTTTCCGCGATGATCGGGCGGCCCGCGGCGAAGGCGGCCTCCGCGACCGGGAAGGGTTCGGTGGCCAGCCGGAAGCGAGACCACGTCTCCGCATCCAAAGTGCCGTCGGCCGAGGTGGACATCTGGGGCACCAGCCGGCCGCCATCCTCCAGGAAGATGCTGGCTCCGGTCGTCCCCACCTCGCGCGCCAGCCGCTGGCAGACCATGGCCAGCAGCTTGTTCAGGGAGCCGGAGTGCGACTCGGCGGACTCGATGAGCTCGAGCAACAGCTCGGCCTGCGCCTGTCCGCGCTTGGCACGCTGCCAGGTCAGCAGCGAGGCTGCCGTAGCGGCCGCCCCGGCCACCAGCTCCTGCAAGGAGGGGTCGGGCGCGGGTTCCACTGTGAGGATCCCGATCGGCCGGCCCACCACCAGGGGATGGCACCAGATCGACTCGGCGACCAGCTCCCTGGCGAACCACCGTGCCTCCTGCTGGAGCTGGGCGGCCTCCACCACTACGGGCCTCCCTCCCCCGACGGCAAGGTCGAATGGGGGGATGTCCTCGATGCTCCTCTGCGACCAGCGATAGGTGAGATTGCGCACCTCGCCTGGATCACCCGCGCTGCCCGACACCGGCGCCACCAGGCGCGAGGAAGCGGTGTAGCGCCAGACCACCACCCGCCTCGCTCCCAGAGCCTGCGCCGCCAGGGCACAGAACTGCCCTACAGCGGGCGCATCTGGATCGGCCTTGGCCTCCACGGAGCTCAACACTGGGACATCGGTATCGCTACCTCATGACGACTCGGAAACGAGTTGCCACGGGCAGCGCCGGGATCCGCCGTGAGCCCGCAACTGCGCCTCCATCCTGCGGCCTGGAGTAGAGGGCCCACGCCCACGCGAAGCGGCTGCCCGGCGACTCGCCCCTACCGGGGCTGGGGCCGAAGGCGCTCCCGGGGCCGGCCACCTGCCGTCAGGCGGGAGGCGGCAGCCCCTCCAGCCCCTGGTCCAAGGGGTCCGCCGCCAGCCCCCGCTCCAGGTCGAGGGCGGTGACCGAGGCGTAGTGGTCGAGGGTGGTGGATGGCCGGGCGTGCCCCAGGGTGCGCGAGACCACCACCAAGGGGATCCCCGCCCGAAGCCACCTGGCGCAGGCGGCGTGGCGGAGGTCGTGGGGGCTGAGCTGGGGCAGGCCGGCCCGCTGGCAGCAGAGGGCCAGGATCTCCCGGGCCCGGCGGTCCGAGAGCCGTCCCTGGCGGGACCGGAAGAGGGGGGAGGAGCCGTCCCCATCCCCCTGGCGGGAGATCTCGGCCTCCAGCCGGCTGCGCACCAGAGGGCTGAGGGGGACCGCCCTGGTCCCGGTCTTGCCGAAGAGGTGGAGCAGCCCCTCCTGGTAGGAGGAGAGATCGCAGCGCAAGAGCTCGGAGATCCGGGCCCCGGTCCCCAGTAAGAGCAGCACCAGGAGCTGCGCCCTTTGGTCCGGGGCCGCCGAGATGAGCTTAAGGGACTGCTCCAGAGAGATGGCCGGGTGGGGGTGGTGCGCCGGCACCGGCTGCACCCTAAGCGCCAGGGAGAGCCCCTCCCGGGTGAGCCGGGAGCTCTCCAGAAAGCGCAGGAACTGGCGCAGAAAGAGAAGGCGGTGGTGGCGGGTACTGGGCGCCAGGGGGCCCAGGCTGGCCTCGTAGGCGAGAAGGAGGGGGAAGTCGAGGTCCTGGCCCCGGACGACCCCCCGCTCCTCGGCGAAGCGGCTGAAGGAGAGCAGCACCCACCGGTACTCCCGGCTGCTGCTGAGCCGCCCGGTGCTGGCCGCGAAGAGCTCCACCAGCTCCTGCACTGTGAGCTCTCCGGCCGAGATCGCCACCTGGCCTTTGTCCGCCGGGGGCCCTGACGTGGGCCGCTTCGGGGCCCCTTAGGGGCCCCAAAGGGGCGTCACCCCGGCGACCTTGAGGATGCCGGGGCCCTGCGCCCCGGGATGCAGGAGGCGTCAGCCAGGGCGGGGAGCGGCGACGCGCCGGTCCAGCGGCGGGTTGAAGTGGATAGAGGAGGAAGCGGGGACCCCAGACTCGACTGGGTCGAAAGCCCACGCCCCAGATCCGGCGGCTCCGCCGGAGCCGCGGGATCTGGGGTCCTACAGCCGGCGGCCGGGCG
>JAKBTP010000063.1:12299-13471 GCA_021844355.1 bacterium | reverse complement strand
GCCATCTCCAGCCGGGAGCGCTCTGGCCCAACTGGCCGCACGACCACCGGCACCGTCTGCAGGCCGGCGAGCTGCGAGGCCCGGAGGCGCCGCTCCCCGGCCACCAGCCGGTAGGCGCCATCCGCCGCCTCCACCACCAGTGGCTGGAGGACACCGTACTCCCGGATGGACTGCGCCAGCGCCTCCAGGGTCGCGGGGTCGAAGGTGCTGCGTGGCTGCAGGGGGTTCGGGGCGATCTCGGAGATGGGTATCTCCCTGGTGGGGGACGACGAACCGCCGCCGCCCAGTCCGGGTGAGCCGGTGGGGATCAGCTGCTCCAGCCCCCGGCCAAGTCCACGGCGCTTGCTCACGCTGCCACCCGGCTGCTTCGCATCACCAGCTCCTCCGCCAGGGCGCGGTAGGCGGTGGCTCCCCGTCCCGCCGGCTCGTACTGGGTGATGGGCAGCCCATGGCTGGGGGCCTCAGAGAGCCTTACCGAACGAGGGATCACGGTCGCGAACGCCTGGTCCCCGAACTGACGGCGCACCTCGGCCACGACCTGGGCACTGAGCACCGTGCGGGGGTCGAAGAGGGTGAGGACGATTCCCGCGAGGGAGAGGGCGGGGTTCAGCGACTGCCGCACCATGGCCTGGGTGCGAGTCAGGAGGGTCAGCCCTTCCAGGGCGAAGTACTCGCACTGCAGCGGGATCAGCATCCGATCGGCGGCGACCAAGCAGTTCACTGTGAGCAGCCCGAGCGACGGTGGGGTGTCCACCAGCACGTAGTCGAACTCGTCCAGCCCGTCCAGAGCGAGGCGGAGACGGGACTCGCGAAGCGGCAGGTCTGCCAGCTCCAGCTCTGCTCCGGCCAGCTCCACCGAGGCCGGCACCAGGGTCATCCCGGGAACACGCTCCAGCGGGACGGCCACCTCCCGGAGCGGCCGGCCCATCACCACCACGTCGTACACGGACGCGGAGAGCGAACTCGGGCTCACCCCCAGCCCCGAGGTGGCGTTGGCCTGGGGGTCGCTGTCGACCAGCATGACCCGCATTCCCATCTCCGCCAGGGCTGCCCCCAGGTTGATGGCGGTGGTGGTCTTCCCCACCCCGCCCTTCTGGTTGCAGACGGTGATGATCCGAGGGCGGGACATGACGGCAGTATAGGCGCGAGCCTGTTTCACGTGAAACACGGCG
>JAKBTP010000063.1:7443-12199 GCA_021844355.1 bacterium | reverse complement strand
GTGCTGTTCTGATCGGCACCGATCTCCGAGAGGGTCTGCAGGTAGCGCAGCTGGAGGGTGGTGGGCTGGGAGGCGATCACGGCGGCGGCGTCCGCCAGCGTCTGCGCCGCCTGCAGCTCCCCCTGGGCGCGGATCACCTTGGCCCGCTTCTCCCGCTCGGCCTCCGCCTGGAGCGCCATGGCCCGCTGCATCGACTGAGGAAGGTCGACATCCTTCACCTCGACGGCGGTCACCTTCACCCCCCAGGGCTCGGTCTGCTCGTCGATCACCGCCTGGAGCTCGGCGTTGACCTTGTCCCGCCGGCTCAGGAGCTCGTCCAGGGTGGACTGGCCGAGGATCGAGCGGAGGGTCGTCTGGGCCGTTTTGGAGATCGTCCCCATGTAGTCGCGCACCTTCACGAAGGAATCCCGCGCATCCACCACCCGGAAGAAGACCACCGCGGTGACCCGGACCGTCACGTTGTCGCTGGTGATGACGTCCTGGGCCGGGACCTCGTGCACCACCGTCCGGAGGTCGACCTTGATGATGCGGTCGATGCCGAAGGGGATGATCAGCCGCGGCCCTGGGCCCTTGACATCTATCAGCCGCCCCAGCCGGAGGACCACGCCGCGCTCGTACTCGTTGATCACCCGGAAGCCGGTGGCGAAGGCCAGCAGCACGAAGAAGACCACCACTATGAGGACCACCACCAGGGCGGCCAGCGCTCCGCTCATGTCCCACTCCTATGCGAGCTAGTCGCCTCAGGTCCCAGCCGCCGGTCCCGGGAGGGCTGTGCGCCCCCGCCCGCCGCCGTCTGGCGCACGATCAATGTGAGCCCGTCCTGGGCAAGCACCTCGACTTCATCACCCGCCGCCAGGGGATGGTCACTTCGCTCCACCACCCGCCAGAGCTCCCCGTCCACCCTGGCCACCGCCCCTCCGTCCCGCGGTTCGACCACGAGCCCGACGTGACCCAGCAGCTCCTGGGGCACCGCCGGGTAGGCGCGGCGGCGGACCGCCATCGCCCGTGCACTCAGCCAGAGCCAGATCGTGCCGAGCACAACCGGCAGCGCCACCAGCGCCACGGGGTCGACTCCGGGCCCTCGGAAGAGCAGCCAGCCCCCAGCGGCGGCGGCGGCCATGCCCGCCACGCTCAGCACCCCGTGACTCTGGGCCCCGAGGTCGAGTACGAAAAGCCCCGCCGCCACGGCCACCAGGGCCAGACCGAGAAGGTTCAGGGGAAGGTCGAGCAGCGCCGCCGCCGCCAGCACCCCGGACAGGATGCCCACGGTCCCAGGGACGACCGCGCCTGGGTGCATGGCCTCCAGCCCGATCCCCAGCAGCGCCAGGAGCAGGAGGCCGAAGGCAAGGGTGGGGTCGGCGAGCACACTGAACTGCGCGGGAAGGAGATGCCCGGACTGGACCGGGCTGGCCGCCAGCACCGTGGACTGGGCGAGGAGCCCCCCAACTCCCGCCCCGCAGATCGCCCCGGCGACTGAAGAGCGGCGCATGGCCTACCCCTTCATCCTACACCGTCCCGGGCCGCCACTCCGACCTGATAATCCCTCCTGTGCACGCCTCTCCGTCAGCCCCGCTCCCCGTCCGGGAGGCGGGCCCGACCGACCGTCCGGAGTGGGAGCGTTTCGTGGGCGAGCAGTGCGGCGGCGTGCTGCTTCAGAGCTGGGGGTGGGGTGAGATCCGCCGTCAGTTCGGGTGGGGGGTGACCCGGCTCGTGGCCCAGGGGCGGGGCGAGCGCGGCTGGCGAGGGGTCCTCCAGCTCCTCCACCGGCCGGTCGGCCTCCCCCAGATCCGCTGGGGATACGCACCTCGGGGCCCGGCCCTGGCCAGCCTCGATGATGATCTGGCCGCGCTGGCCCTCCTCCGCGGGGCCCGCTCACGCCTCCTGCGCCGCGGGGTCGTCGTTCTCCGGCTGGACCCGGAGTGGGCGGCGGCCGGTGCGGGGGCGGAGCTAAGGCGCCGTCTCCGACTCCGCCCCATGCCCTTTGACATCCAGCACCGCCGGACCTGGCTGGTGGACATCGGCGGCTCCCAGGATGAGGTCCGGGGCCGCCTGCCGCCCTCGACCCGTCGCAACATCGCGCTGGCGGAACGGGCCGGCGTCACGGTGGCGACCCTGGCCGTGGAGGGGGTGGAGCCCTTCTACCGGCTCCACCTGGAGACGGTGGCCCGCCAGCGCTTCCAGACCCGTCCCCTGGCCTACTACCGAGCGGTCGTGGACGGGTTGGACGCCCGCGTGCTGCTGGCCACCAGGGATGGGCGGCCGCTGGCGGCGGCGGTCGTCGCCGTCTGCGGCCCCCGACTTGCCTATCTGTACGGGGGGAGTGAACCCGGGCCGCACCGAGGCATGTACGCCGTCCACTGGGCGGCCATCCGCTGGGGATTGGAACGGGGATGCCGCCTGTACGACATGTGGGGAGTCCCCGGACGGTTCTCTCCTGGGGACCAGGAGCCCGGCTACGCGGTCTTCAAGACCCGGTGGGGGGGGCGATTGGAGGACCACTCCGGCCTTCAGGCAGCGCCCTGGCTCGGCCCCCTGGACTGGCCCCTGGCCCGACTGGAGCGGGTCCTCCTGAGCAGGAGGCCACTCCTCACCTGAGGCGCCGTACATCCCGGTTTTTCAGATCAAAAGGCAGCCCCCTCCAGTCCGCTGTGGTCCGGCTCCGCAGGGCAGGTCCGGGTTGTCGAGATGCGTTCGATGCTACCGATCCGCCCGCCTCCCGACCCGGAGCCGAACCCCGTCGGCCACCGCCGTGCGTTCGCCCGCGGGGTCGGCCCGTAGAATCTCAGGCGTGCAGATCCTGGGCCGCAAGCGTAAGGACTCCTGGACGGCGACGGTGTTCGCCGCCCCCCGTGAGGTGTTCGCCACCGCTGAGCAGGTGTCCGCCCTGCCCCCATACGCCTTCCGGGTGGTCGACGACCACACGGCCGAGGTGGTCCAGGACCGGATGAACGGCTTCTTCGGGCAGTGGCGCCAGGTCCCCTATCCGAAGAACCGGGTGCGCATTGAGTGCCGCCCCACCGATGCCGGCACCGAGGTGCGAATGACGGCGGTGGGAGACCGGAGTGCCCTGCTCCGGGCGAGCAACCTCATCCGGCTGCTCACCCTGGGGGAGAGGGACCCGGCGACCGTGTACCGGTACCGGGTGATCCCCCCGGGCGGGTGCACTGTGGTGCAGAGCTGGGCCGGCACCGGATATCCCCTGTACCGGGAGCCCGACCTTCTGTCCGAGAGGGGCCTGGCGGTGCGGCCCGCCTCCCCCCTGCAGGCGCTGGAGCAGCGGGGCCGCTGGGTGCGGGTGCGGGCTCTGGCCGGCGAGGAGGCGGAGGAGGGCTGGATGGAGGCCGATCAGCTGGTCCCCGACCTCGGTGTGGACCGGAGGTAGCTCCCGGCTTCAGTCGCCCACGTGGTGGGAGAGGTCGTGCCAGCGCCCGCCTTGCAGCAGCGCCTCGGCCTCCGAGGGGCCCTGGCTGCCCGCCGCGTACAGGTTGATGGGCGGGGTGTTGTCCAGCACCGGCTGGAGGGCCTTCCAGGCGGCCTCCGTCTCGTCCTGACGGATGAACAGGGTGTGGTCCCCGAGCAGGGCGTCGTGCAGGAGGCGCTCGTAGGCCTCCGCGGGCTGGGTCTTGAAGGACTTGCCGTAGGAGAAATCCATGCGCACGCCCTGCTCGAGCACCGTCGGCCCCGGCTGCTTGGCCTCGAAGGAGAACGAGATGCCCTCCTCCGGCTGGATCCGGAGCGTGATCCGGTTGGGCTGCAGCTGCTCGATCCCCGTGCCCTCGAAGAGGTGCAGCGGGACGTCCCGGCAGAAGAGCATGATCTCGGTCCGTCGGGTGGTCAGCGCCTTGCCGCAGCGCAGGTAGAAGGGCACCCCGGCCCACTCCCAGGAGTCCACCGCCAGCCGCATGGCGATGTAGGTCTCGGTGGTGGAGTCCGGGGAGACCCCGTCCAGCTCCCGGTACCCGGGCATGATCTTGCCGTTGACCGAGCCCCGGGTGTACTGACCTCGGACCACGTCCGTCGGCGCCACCGGGCGGATGGAGTGGAGCACCTTGACCTTCTCGTCCC
Source organism: bacterium (assembly GCA_021844355.1). Classification (GTDB taxonomy): domain Bacteria; phylum Chloroflexota; class Dormibacteria; order Aeolococcales; family Bog-877; genus JAJYXT01. The sequence goes on along the minus strand of JAKBTP010000063.1, from coordinate 8,134 downwards.
GCAGCGCCTCCGGGTCGAAGGAGCTGGGCGGCGACATGCAGGTGAGCGCCAGGAGCTGGAACATGTGGTTCTGGACGATGTCCCGGAGCGCCCCTGTCTCCTCGTACAGCCGTCCCCGGTTTTCCACCCCGATGTCCTCGGCCACGGTGAGCTGCACCGAGGCCACCACATCCCGGTTCCAGATCCGCTCGACCAGGGTGTTGGCGAATCTGAAGACCAGGAGGTTCTGCACCGTCTCCTTGCCCAGGTAGTGGTCGATGCGGTAGATCCGCTCCTCGGGCACGATGTGGTGCAGCGCCGTGTTGAGCTCTCGGGCCGAGGCAAGGTCGTGGCCGAAGGGCTTCTCGATGATGATGGAGGACCCGCGGGCCAGGCCGGCGGAGCGCAGCTCCTGGAGGATGGGGTCGAAGGCGGAGGGGGGGACCGCCAGGTAGATGATCCGGCGGGGCCGCTTCAGGACCTTGGCCAGCTTGGGGCCGGGGTCGGTGACGGCCGGGATGTAGCGAAGGCGCGCGGCGAAGGCGGCGAAGGCGGTCTCGTCCAGCTGGCTGCGCCCGAACTCCACCACCGCCCCCCGGGCCAGCTCCCGGAAGCCCTCGTCGTCCAGGTCGGTGGTGGCGGTCCCCACCACGTCGCCGTGCCGCGGCAGCAGCCCCTGGGAGCTCAGCTCATAGAGGGCGGGGAGCAGCTT
>JAKBTP010000063.1:1966-7343 GCA_021844355.1 bacterium | reverse complement strand
GAGTGAGCGAAAGGGAGGTGCCGCTGGGCACCCTGCACCGCCGGCTGGGAGCCAGGATGGTGCCCTTCGCCGGCTACCAGATGCCTCTGCAGTACAGCAGCATCCGCGCGGAGCACCAGGCGGTGCGGGAGCGCGCCGGTCTCTTCGATGTCTCCCACATGGGCGAAGTCCGGGTCGCTGGCCCGGGCGCCCTGGCCTACCTCCAGCGGCTGGTGACCAACGACGTCGGGAAGCTTGAGGTCGGCCAGGCGCTGTACACCGTTATGTGCCGGGACGACGGGGGGATCGTCGACGACCTGCTGGTGTACCGCGACCCCGACGGCTACATGTGCGTGGTCAACGCGGCGCGCCACGACGACGATCTGGCCTGGATGCGGAGGCAGCTGCCACCCTCGGGGGTCGAGCTGGAGGACCAGTCCGACCAGACCTGCCTGCTCGCGCTGCAGGGCCCGCTCTCTCTTCAGATCCTCGGGCCGCTGGCGGACGGCGCCGAGCTGGGAGCGATCCCCTACTACCACCACCAGCCTGGCCGCGTGCTCGGGGTCCCCGTGCGCATCTCCCGCACCGGGTACACAGGCGAAGACGGGTTTGAGCTTTACTGCGACCGGCACGCGGCCGAGGGGCTCTTCCAGGGCATCCTGGATCACGGCCGCAGTCACGGGCTGCTGCCCGCCGGGCTGGGAGCCCGGGACACCCTGCGGCTGGAGGCCGGCTTCCGGCTGTACGGTCAGGACATCACCCTGGAGCGCGACCCGATCAGCGCGGGGCTCGGCTGGGTGGTGAAGTTGGACAAGGGAGACTTCATGGGCCGCGAGGCGTTGGCTCGGGCCAAGGCCCAGCCGCAGCTCTCGTTCATCGGGCTCCGGCTCCTGGGGCGGGGGATCCCCCGGCCCCACCAGGCGATCCTGGCAGACGGCGAGCCCATCGGCGAGATCACCAGCGGCAGCTACGGCTTCTCCGTGGGAGCCGGCATCGCCATGGGCTACGTCCGGCCCGGCTCGGCTCCGAAAGGCAGCGAGGTGGAGGTCCCTCTGCGCGCCGACCCGGCCGAGGTGGGCGCGGCCCAGGTGGTGTCGCTGCCGTTCTATCGCCGGCCCACGTGAGCGTCCAGCGTCCGGCAATCGAGAGGAGGTGCCCCCGTGTCTGACCTCAGCCCTGTCCGCTTCACCAGGACCCACGAGTGGGTGCGCCCCGAGGGGGCGGGAGAGGCGGTGATCGGCATCAGCGACCATGCTCAGGCCCAGCTCGGCGACGTCATCTTCCTGGAGCTCCCCGCGGCCGGGGCCCACCTCGCCGCCGGCCAGCGCTTCGGCGCGGTCGAGTCGGTCAAGGCCGCCAGCGACCTCTACTCCCCGGTCAGCGGCGAGGTTGTCGAGGTGAACCAGGCGGCGGTCTCCGCTCCGGAGGTGGTCAACCAGGACCCTGAGGGCGCAGGCTGGCTCCTCCGAGTGCGGTTGGAGGGCGAGATCCCGGCCGACCTTCTCGACCCCCAGGCGTACGATGCCTTCGCGGAGAGCGACTCCCACTGAGCGCCGCCATCCGAAGCTTGAAGTTCTGAGGAACGGTCATGGCCTACCTGCCCAACACCGAGACTGAGCGCGCCGAGATGCTGGCCGAGATCGGCGCCCAGTCGGTGGACGAGCTGTTCCGCGAGGTGCCCCGACACCTCCTGGGCCGCCGCCTCGATCTGCCCGAGCCGCTGAGCGAGCCGGAGCTGGCCGCCGAGCTGGAGCGGCTGGCGCGCCGCAACCGGGAGCTGGCCCGGTGGGATTGCTTCCTGGGCGCGGGGATCTACTCCCGCTTCATCCCGGCCGTGGTGCTGGCCACCATCGCCCGCCCGGAGTTCTACACCGCCTACACGCCCTACCAGGCGGAGGCCAGCCAGGGGTACCTGCAGACCATCTTCGAGTTCCAATCGATGGTGGCCGAGCTGTACGACCTGGACGTGGCCAACGCCTCCATGTACGACGGCGCCACGGCGGTGGCCGAGGGGGCGCTGCTGGCGGTGGCCCACACCGGGCGCGCCCGGATCCTGGCCGCCTCGACGCTGCACCCGGAGGCCCTGCGGGTGCTGCAGACGTACGCCGACGGCCGGGGCGCGGAGCTGGAGCTGCTCCCCGCGTCCGCGTCGGGCACCACAGACCTGGCCGGGGCCGAGGCGGCGCTCTCCGCCTCTCCGGCAGCCGTGCTGGCGGTCCCCCAGCCCAACTTCTACGGCCAGCTGGAGCCGGTGGCGGAGCTGATGAAGCTGGCCCATGCCAAGGGCACCCTAGGTCTCGTGGCCGCGGACCCGGTGGCCGCCGCCGTGGTCCAGCCTCCCGGCGCCGAGGGCGCGGACCTCGCCGCCAGCGACGGCCAGCAGCTGGGGATCCCCCCGCAGCTGGGAGGGCCCACCGTCGGGCTGCTGGCCTGTCGGCAGGAGCTGGTGCGGCGGATGCCGGGACGGCTGGTGGGCCTCACCGTAGACAGCCGCGGCGGTCGGGCCTACACCCTCACCCTGCAGACTCGCGAGCAGCACATCCGCAGGGAGCGGGCGACGTCCAACATCTGCACCAACCACGCGCTCATGGCCCTGGCGGCGACCGCCTATCTCGCCAAGATGGGCTCAGCCGGACTGCGCCAGGTGGCCGACATCTCCTACCGGCGGGCCCACCGGCTGGCCCAACTGCTCTCCGAGCTCCCGGGCTGCCGGCTTCCGCTCCCCGGGGAGTTCCTCTGGGAGTTCGTCCTGGAGACGCCGCTGCCCGGAGCGGAGGTCTGCCGCCGGCTGGCGGAGGAGGGCATCCTCGCCGGCCATCCCCTGGAGGGGAACCGGATCCTGGTCTGCGCCACCGAGATGTCCTCGCCGGCCGCGATCGATCGCTACCGGGCCGCCCTGCTCGGCGTGGTCCAGGAGGCCCGTCCGGCCGAGGTGATGGCGTGAGCGGCCCTCAGCCGGCGTGGGCGGGGGAGGAGCCACTGGTCTTCGAGATCGCTAAGGAGGCGGGCTCAGGTCCCAGGCTTCCCGCGGCGGGGGTGCCCGGCCCGGGCGCTGACGAGGCAATCCCGGAGCGCTGGCGGCGCCGGGTGCCCGCGCACATCCCCCAGGTGAGCGAGCCCGACCTGGCTCGACACTTCGGCCGGCTGGCGCGGCGCAACCACAACCTGCAGCAGGGCGGCTACCCGCTGGGGTCCTGCACCATGAAGTACAACCCCGCCATCAACGAACGGGTGGCGGCCCTTCCGGGATTTGCCGACCTGCATCCCTGGCAGCCGGTGGACTCGATCCAGGGGGCGCTGGAGCTGATGTGGGGGCTGGAGCGACTCCTCTGCGAGATCACCGGGATGGACGCCGTCTCGCTGCAGCCCGCCGCCGGGGCCCACGGCGAGTGGACCGGACTCCGCATGATCCAGGCGCACCACCGCAGCCGGGGGGACCACTCCCGGACCAAGGTGATCGTGCCGGACACCGCCCACGGCACCAACCCGGCGAGCGCCGCCCAGCTCGGTCTCCAGGTGGAGACGGTGGCCAGCTCCTCGGACGGCACGGTGGACCTGGAAGACCTCCGGGCCAAGCTCGGCCCCGAGGTGGCGGCGGTGATGCTCACCAACCCCAACACCCTGGGCATCTTCGAGCGCTCGATCGAGGAGATGGCGGAGATGGCCCACCGCGCGGGAGCCCTGGTCTACTACGACGGTGCCAACCTGAACGCCCTGGTGGGGATGGCCCGGCCCGGGGACATGGGCTTCGACGTGGTCCACCTGAACCTCCACAAGACCTTCTCCACCCCCCACGGCGGGGGCGGGCCCGGCGCCGGGCCGGTGGGGGTGAGGGCCGAGCTGGAGCCCTACCTCCCCGTCCCTCGGATCCGCCGCCAGGGGGACGGCTACCTCCTAGACTCCAACCTCCCGGAGAGTGTGGGCAAGGTCCGCTCCTACTTCGGCAACTTCGGGATGCTGGTGCGGGCGTATGCCTACATCCTGGCCTATGGGAACGAGATCGGGGAGGTGGCCCGGGACGCGGTGCTGAATAGCCGCTATCTGCGCTCCCGACTGCGCCAGGTGCTGCCCACCCAGCTGGAGACCGACACGTTCCATGAGTTCGTGGCCACCCCCAAGCGCTCGGCCCACCCGGAGCTGCGGGCCCTGGACATCGCCAAGCGGATGATCGACTACGGGGTCCATCCACCCACCGTCTACTTCCCCATCACCGTACCCGAGGCCATGATGTTCGAGGTCACCGAGACGGAGTCCAAGCGCTCCCTGGACGACCTGGCGGAGATAGTGCGCCTGATCGTGGAGGAGGGGGGCCGGGACCCCGAGGCTCTGCTCTCGGCGCCGCACCAGGCCCCGGTCGGGCGGGTGGACGAGGTGCGGGCGGCGCGCCAGCTGGTGCTGCGCTGGCGGCCCCCGACCGGCGGCTGATGCCGCTCAGCGCCGAGGAGCGGCAGACGCTTCTCCGGCTGATGCTGGACCGCGCCTTCAGGGTGGGGGACTTCCTCCTGAGTAGTGGCCGCCGGAGCCCCTACTACTTCGATGGCCGTCTGGTGACCCTGGACCCGGTGGGGGCTCTCCTGGTGGGTAGGGTGCTCCTGGAGTTCGCCCGCGAGGATGGTGTCGAGGCGGTTTGCGGGCCCACCCTGGGCGCCGACCCCATGGTCACCGCCGTGGCGCTGTGCAGTGCCCTGGACGGGGGCCCGCGGGTGGCGGCGTTCATCGTCCGCAAGGGCACGAAGGAGCACGGGGTGGGTGGGGAGTTCGCCGGCCCTCCCCCGACCCCGGGCCAGCCGGTGGCCGTCGTCGACGACGCCCTCACCAGTGGCGGCTCGCTGCTCGCCGCCACGGAGCGGGTGCAGGCCGCGGGCGCCCGGGTGGTGTGCCTCTACACCCTGCTGGACCGCGAGGAGGGCGGCCGGGAGCGGATTGAGGCCGCCGGCCATCGGCTGCGGGCGATCTTCACCCGCTCGGAGCTTCTCGCCGGCCCTCCCTCCCCCGGCCCACGGCCGTAGCCGTGGTCTCGCCCCGACACGGGGTGGGGGCGCTGGCGCTGCTGGCCCTCACCCTCTCGGCCTGCGGAGCCGGCGTCACCAGCGCCGCCGGCGCCCAGCGGGCCCTGACCGGCCAGCTCCCGGTCAGCTCCCACGCCCGGCCCGTGAGCGAGGGGAGTGCCGCCTGCAGCCCGGACGGCGGCTTCTACGTGGACCACAGCCGAATCGCCTTCTACTACAGCCGCCAGGTGCCCCTGGCCGACATCCTCCCCCTGCTGTCCGGGCCCGAGGCCCGGGATGCGCGCCAGCTGGCGGGGCTGGGACCACTCCTGGAGGTGGTGGCCCTGGCCCGGAACCCGGGGGCGTCCACCTGCGGCGTCGGCCTCACCCAGACGGTGCTGGAGACCTCC
>JAKBTP010000063.1:0-1866 GCA_021844355.1 bacterium | reverse complement strand
GGTGCCTCGGAGGTGGTGACCCTGGAGCTGATCCCCGAGCTGGCCGCGACCGCCCGGCGCAACCTGAGCCGAGCGGGGGTGGGGAGGGTGGAGGTCCGCTGCCAGGACGGCCGCCGGGGAGCACCGGACCGCGCACCCTTCCATGCGGTGGTGGTCTCGGCCGCCGCCGGGACGGTGCCGGCGGCGCTGCTCGGGCAGGTGGCCGAGGGGGGCACCGTCCTGGCCCCTCTGGGGGGACCGGAGGAGCAGGAGCTGGTGCTGATTCGCCGTCGCGCCGGTGGCGAGTGGCAGACAGAGGTGCTCGGGTCCTGCCGCTTCGTGCCACTTCTCGAGTGACCGGTCCTGGGTGAACGGGGATGCTGGAGCGTTTCTTTGGCGATGGCCCGTGCGCGTTGACCACCCCAGCGGCTCCGCCCGACCCGCCGTCCGGGGACCCTGGGGCCGCGCCCTACCGGCCCGGGAACGACGAGGACTTCGACCGCCTATACCGGGTGGCGTACACCCGGATCCTGGGGACCTTGGTGGGGATGCTGCACGACCGCGAGGCCGCCGAAGACTGCGCTCAGGAGGCGTTCGTGCGGGCCTACCGGGCCTGGCCGAGGTGGCGGGAGGTGGCTCCGGCGGAGGCCTGGCTCCACCGGATCGCCATCAACGTGGCTGTCTCCCACCACCGCCGAGAGCGGTTGCGCCAGGTGGGTGAACTGGTGCGGCGCCTGGGGGTGCCGGCAGCGGGTCCCGACCCCACCGCCGCGGAGGGATCGGTGCTCACCCGGGAGCTGGCCGCCTTGCCGCCGAAGCAGGCCGCGGTGATCGTCCTGCGCCACCTTCACGGCTACTCCAACCGGGAGATAGCGGTCGCCCTCAAGGTCCCCGAGCAGACGGTGGCATCGCGGCTGGCGGCCGCCAAGACCCGGCTCCGGGCTCGCCTGGGAAGTGAGTTCGGCGGGGGGATGGTTGATTCCTCGACCAAGGGCGTTTCCTCTGGTGAAGATGCCCCAGGGAAGTAGCGGTGCGGACCTCGACCGGCTGCTGGCGCAGGAGCTCCACCAGCAGCAGGTGAACGTCGGGCGGCTGGCGCCGCCGGCACCCCGGTACCGCTCCCTGGCGCTGCAAGGAGGAGGTCACATGTCGATGCTGCCCCAGTTTCTGGCCGGTCTCTCCCTCAAGGCGGCGGCGGGGATCACCCTGGCCGCGGCCGCGGTGGGGGGCGGCGCCGCCGCCACCATGGTCACCCACAGCGTCAGCCCCGTGACCTGGGGGCAGGACGTGGTGAGCGCCCTTCAAGGGACTAATGGGTGCAAGGCCCAGTACCTGCCATCTGGCGGAGGGACGAACCAGGGGGCGGAGGGCCAGCACAACGTGGGCCGGTGCATCAGCGCCATCGCCAAGACCCACGGCGAGAAGGAGCGGGCGCTGCACGCCAAGGCGTCCGGCACTCCCAACCCCATGCCCACCCCGAGGGGGCAGGGCCGTCCCAGCTCCCTCCCCACCCCAACCGGGACAGGCCGCCCCGACTCCCTGCCGACCCCGCCCGGGAAGGGCCGGCCCAGCTCCGTTCCCCCAATCGGCTGATCTCGGGGGGCCGCCCCCACCGAGTTCTGGAGCCTCCCGCGGCGCCTGACGTCGACAGAGTCAAGGCGCCGCGGCGCTCCTCGCCCAGGCCGGCCTGCCCCCTGGGAGCCGGCGGAGACCCCGCGCAGCGGACGGCGGCTGGCCTCAGCCGGCGTCGCCCCCGCTCAGCTCAACTTTGAGCTGCCGCTCCCGAACCACGTTCAGGGCGGCGACCAGGATCCAGGCCAGTTCGAGGGCCAGGAAGACGCGCTCGTAGAGACCGCCTGAGCCGTCGGCCCGGAAGCCCGTCCTCAG
>JAKBTP010000140.1 GCA_021844355.1 bacterium | reverse complement strand
AGCTGATCATGGGCCGGCTGAAGAACGCCAGCGTGGCCCGGATTGAGACGGAGAGGTCGGCCAATCAGCTGACGGTCGTCATCCACACCGCCAAGCCCGGGATCGTGATCGGTCGCAGCGGGGCCGCTGTGGATGCGCTGCGCGACAACCTGGAGCGCATCTCCGGAAAGAAGGTGCGGGTGACCATTCAGGAGATCAAGACCCCCGAGTTGGACGCCCGGCTCCTGGCGGAGAACGTCGCCGGGCAGCTGGAGAAGCGGATCGCCTTCCGGCGGGCGGTGAAGCAGTCGGTGATGCGTTCCATGCGCGCCGGTGCCAAGGGGGTGAAGATCCAGGTCTCCGGCCGGCTCGGGGGTGGCGACATGAGCCGGCGCGAGTGGGACCGCGATGGCCGGGTACCCCTGCACACGCTGCGCGCCGATGTGGAGTTCGGCCAGGCCGAGGCCAAGACCACCTCGGGGCAGATCGGGGTCAGCGTGTGGATCTACCGCGGCGACTTCCCCACGGAGAACGTCGCCGCCGAGGCGGCAACCCCGGCGGCCCGTCCCGCTGCGCGCGTGGCCGCGGTAGTGGAGGCCGAGCCCGCCGTGGATTCGGCGGCGGTGGCCGGCGCTGAGGCCGGGGCGCCGGAGCCGGAGACCGTGTCCGAGGCCGCCATGGCGGTGGATGCTGAGCCCGCCGCCGAGGTCCAGCCGCCGGTGGTGGAAGCCGAAGCTGCTGCGCCGCCGAAGCGACGGGCGGCGCGCAAGGCGGCTGAACCGACACCGGCCGCCGGTGAGACGGCCACCAAGGCGAAGAGGACCTCGCGGAAGGCGGACGCTCCCGCCGACGGGGCGGACGGCTGAGATGCTGATTCCACGCCGACCTCGCCACCGCAAGGTGCACCGCGGACGGCGCGCGGGAACCGCCTACCGGGGCGCCACGCTGGCGTTCGGCCCGTACGGTCTTCAGGCGTTGGAGGCCTGCTGGATGAGCAACCGGCAGATCGAAGCTGCCCGGCGGGCTATGACCCGCCATGTGCGCCGGGGCGGCAAGATCTGGATTCGCGTCTTCCCTGACAAGCCGATCACCAAGAAGCCGGCCGAGACCCGGATGGGCTCCGGCAAGGGTAGTCCCGAGGGGTGGGTGTCGGTGGTACGTCCCGGCAGGATCCTGTTCGAGATGGATGGGGTGGACGCCGAGGTGGCTCGGGAGGCGATGCGGCTGGCCGCTCACAAGCTGCCGGTCAAGACCCGCTTCGTGGTCCGTGAGGGATCGGAAGCGGCGGAGGTGGGAGCGTGAGCAAGCATCAGGAAGAGCTGCAGCTTCTCCGGGAGCAGGATGACCTGGGCCTGGAGCAGCTGGTGGGCGAGCGTCGCCAGGAGCTGCTGCAGCTGCGCCTGCAGCGGGCCACCGGTCAGCTGGAGCAGCACCGCCGGATCCGGGAGGTCCGGCGGGGGATCGCTCGGGTGGAGACGCTTCTTCGGGCCCGCCGGCTCACCGACCTAGCGGAGGAGGGCTGATGGTCGAAGAAGCCGAAGCCCGAGCACGCCGCAAGGTCCGCGTCGGCGTGGTGGTCAGCGACCGGATGGACAAGACGGTGGTGGTGCAGGTGGAGGATCTGCGCGCCCACAACCTGTATCGCAAGGTGATGAGGAGGCGGCGGCGCTTCCAAGCCCATGACGAGGTCAACGAGTGCCGCAACGGGGACCGAGTCCGGATCATGGAAACCCGCCCCCTCAGCCGCACCAAGCGGTGGCGAGTGGTGGAGATCGTGGAGCGCGCGCGCTGACCGATGATTCAGCAGGAGACGGTGCTCAAAGTGGCTGACAACAGCGGTGCCCGGGAGATCCTGTGCATCCGCGTGCTGGGCGGGTCCTACCGCCGCTATGCCTCCTTGGGCGACATCATCGTGGCCGCGGTCAAGGTCGCCCAGCCCAACTCCGGGGTGAAGAAGGGCGATGTGGTGAAGGCTGTGGTGGTCCGGACGGCGAAGGAGTACCGACGGCCCGACGGGACGCGGATCCGCTTCGACGACAACGCCGCGGTGCTCATCAACCCCCAGAACAATCCGCGGGGCACGAGGATCTTCGGCCCCGTGGCCCGGGAGCTGCGGGAGCGCAACTTCATGAAGATCGTCTCCCTCGCTCCGGAGGTGCTCTGATGCCAAGGCGGCAGAGAGCAGCCGAGGTGGGCACCTCCCGGCCGCTGGACATCCGCTCAGGGGACACCGTGGTGGTGATCGCCGGCTCGGAGCGGGGCAAGCGTGGGGTGGTGCAGCGCACCCTGTCCGCGGAGCGGCGGATCGTGGTCGAGGGGGTGAACATCCGCAAGCGCCACCAGCGGTCCGGTCAGCAACGGGGCGGCACGACGGCGCTCCAGGGCGGGATCATCGACTTCCCGGCGCCGCTGGCGTACAGCAACGTGCAGCTGGTGTGCCCCAAGTGTGATCGGCCCACCCGCCTGGGACACCGGGTCGAGGGGGAGCGCATGGTGCCCTTCTGCAAGCGCTGCAACGAGCCCTACCTGAGGGCGCCGAGAGCATGAGCACAGCGACCAGGCCGAGGTTTGTCGAGCGCTACCGGGAGACGGTGGTCCCCGCGCTGATCGCCGAGTTCGGCTACCTCAACGTCATGCAGGTACCGCGGCTGGAGAAGATCGTGGTCAACGTCGGGGTTGGCGAGGCCGTCCAGAACGCCAAGGCGCTGGACGCGGCCACCAACGACCTGAGGGTGATCACCGGTCAGCAGCCGGCCGTGCGCAAGGCGCGCAAGTCGGTGGCCGCCTTCAAGCTGCGAGCGGGGATGCCCATCGGGCTGAAGGTGACCCTGCGCGGCGATCGCATGATGGAGTTCCTGGACCGCCTCATCAGCGTCGCGCTGCCGCGGATCCGGGACTTCCGCGGCCTGACCACCCACTTCGATGGTCACGGCAACCTCACCCTTGGGCTGCGGGAGCAGCTCGTCTTTCCGGAGATCGATTACGACAAGATCGACAAGCTGCGCGGGCTGGAGATCACCATCGTTACCACCGCCAGCACCGACGCCGAGGGGCGCAGCCTTTTGGCCGGGCTGGGCATGCCCTTCAGGCGCTAGCGAAGGAGGCGGAGTTGGCGAAGAAGTCGAAGATCATGGCCAGCCGGCGGGCGCCCCGCTTTCCGGTGCAGGCGCGGTCTCGCTGCAACCTGTGCGGGCGCCCCCGAGGGTACATGCGCAAGTTCGGGCTGTGTCGCATCTGCTTCCGCATCCACGCCTCCCAGGGACAGATCCCCGGGGTGCGCAAGTCCAGTTGGTGACTGCCGATGATGACTGACCCGATCGCGGACATGCTGACCCGGCTGCGCAACGCCAATCTCGCCGGACACAGGCGCGTGGAGATGCCGGCCAGCAAGCTGAAGGCGGAGATCGCCCGGGTGCTCCATGAGGAGGGCTACCTGGCGGCCTTCGGCGTCGAGGGTGAGGTGCCCCACCAGGTGCTCTGGCTGGAGCTGAAGGCCGCCCCCAAGACGCAGCGGGTCCTCCAGGGCATCCGCAGGGTCAGTCGACCCGGGCTTCGCGTCTACCGTGGCCGGGATCAGCTGCCGAGGGTGCTGGGCGGGATGGGGGTCGCGGTGGTCTCCACCTCCCAGGGGGTGATGTCGGGGCGGCGCGCTCGCCAGCTGGGGATTGGCGGCGAGGTTCTGGCGGAGGTCTGGTAGAAGCTCATGTCCAGGATTGGAAAGCATCCCATCGCCGTTCCCGCCGGGGTCTCGGTCACCATCACCGGGGACCGGGTGAAGGTCGTTGGGCCGCGCGGTGAGATGGAGCGGGTGCTGCCTCATCCCATCTCGGCTCGGCTGGAGGACGGCTCGGTTCTGGTCGAACGGCCCACCGACTCGGCGCCCCACCGTTCCCTCCACGGTCTGAGCCGCACCCTGATCGCCAACATGGTGGCCGGGGTCACCACCGGGTTCCGGCGGGAGCTGGAGCTGGTCGGCGTTGGCTATCGGGCCAGCCTTCAGGGCTCCGACCTGCAGCTCGCTCTGGGATACTCTCACCCGATCCGGATCGCCCCTCCCGAGGGGGTCAAGATCGAGGTGCCCGAACCAACCCGGGTGGCGGTGCTGGGCAACGACAAGGAGGCGGTCGGGCAGATGGCCGCTCGGATCCGCGCCACCCGGCGGCCCGAGCCCTACAAGGGCAAGGGGGTCCGCTACCGGGGCGAGGTGGTCCGGCGCAAGGCTGGCAAGAGCGGCAAGGGAGCGAAGGGCTGATATGAGTTTCGCGGAGCGGGAGCAGGCGAGGGCGCGGCGCCACCGCCGGGTTCGGCGGCGGGTCCAGGGGTCCGGCACGCGTCCCCGGCTCTGCGTTCACCGGAGTCTGCGCCACCTGTACGCTCAGGTGGTGGATGACAGCCAGGGGCGCACCGTGGTCGCGGCCAGCAGCGTAGAGGCGGCCGCCGGCGTGTCCGGGTGCAATCGCCAGACGGCGGCGGCGGTGGGGCGCCTGATCGGAGAGCGCGCCCGGGCCGCTGGAGTCACCCAGGTGGTCTTCGACCGGGGCGGCTATCTCTATCACGGACGGGTTCAGGCTCTGGCCGAGGCTGCCCGCGAGGCCGGGCTGGAGTTCTGAGGGCAAGAGCGTGAGCATGAATATGAGCCGGTCCGAGCGGGAGTCCCGCGGCGAGTTCGCCGAGCGGGTGGTGAGCCTGAACCGGGTCGCCAAGGTGGTCAAGGGAGGACGGCGCTTCTCCTTCAGCGCCCTGGTCGTGGTCGGGGACGGCGCCGGCCGGGTGGGCGCGGGCCTGGGCAAGGCCGGCGAGGTGCCCGAGGCCATTCGCAAGGGAGTCGAGGACGCCAAGAAGCACATGATCTCGGTGCCCATGGTTGGTCGGACGATCCCCCATGCGGTGCTGCACAAGGAGGGGGCGGCCCGGGTTTTGCTGCGCCCCGCCTCCCCGGGAACCGGCGTCATCTCCGGCGGGGCGATGCGGGCGGTGGTCGAGCTGGCCGGGATCAAGGACATTCTCACCAAGTCGCTGGGCAGCGACAACCCCATCAACACCGTGAGGGCCACCATCGTGGCCCTGGAGAGCCTGCGCACCGCGGAGACCGTGGCCCGTCTGCGCGGCAAGACGGTGGCGGAGCTGGGCTTGCGGGTGGAGCCCGTGGCGGCCCCGGAGGTGGAGGTTGGCTGACCCCATGCTGCGGGTGACCTGGACCAAGAGCGCTATCGGGTACGCTGCCAACCAGAAGCGGACGATCGCCGCCCTCGGGCTGCGGCGGCTGCACCAGGTGGTGGAGCATCCCGACACCCCGTCGGTGCGCGGGATGGTGGCCACGGTGCGCCACCTGGTGACCGTGGAGGAGCTGGCGGCGGCCGCCGAGACGGAGGAGGCCAAGTGAGGATCGACGAGCTCAAGCCCGCCCGGGGCAGCCGCAAGTCGCGCAAGCGAGTCGGGCGCGGCAGCTCAGCAGGAGGGGGCAAGACCGCCGGTCGCGGGCAGAAGGGGCAGGGCGCGCGCAGTTCCTGGAGCCTTCCTCGGGGCTTCGAGGGCGGGCAGATGCCGCTCACCCAGAGGGTGCCCAAGCTGCGGGGCTTCTACAACCGCTTCCGCACGGAGTTCCAGGTGGTCAACGTGGCCAAGCTGGCCCGTTTCGAGGCTGGGTCGGAGGTCGACCAGGAGGGGCTTCGCCAGGCGGGCCTGGTGCGCCGCTCGGGCGTCCCGGTGAAGCTTCTGGCCGGTGGGTCGGCCACCATCCCGGCGCTCAAGGTCCGGGTGGACGCTGCCAGTGGCGCGGCGATCGCGGCGGTGCAAAAGGCGGGCGGCGAGGTGATCCTGCCGGCGCCAGCCGCCGGTGAGGAGGCCGCGGACACCGACTCATGAACCTGTTCGGGGCGCTGCGCGCCGCCATGCAGGTCCCGGAGCTGCGCCGCAAGCTCCTCATCACCATCGGGCTCCTGGTGGTCTTCCGCATGCTGGCGGTGATCACCATCCCGGGGGTCAACACGGTGGCCCTGCGCCAGCTCTACCAGAACAACAGCCTGCTCGGGCTGATCAACCTCTTCTCGGGGAGCGGGGTGTCCACGGGGGGGAGCAGCGCCGGGATATCGATCGTGGCCCTGGGGCTTAATCCCTACATCAACGCCACCATCATCATGCAGCTGATGACGGTCATCTCGACCCGAGTCAAGGAGCTGTCCAAGGAGGGGGACCTGGGCCGCAGGCGGCTCACCCAGTACGCCCGCTACCTGACCGTCGCCCTGGCCCTGCTCCAGGCGTTCGGCTACACCCGCCTCTTCGAGAGCTACAGCTTCCAGGGCCTCTCCATCCTGCCCTCCAACATCTCCATCGCCGAGACCCTGGGGATCATCGTGATCCTGACCGGGGGCACGGTGATCATCATGTGGTTCGGAGAGCTGATCACCGAGTACGGCTTGGGGAACGGGGTGTCGATCATCATCATGGCCGGCATCCTGGCCCAGATCCCCAACACCGTGATCTCCTTCACCAACGGCGGACAGGCCCAGACCTTCACCATCTTCGCCCTCGCCGTGATCGCCATCGTGCTGGCGGCGGGGATCATCTTCGTCCAGCAGGCCACGCGCAAGATCCCCATCCAGTCGTCGCAGCGCGTCGTGGGCCGCCAGGTCTACCAGGGGAGGAGCAGCTTCCTGCCCCTGCGGGTGAATCAGGCCGGGGTCATCCCCATCATCTTCGCCATCTCCATCATGTTCTTCCCCCAGATCTTCAGCAACTTCTTCTTGCCTCCGGCGGGTCAGACCGGGGGCGTGGTGGGCCAGATCGCCACCTGGTTCCACACCTATTGGACGCCGACCGGTCCTGACATCCTCTTCAACGTGGTCTACCAGGTCCTCTACTTCGCGCTGATCATGGGCTTCACCTTCTTCTACACCGCGGTGACCTTCGACCCCCAGGACGCGGCCGATGACCTCAAGAAGAGCGCCACCTACATTCCAGGAATCCGGCCCGGACGGGCCACGGCGGACTACCTGGCCCGGGTGATGAGCCGGATCACCCTGGCCGGGGCGGTGTTCCTCGGGCTGATCACCGTGGTGGTGCCCTTGCTGGCGGCCTATCTCACCGGCCAGCAGTTGAGCCAGGGTCTGTATCTTGGGGGCACCGCTATCCTGATCGTGGTAGGAGTCTCGCTCGACACCATGAAGCAGTTGGAGACGCAGCTGCTCATGCGCCAGTATCGGGGTTTCATTCGCTGAGGGGTGCCGATGGGAGGGCAGGGACTGCGGCGGCGGCTGATCATCTTCGGCGCTCCGGGTTCGGGCAAGGGGACCCAGGCGGAGCTGCTCCGCGAGCGGTATGACCTGGACCATATCGCCCCCGGTGACATGCTGCGCCAGCACCGGGCTGCAGGCACGGAGCTGGGGCACCTGGCCTCGGACTACATGGCGGCCGGCAAGCTGGTTCCTGACGAGCTGATCGTCAACATGATCCGCCACCGGCTGGAGGAGAACGGCGAGCTTCGCGGCTTCGTTCTGGACGGCTTCCCGCGAACCGTGGCCCAGGCGCGGGCCCTCCAGGAGCTGCTGGAGAAGATGGATGCGCCGGTCGATCTGGTGGCGGTCCTGGAGGTACCCGAGGAGGAGCTGGTCGCCCGGCTCTCCAGGCGGGCCACCGAGGAACGGCGGGAGGATGACACCCCGGAGATCATCAAGGAGCGGCTGCGGGTCTACCGGGAACAGACCGAGCCGGTGCTGGAGTACCTCGGCAACCTGGTGCCCACGGTCCGGGTCGACGGGTGTGCCAGTGTGGAGGAGGTCAATCGGACCCTGGTGCAGGCGATCGGTTGATCACCCTGAAGCGCAACGACGAGATCGCCCTCATGCGGGAGGCAGGCTGGCGACTCGCCGAGGTCCTGGCCCTGCTGGCCGAGGCGGTGCGGCCCGGGATGACCACCGACGACCTGGATCGGATCGCCAATCGGGAGATCCGCCGCCGCCAGAGCTACCCCGGTTTCCTCGGCTACGACGGCTTCCCCAAGCACCTGTGCGTCTCGGTCGAGGAGGAGGTGGTGCACGGGATCCCCGGCCCTCGTGAGCTCCGGCCCGGCGACTTGGTGAGCCTGGACTGCGGTCTGATCTACAAGGGTTGGTGGGCGGACGCCGGTTTGACGGTGGCCTGTGGCCAGGCGGACCCCGAGGGAGCTCGGCTCATCGAGGTGACCAAGCAGGCGCTGGACCGCGGCATCGAGATGGCCCGGCCGGGGAACCGGTTGGGGGACATCGGGGCGGCGGTCCAGCAGCACGTCGAGGCTCACGGCTACTCCATAGTCAGGGGGTACACCGGGCACGGCATCGGCCGGGACATGCACGAGGACCCCGAGGTCCCCAACTTCGGCCGACCGGGTCGGGGCCTGGAGATCAAACCGGGGCTGTGCCTGGCCATCGAGCCGATCGTCAACGAAGGGCAGGCCGCCACCCTGGTGCGGCCGGACCGCTGGACGGTGGTGACGGCGGACGGACGGCGGTCCTGCTACTTCGAGCACACGCTGGCGGTCACCGCGGAAGGGCCACAGGTGCTCACCGCGCTGCCCGGGGGCGCGGGATGACCGCCACCCTGAGGTCCCTCGATCGGCTATACTCTCTGCGGGCTAAACCTGGCTTGGTTTCGTGCGCCCTTCACCATGATTGACCCCGGGCAGGTCCAGGGTCGGGTCCTTGAGTCGCTGCCCAACTCGCTCTACCGAGTTGAGCTGGCGGATGGGGCCAAGGTGGTGGCGCACGCGGCCGGCCGGGCGCGCCTGGCGAGCGTCAGGCTTCTCCCCGGGGACCGGGTGGTGATCGAGGTGTCGGCCACCGATCCGGGACGGGGCAGGATCCTGGCGAGGGTGGTCTGAAGGCGAGTTGAGGAGCTGGCAGTGAAGGTCCGGGCCTCGGTGAAGCGGATCTGCACCAAGTGCAAGGTGATCCGGCGTGCCGGCACAGTCAGGGTGATCTGCGAGAACCCCAAGCACAAGCAGCGGCAGGGGTAGGCGCAGGTGGCCAGGATCGCCGGAGTCGACCTACCGCGGGACAAGCGGATCGAGATAGCCCTCACCTACGTCTACGGGATCGGGCTCACCACCAGCCAGCGAGTGCTGCGGATCGCTCAGATCGATCCGGACATAAAGGCGGGGCAGCTCTCTGAGGCTCAGGTGAGCCGGCTCCGGGACGTGGTGGCCAAGGAGCTGCCGGGCAAGGTGGAGGGCGACCTCCGCCGGCAGGTGGCGCTCAACATCAAGCGCCTGATGGAGATCGGGACCTATCGAGGCCTCCGGCATCGGCGCGGGCTGCCGGTGCGTGGGCAGCGGACCAGGACCAATGCCCGGGCCCGTCGGGGCCCGCGCAAGACCGTGGGCGTGCGGCGGAAGAAGGGCAAGTAGCGGTTCCCCGGGGCTGCCCCGGTGGAGCCGAGTAGGAGGCTGATTGGCGAAGAAGAAGAAGGTGGTCCGGACCCGACGGCGAGAGCGGAAGAACATCGCCGTGGGCCAGGCGCATGTACTCAGCACCTTCAACAACACCATCGTGACACTCACCGACACCCAGGGCAACACCATCGCCTCGGGCAGCGCCGGGTCGTCGGGCTTCAAGGGGTCGCGCAAGAGCACCCCGTTCGCCGCGGGCCTGACCGCCGAGGCCGCGGCCAAGCGGGCGATGGAGCACGGGCTGAAGTCGATCGAGGTGCTGGTGAAGGGTCCCGGGTCGGGCCGGGAGGCGGCCATCCGCTCCCTCCAGGCCGCCGGGCTGGAGATCACCGCCATCGTGGACGTCACCCCCATTCCCCACAACGGTTGCCGCCCGCCCAAGCGGCGGCGGGTCTGAGCCATGGCCAATCCTCACAACCCGGTCTGCCGGCTCTGCCGACGGGAGGGCGTGAAGCTCTTCCTCAAGGGAGAGAAGTGTGTCGGCGACCGCTGCACCTTCACCAAGCGCAACGCCACCCCGCCAGGACAGCACGGACTGGCCCGCCGCCGGCGGATCAGCGAGTACGGGATCCAGCTCCGGGCCAAGCAGCGCGGGCGCCGGGTGTACGGTGTGATGGAGACCCAGTTCCGCAATTACTTTGAGCGAGCTTCGGCGGGCAAGGGGGTCACCGGCACGGCGCTGCTGCAGATGCTGGAGCAGCGGCTGGACAACGTGGTCTACCGGGCCGGCTTCGCCAGCTCCCGAGCCGAGGCGCGGCAGCTGGTCAGCCACCGTCACTTCCAGGTGGACGGCAAGGTGGTCAACATCCCCTCCTACCAGGTCCGCCCCGGACAGGTGGTGCAGGTGCGTCCCGGCCACCAGGAGAAGGAGCCAGTGACCCGTTCAGTGGCTTTTCGGGCCGGCCAGGCGGTGCCCAGCTGGCTGAGCCTCTACCCGGAGGAGCTGCGGGTCGATGTGGTTCGCCTTCCCGAGCGCGGGGAGATGGAGACCAGCATCGACGAACAGCTCATCGTCGAGTACTACTCCCGCTAACCCCGGGGCGGCGGCGCCCCCAGACGAAAGGAACTCACTGCTGATGCCAGAGACTGCGATCGAACCGACGGTCCGTGAAGTTTCCAGTGCTCGTGATTACGGGCGCTTCGAGATCGAACCCCTGGAGGCGGGGTACGGCACCACCCTCGGCAACTCGCTTCGGCGGGTGTTGCTGTCATCCCTGACCGGGGCGGCGGTGACCGCCGTGTCCATCGAGGGTGTGGCCCACGAGTTCTCCAGCATCAAGCATGTGAAGGAGGACGTGGGGGAGATCCTGCTCAACCTGAAGCAGCTGGCTCTCACCTGCCACAACCCTGATGGGGCCCACCTGACCCTGGACGTGCAGGGCCCCCGGCGGGTGACGGCGGCGGACATCACCCCCAACGCCGACGCGGAGATCGCCAATCCCGACCTGTACATCTGCACCCTGGACGGGCCGCAATCCTCCCTGCGCATGGACCTGACCGTGGAGCTGGGGCGGGGCTACTCGCCGGCGGAGCGCAACAAGCGAGAGGGGCAGCCGATCGGGGTGATCTCGGTGGACGCCATCTTCACCCCGGTCAACAAGGCCAACTTCCTGGTGGAGCGGACCCGGGTGGGCCAGGACACCGACTGGGAGAAGCTCACCCTTGAGGTGTGGACCAACGGGACCATCACCCCGGTGGAGGCGGTCAGCCGGGCGGCCCAGTACTACAGTCACCACCTGAGCCTCTTCACCAGCTTCGGTGACAGTCTCAGCTCGGCCACCGAGGCGGTGGTGCGGGAGGCGGACCAGAAGAGCAAGCTCAGCGAGGTGCCGGTCGAGGAGCTGGAGCTCAGCGTTCGCGCCCTCAACTGCCTCAAGGCCAATGACATCACCAAGCTGGGCGACCTGCTGGCGATGCGCCTGGAGGAGCTCATGGCGCTGCGCAACTTCGGCACCAAGTCGCTCGACGAGATCAAGCAGAAGCTGGTGGCCAAGGGTTTCGTCCCCGAGTCGGAGATCGACTCGGTCTTCCAGCCGGCGGAGCGCGGCTAGGGTGCGTCATCTCAAGGCCGGCAGGAAGCTGGGCCGCACGTCGGCCCACCGGCAAGCCTTGACCCGCAACCTGGCCACCGCCCTCTTCGAGAACGGGAGGATCGAGACCACGGAGGCCAAGGCCAAGGAGGTCCGGCGGTGGGCGGAGAAGCTGGTCACCACCGCCAAGGTGGATGACGTGCACCACCGTCGCCAGGTGGCCCGGCAGATCTCCCGGGAGGAGGTGGCGGCCAAGCTCTTCAGCCAATACGCCGATCAGTTCCGAGACCGGCCCGGCGGCTACACCCGGATCGTGGCCAAGGGCCCGCGTCCGGGCGACGGGGCGCCGGTGGTGATCCTGGAGCTCGTGGATTGACCCCCGAGCGATTCACGTACGGCCTCAAGGTGGCCTACGACGGATCCGCCTACCACGGGTGGCAGCGCCAGCCGGGGGTCGCCACCGTTGCCGGTCGGCTGGAGGAGGCCCTGGCGAGCTCCACCGGTCAGGCGGTCATCGTGAGTGCCGCGGGCCGGACTGATGCCGGGGCTCATGCCTTGGGACAGGTGGCTCGAGTCCAGCTGGACACCGCCTGGGACCCCTCTGCTCTCAGGGCCGCCTGCAACCGGCTGCTGCCGGCAGATGTCCGAGTGCTCGAGGTGGCGCGAATGAGCGACAGCTTCGACCCCCGGCGCGATGCCTGGCGGAGGACCTACCGCTACCTGGTACGCACCGCGGCCCGGCCCCAGCCGGTGGGCCGGATGTACTGGTGGGAGCAGCCACGTCCCCTGGAGTTGGCGCCGATGCGGTTGGCCGCTCGGCGGCTGCTGGGGCGCCACGACTTTGCCGCCTTCGGGAGCAGCCCGGCGCCCGGTGGTTCGACGGTCCGGACCCTCGACCGGTCCGAGGTCGCGGAGACTCGGGACGGCGTCCGCCTGGAGTTCCGGGCAGACGCTTTCCTGAGGGGGATGGTGCGCTCCCTGGCGGGCTGCCTGGTCGCCGTGGGGGCGGGTCGGCTCACGGGCGCAGCGCTGCAGCAGTGGCTGGAGAGGCCTCTCCCGAGAGCGGCGAGCCCCTGGGCTGCGCCGGCCCGCGGGCTGCACCTCTGGCAGGTGGAGTACCGTTGGCCTGTGCACAAGGGAGTCGCGGCATGAGCAGCATCGCCCAGTCGACCTTCAGCCCGTCTGGCGTCAGCTCCGGCAGCGAGCGCTGGTGGCTGGTGGATGCCGAGGGCGAGACCCTGGGACGCCTGGCGGTCAACATCGCCAGGGTCTTGCGGGGCAAGCACCGGCCGGACTACACCCCCCACGCATTGGGTGCCGACCACGTTGTCGTGGTCAACGCCCGGGGTGTGAGGGTCACCGGGAAGAAGCGGACCGAGAAGATCTACGACCGGTACACCGGCTACCCGGGAGGGCGGCGCGAGAGGACTTACTCTGAGCTGGTGGATCGTGACGCCACTGCCCCGCTGCGTCTGGCGGTCCGGGGCATGCTGCAGCACAACACCCTCGGGGAGCTGCAGGCGAAGAGGTTGAAGGTTTACGCCGGCGGAGACCATCCCCACCAGGCCCAGCGTCCGGTGGCGATCCGCTTCGGCGAATGTGGGGAGGTTCTGCCACTTTGAGCGACGACCAGCACGAGGGCTACTCCTACGGCACCGGCCGGCGCAAGACGGCGGTGGCCAGGGTCCGGGTGTACCCGGGCGGTGGGACGACCGTGGTCAACGAGCGCGAGCCGCTTCGCCATTTTGGGCGTCGTGAACTGGAGGAGATGGCGCTGCGTCCCCTGCGCGTCACCGGGCTCGCGGAGCGGGTTCGGGTCAGCGTCAAGGTCGAGGGTGGCGGTGTCGCCGGTCAGGCCGGGGCGGTGTCCCATGGCCTGGCCCGCGCCCTGGTGGCGATGGACGCCGAGCTTCGCCCACAGCTCAAGGCGGCCGGCCTTCTGACCCGCGACCCGCGGATGAAGGAGCGGAAGAAGCCCGGGCTCAAGCGTGCGCGGAAGGCCCCCCAATACACCAAGCGCTGATCGGCGGCTGGCAGGCCGGGGCTTCCATCCAGGGTTCCGCTGCGGTCGGGTGCAGGGGGACGAGGCGATGCGGCTGAGCGGCCGCGACCTGCTCGCGGTGGGAGACCTCAGCTCCACCGAGCTGGTGGCACTCTTGGAGAGGGCCGAGGAGCTCAAGCAGGGGGCTGACCCGGGAACACCGCTGGCCCGACGTTCCGTCGCGCTCATCTTCCTGCGGCCCAGCAACCGCACCCGGGTATCCTTCGAGGCGGCGATCGCTCGCCTGGGGGGGCATCCGATCGCCCTCTTCGATCGGGAGATCGAGATGGGCAAACGGGAGTCCGTCGGCGATGTCGGGCGGATCCTCGACCGCTTTGTGGATGGGCTGGTGGCCCGGATCCCCTCGGATCGCGACCTTCGGGGGCTGGCCCGGGCGATGCAGTCCCCGGTCATCAACGCCATGACCGACCTGGGCCATCCCTGCCAGATCCTCGCCGACTGCCTCACCCTGCGGGAGCAGCTTGGGCATCTGGCCGGTGCCCGGGTCACCTTCGTGGGCGACGGTAACAACGTCTGCAACTCCTGGATCGAGGCCGCCCAGGTGGCGGGGATCGACCTGCGGGTCGTGACCCCCGCCGGCTACGAGCCGGCTCCCGCCGTCCTGCGGGCTGCGGCCGAGCTGCCCGGGGAGGGCGGCGAAGTGCTGGTAACCAATGACCTGGACCAGGGCTTGGCAGGTACGGAGGTCATCTACACTGACGTGT
>JAKBTP010000176.1 GCA_021844355.1 bacterium | reverse complement strand
GGGAGCGATACGGCTCGAGGCACTGGTTCCGCAAGATGGTCTCGGGGATGCTGACCGCCAAGTTCAGGGACCGGCTGGTGGCTGGGGCATCCCGGCGGGGCATAGCGGTGGTCGGCGTCCCCGCCGCCTACTACTCAATCTGGGGCCGCCAGCACCGGCTGGCTCCCCTCTTGGCCCAGCATCACCAGGTATCCGGGCACACGGCCGCGGCCGTGGTGCTCGGCAGAAGGGCACTCGGGCACTCTGCCCGGCGCAGACCCAAGGCAAGTCCAGGTGTGACCACATCCGAACAGAGGATCGAAGCGGCGGGGCAACCCGCTGATGTGGAGAGCTACTCAGGGGGCAGCGCCGGTGTGGCAGGTGACGGGTGCGAGGGCCAGTCCCAGTTCCGAAGGCGTGAGGGCAGCCACCCACGTGGCGCAAGACCCGAAACGGCGACGGCGACCTTGGGCAGCGTCCAGGTCGGGAAGGACCGCTCATCCCGACCGGGTGTCTTATGGGCACTAGGCAGGAGCGGTGAGCTCAGGGAAGAAGGTCTGAATGAGGTGCCCGACGGGAGGAGTTCCACGCAGCTCCGGATAGGCCGACCGCACAACGTTGGCTGTGCTTAAACGCGTCGCCACCGATCGCGGGAACCCGCCATAGGTGAGGTGCGTTTCCCACAGGCGCACGAGATCGTCGAGCTAGGGGAGGGACGCTTGGTACGCCGAGCGGGCTATCGCGCCAAGTAACGATGCCACGTCAAGTGGTTCCACATCCGGCAAAGGGGCGTGGGCCACCAGTTCGGCGAAGGTTCGGAAGCCCATGGGGCACAGGGACCGGTCCAGGTTTGTTGCTCGCCCACGTCGACCGGCCAGCTCGCCACCGGCCTCGGTCAGCGCCGTCGCGTTAGATCCGGTGAGGACTACCGTGGCCTCGCGGAACGCTGGGTCGTTGTCTCGGAGCCACTTGATTTCCTGCGCCGAGTTGCCGGTCACGGAGGAGATCTCGTCGAAGAACCAGACCCGTCGGTGACCGGCGGGGAGCATTGGCAACGCGGTGTTCTGCACCAGGGTCCGCAGCTCCTTGGCCGCCATGTCGTCGGCTGCCACTCGTATTTTCGCAGTCGGCGGTACCTCGTCGGCGATCAGGTCCTCGATCTGCTGTTTGAGAGCCACGGTCTTCCCCACCCGCCGCGGACCTCTCAGTACGTATAGGCACCTTGTCACAAGCCCGGATAGGGCCCCCGAACGGTAGCTGAGACCAGTGTCCGCCGCTTCCCGCAGGTCTGGGTCGGTCAAAGCCCACCGCCTGTCCCTCCACCACGGGTTGAGACGTGAGAGCTCCTGGGCGAGCTGGCCGATATTCGTATTTACACGCAGGATGGTATACCGGTCTGATGGTAGCGCGGGCAGAAATGTACCCGGCCCTGCCTGGGGCCCGCGCAGGAGTGTAGGCCCAGCGCCCTGGGAGACTCACCCAATCCGCCTCCTTGGCTTCAGTGGGGCAGCGACGAATCTGTCCTGGTGCAGCCCGGGCTTCCCAGTTCCAATCTGCTCACCCTGGTGGCCAAGGTCTTGGCCGATACCTGTTGAGCGGCGGCTGCCGCTCCGGGGTCTGCTCGTGGCGGTCCCGCCGGTCCCGTAGCCCGGCAGACCCTCCGGCTCACCCCTGTCAGACTCACTCGTTTGAGGCCATCAAGGTGCCTCGTTCACGTCGGGTCTGGGCCGTCTCGGCCATCACCGCCATGTACAGAAAACCGGTAGCAGCGTGTACGCGCCCCAGATGGGAAGACCCCGGACACGGCCTCGCCGAAGTCGCCAGAGGCCAGAAACAGAATTCTGCAACAACCCCACCAACGCAAAGAATTCGAACCGGATGCCGCCGCCCAGGGATCCCGGGATCCCCAGCACGGATGGGCCGTGGTCGATGCAAGACGAACTTGGGAGATTGCGCGTCGCCCTCCCGTGTTACAGTGCTTCAGGCAAGATCGTGAACGGCTTTCCGGCAGTCGAGCGGATCACACGAAAGTGACGACGATCCAAAGTGAGCAGACGATCGGTCCGGTACCGGTGGGCGAGTACGACCAGCGAAGCATCTGCGACGCCGATCTCCTGATCTCGGTACCTGTCGATCACCGCGCAGGCTTCCCGAAGGTCAGCGACCTCCATGCTCGCCGGTTCCCAGGCGCCGCCTGACAGCTCGTTCGGTGCAGCCAGTTCGGCGTGAACCCCTCGCCGAGTCGCCAGCAAGTAGTCGAGCTCGGCGACGACGTAGGGCGACACGATGAAAGGACCCGAATCGGCTTCGATGACCCTGCTGACCGCAGCGCAGTACGCGTCGCTTCCATCGAAATACGCGAGAAGTCCGCTGGTGTCGCAGATGAGTGCGATCAGCGCTCACCGAAACCGGCGAGCGCCTCATCGGCTTGCTCTGCGAGCGACGAATCGCCACTCGTGAAGAGCTGCCCCCTCGGTCGGGGTTGGCACGAGGCACGGACCTGGACGGCAACCGCTTCGCGGATCAACTCAGCCTCCGAGCGTCCAGTCACGGCCGCCATCCGCCGAAGGCCGCCACCAGCCGGGCCCGCAGCTCGGAGGCGGTGAAGTCAGAGGTGTCCTTGGCCGAGCCGGCGGCGCTGGTCCCGGTCCGCCTTCCCCGCGGGGTGATGGTGAGGGCGGCGGGAGCCGCCCGCAGCGGGCCCAGCACCGCCGCCACCGCGCGGCCGGCCTCGTGGTATGCGGCCCGCTCCCGGTCCTCCAGGCTGAGGGTGACAGTCCGGGCGGGCCCCAGGAGCACCTGCTGATACGAGGCCTCGAGAGCATCCGTCCGGATCTCGGCGCGGTCGAGGCGGGCCAACCAGAGCGCCGCCCGGTTGACCAGGTTCTTCAGGTGGGCCCCGGCCCAGCCATTGGTCTGACCGGCGATCCGGTCCAGGTCCACCTCCGAACCCAGCGGCATCTGAGAAGTCTGAATCCGAAGGATGGCCAGCCGCCCGGCCCGGTCGGGGACGTGGATGGTGATCTGCTGGTCGAACCGTCCGGGCCGCAGCAGGGCGGGGTCGAGGACATCCACGCGGTTGGTGGCGGCGAGCACCACCAGGCGGGAGCGGGGCGTGAACCCATCGAGCTCGGTGAGCAGCTGGTTGAGCCTGTGATTCTGTTCGGCGGTGCCGCCGGTGGCCCCCTGGCGGCGGCCGCCCACGGCGTCCACCTCGTCGATGAAGACGATCGCCGAACCCGCCTCGCGGGCCTTGGCAAAGAGCTGGCGGACCCGGCTGGCGCCGAGCCCCACGTACACCTCCACGAACTCCGAACCTGCCATGTGAATGAAGGGGACCCCGGCCTCCCCGGCGACGGCCCGGGCCAGCAGCGTCTTGCCGGCGCCGGGTTGACCCCCGAGGAGGACGCCGCGCGGGAGCTGGCAGCGCAGGCGCCAGTACCGCTCCGGATGGCGCAGGAAGTCGACGATCTGAACCAGCTCGTCCCGGACCTCATCGATCCCGCCAACACTGGCGAAGGTGATCGGCTCCTCGGGGGGGCCGGGCGTTGCCACCACGGGCCCTGGGTGCTGGCGCCGGCTCCAGATCCCGCCGCGCGTCCCCCCGCCACCTTGGGCGGCCGCCAGCACCCACCCAAGGGCGGCCCCCATGCCCGCTTGGGGACCGAGGGCCGCCGGAACCAGCGCCAGCCGCGGACCTCGTGCCAAGTGCGCGCGCCACGGCTCCCGCCAGGTCACGGTCTCAGCTCACTCTCCGGCCGGCGATCTGCGCTGACAGCTTCAACACTGTCGGCGAACGGTCGGAAGGGCCGCTGTACCGGGCCACCTGGGGATTCTAGAAGAGCTGGGACGTGGGTGCCATATCGCGGGCAAGAACCGAGCTCCCGACTAGCGCAGCGACCCATCCCGGAAGCTGACCTTGGCTCCAGTCCGGTGCCGCCCGGAGCGGTAGGATCGCCAGGGGGCGATGCGGGCACCACGGCCAAGGCGGAGAGCCGGGCACCCCGCCCGACGGAGGGATGGGCATGAACGCGGTGGTGGTGTTCGAGTCCCTGTGGGGGAACACGGCGGCGGTGGCCCGGGCGATCGCCGATGGCATCGGACCCGGGACCAGGGTCCTCTCCACCTCGGAGGCGACTCCCCAGGTGGTGGCGGATGCCGGACTCCTGGTCGCGGGCTGTCCGGTCATCGCCTTCGGTGTGCCCACCCAGCAACGTCTGGAGGGGGTCAGGACCGAGGTGGGCCGCGCGCCGAGCGACCCCGACCTCACCCAGCCTCCGATGCATCAGTGGCTCGACGGCCTGGCTCAGGGCACCGGCCGGTGCGCCGCCTTCGATACCCGGGTGCGGGGCCCCTTCGGCAGCGCCTCCCCCAAGGTCCTGAGGGCCACGGAGCGCCTGGGGTACCGATCCGTGGTCAAGCCGGAGGCCTTGCACGTGAGCGGCAAGTACGGTCCCCTTCGCGACGGTGAGCTGGACCGGGCCCGACGCTGGGGCCAGGATCTGGGGCGGCAGTCGGCCTGAGGTGATGGGGGAGTCGGCAGCTGGCCGACCCGAGGCGGTTGGCGCCGCCCGCGAGGGGTCAACCTCGGACGAGCGCCTGCTGACCGTGGAGGACCTGGCCCGGCGCACCGGGCTGTCGGTGGAGGAGGCCAGGGGCCGGATCGTGGCCGGCGACCCATCCCCCCGGGTGGTCGAAGTTGACGGCCGGCTCGAGGTCCGGGTCGCGGCCGAGGATGCCGCGGCTTGCGGAGTCGATCGCGCGGGGGGAGCCGGGCCGGCCCGCAGCCGTGACGCCGGGTGCCTCGGATCCTCTTGCCGGGGCCGGGGGAGGGCAGCCGGCAAGAGACCCGTCAGAGTCCAGACAGTCGGGAGGGGCGCCCCCGAGAACGGCCCTGGTGGCCGCGCCCGCCGAGATGCGCCAGCTCGCCGCGGGGCTGGCTGACGAGCTCTTCCAGCGGTGGGAGCTGGCGATGCAGCGCCAGTTCAAGGACGAGCTCACCGTCCGTCTCAGGTCCGAGATCGAGCATCGTCAGCGGCAGGTGGCGGACCTTCGTGAGGGGGTCGAACAGAGGGCCGAGGAGAGGTTCGGGCCCCTCGGCCGCAAGGTCGTGGGCACCGCCGACCGCTACGCCACCTGGGAGCGCGAGAGGACCCTGGCTCGGCAGAGCCGCGAGGTGACGGAGATGGAGCGGCAGATGTGAGAGATGCGCGAGCGGCTGCGTGAGCTGGGCGCGGCACCCGACGATGCCACCATAACCGTGGACCAGAATCATGACGAGGGGGGCAGCGCGAACGCACCGCTGGAGCCGGACTGAGGGCCGGCTCCACCCTGGCTGCCCTGCCCCGGTCGGGGCCGCTCGCGTGAGCGGCGCCGGCGCCTACTCCTCGGCCAGTGAGAGGTAGTACTCCTCCTCCTGCTCGGTGTGGAGTCGCAGCACCGCGTAGAGGCCGAACAGGAGGCGGCGGAGCTCGGCCAGGTCGGCGGGTCCGGGGGCGTCCGAGCCCATCTGGTCGAGCAGGAGGCCCAGAAGCCGGATCTGGTGGAGGATCTCGCCGTGCGCCCGGCTCATCGTCCCGGTGGCGTCGGTGCCGCCCAGCAGCCGGTCCAGCACCGGGTACAGGACGGTCTGCTCCGCCTCCTCGTGGGGCTGGACCTTGCGCACCAGCGAGGCCCGCAGCTCACGGACGCGGCGAAGGGCATCCGCCGGCTCCTCGGTGTCCAGCGCCTCCGCCGCGGTCCGGATGCCCTCGATCGCGGCCCGGATGGCGGGGTGCTGGCCGCGGAACTCCCGGATCACGTCAGCGTCGGGCGCCGGAAGGGCCCGGGAGCCCCGTCCCGGGCGCAGCGCCCGAAGCGCGTTGAGGATGACGATGACGTCGATCGCCTCCTGCAGCACCGCGCCGGCCACCGGTGGGAGATAGCCCGCCGCCGCCACCCCCATCGCCGCCAGGGACATCACCATCCCGGCGACCACGCTCTGCATGGCGATCGACCGGGAGCGGCGGGCCACCGCCATGGCCTCCCCGAGCCGATCCAGGCGGTTTACGGTCAGCACCACGTCGGCGGTCTCGGAGGAAACGCTGGCGCCCCGGGCTCCGATCGCCACGCCGACGTCGGCCAGGGCCAGCGCCGGAGCGTCGTTCACGCCGTCCCCGACCATCATCACCGGGCCCCGACGGCGCTCCATCTGCACCACGTCGGACTTGTCCGCCGGGGCGCGCTCGGCGAAGATCTCGTCCACCCCGACCGCGGCGCCGATCGCCTGGGCGACCTCCGGACGGTCCCCGGTGACCATCACCACCCGCTCGATCCCGGCTCGCCGCAGGGCTCGCAGCGTCCGGGCCGCGTCGGGCCGCACCGGATCGGCGAGCAGGAGGACGCCCGCGGCGGCCGGGCCGACCTGGACGAACACGGTGGCGGCGCCCTCCAGCGCCGCGCGGCGGCGTGCGGCGCGCACCCAGGGGAGCCCCTCGGCGGCTCCGGCGAACGCCGCCCGACCAAGGGCGACCGGGATGCCGTCGACGACCCCGGAGATCCCAGAGCCGGCCACCTCCCGGGCCCCAGTCGGCGCGCTGAGGGTCTGACCGGAGAGGCGAGCCGCGCGCACGATGGCGCCGGCCAGGACGTGGGAGGAGGCCTGGTCGAGGGAGGCCGCGAGGCGCAGGATCTCGGTGCCGGGCTGGGGCCCGGCGCTCAGAACGTCGGCCACCTCGGGCTGGCCGATCGTCAGGGTCCCGGTCTTGTCCAGGAGCAGGACCCGGCAGCGCGCCAGCTGTTCCAGGGACCGGCCCCCCTTGACCACCACGCCCCGCCGTGCGGCGAGCGACAGCCCGGCCACGATGGCGACCGGCGCCGCCAGGATCAGCGGGCAGGGGGTGGCAACCACCAGCACCGCCACGGCCCGGACCAGGTCGCCGGAGTAGGCCCAGGCCCCCCCGGCGATCAGCAGCGTGGCCAGTAGGAACCAGGCGGCGTAGCGGTCGGCCAGACGCACGAAGGGAGCCGTGGAGGACTCGGCCTCCCGGACCAGGCGCACGATCGCCGCGTAGCTGCTGTCCGCCTCGCGGGCGGTGACCCGGAGGTCGAACGGGTCCCCGGAGTTGACAACTCCGCTCCGAACCGGCTCCCCCACGGGGTGCTCGACCGGCAGCGGCTCGCCGGTGAGGGCCGACTCGTCCAGCACCGCCAGCTGGCTGGCGACAACGCCGTCGACCGGGACCACGTCCCCGGACCCCACCAGCAGGAGGTCGCCCACCTCGACCTGCTGCAGCGGGATCGTCTCCACGCCGGAGGGTGTGTGCCGCTTGCCCACCTTGGGGGCGCGCTGGAGCAGGGAGCTCAGCTCGCGGCGGGCGCTGGCCGCCGCCCAAGCCTCGAGCGCCCGACCGCTGGCCACCATGACGCCGATCACCGCTCCGGCGAGGTACTCGCCCACCAGCAGGGCCCCGACCAGGGCCAGGAGGGCGATCACGTCGACCCCCAGTCGGGAGCGGCGCAGGCCGTCGAGCACCCACCAGAGGCTGGGAGCCATCGCCAGGGCCGTGGTCGCCACCCAGCTGGCGCTGCCGGCCCTGGAGAGACCGAGGATCGTCAGCGCACCGCCGACCGCCAGGCCCGCCAGGGTCGCCGCCAACAACACCATCGCCCCGCGGCGACCAACCAGCTCCTGGAGGCGCAGCTGGCCGTCAGTGACCATGCGAGCGCTCCGGCAGGGCCCGTCTAACGGCTGGTTCCACCCGCAGCCAGAGGGCCGCCACTCCCACCGCGCCCGCCGCCACCGCGGCGGTCTCGACCAGCACCTCGGGAGGTGGGAACGAGATTGAGAAGACCTGCCGAGTGAGTGGGACGGCGACGGCCGCGGCTCCCAGCACCACCATCGCCGCCACCAGCGCCGCCCTGGGCCAGTTCAGCGGCCGACTGAGCCTCGCCAGCACCCAGATGCCCACCACGAACAGGGCCAGGGCGGCCGCCGTCTGGTCCTGGACCGCGGTGGCCTGGGGATTAGCCCGTGCCAGCTGGTACGCCCCGAGCACCGCTCCGCCGGCGGCCAGGCCGGCGGGGATGGTGAAGGCGAGAACCCGGGAGGTGAAGCCGGCGCGGGCGCGCGGGTTGCGGCGGCCGAGGGCCAGGAAGAACCCCGGGATCCCGATGGTGAAGGCGCTGACGACGGTCAGGTGGCGGGGGTAGAAGGGGTAGGGCACCGCCAGGATGCCGATCGCCAGCGCCAGCATGGCGGCGTACACCGTCTTGGTCACCACCACTCCGGCGACCCGCTCCACGTTGTTGATGACCCGCCGCCCCTCCGACAGGATCATGGGCACCGCGGCGAACGAGCTGTCCAGCAGCACCACCTGCCCCACCGCCCGGCTGGCCTGGCTGCCCGAGCCCATGGCGATCCCGATGTCCGCCTGCTTCAGCGCCGCCACGTCGTTCACCCCGTCGCCGGTCATGGCCACGACGTGGCCCGCCGACTGCAGGGCGGCGATCATCGCCCGCTTCTGCTGGGGTCCGACGCGCCCGAAGACCGAGCCGCCGGCCATCGCCGCGGCCAGAGCCTCCTGGTGATCGCCGAGGTGGCCGGCGTCCACCCCGTGCTCGCTGTTTGGGATCCCGACCCGGCGGGCTACCGCAGCCACCGTCCGGGGATCATCTCCGGAGAGCACCTTCACCGTTATTCCCTGGCGGAGCAGGTAGGCGACGGTGGGCTCGGCCTCGGGCCGGAGCTCCTCCTGGAGGCGGACGATGGCCGCCGGCCGCAGGTCCTGGGGCAGGGACGAATCCGCCAGACCGCCGGGCGCCGCCGCCAGCAGGACCACCCGCTCCCCGGCGGCGGCGCCGCGGTCCAGTAGCTCCGCCACCGCTGGAGCCTGGGCGCCGGGTCCCAAGAGGGCGTCGGCCGCCCCCAGCACCCAGGCGCCGTGGCCGTCAAACTCGGCGGCGCTCCACCGCCGGGCCGATGAGAAGGGCACCGTCTTCGAGCAGCGCCAGTCCGGAGGAGCCGGGTACTCCCGGACCAGGGCGGTCATGGTGGCGTTGGGGGCCGGGTCGGCGGCGCCCAGGGCGCTCAGGACCGGCTCGGGGTCGGCCGGACCGAGCCGGTTCACCGCCGCCACCCGCATGGTGGGCTGGGTGAGGGTGCCGGTCTTGTCGATGCAGAGCACGTCGACCCGGGCCAACCCCTCCACGGCGGGAAGGGTCTGGATGAGGACCCGGCGCTGGGCAAGACGGATGGCTCCGA
Organism: bacterium; assembly: GCA_021844355.1. GTDB lineage: Bacteria > Chloroflexota > Dormibacteria > Aeolococcales > Bog-877 > JAJYXT01. The sequence continues at coordinate 5,276 of JAKBTP010000176.1, read as the reverse complement.
GGGCGAAGGCGATCGAGGTGAGCAGCACCAGCCCCTCGGGGATCATGGCGCCCACCCCGGCCACCGACCCGCGCAGGGCGGAGTCGATGGGGGAGCCGGAGCGAATGACCTGGGCGCTGACCAGCAGGAACGCCGCCGGGACCATGACCCAGGTGACCCCGCGCAGGATCCGGTTGGTGCCGGCCTGGAGCTCCGATCTGACCAGCTTGAAGGTCCGGGCTTCCCTCTCCAGGCGCCGGGCGTAGGCGGCCTCCCCGACCGCCTCCGCCCGTATGTCGCCGGAGCCGGCGACGACGAAAGATCCGGAGAGGACCAGGGCGCCCGCTTCCTTCTCAGCCGGCTCGGACTCGCCCGTGACCAGTGACTCGTCGACCTGCAGCCCTCGGCTGCTCAGCACCCTGCCGTCGGCGATCAGATGGTCGCCGGGGCGAAGCTCAATCATGTCCCCTTGGAGCACCGACTCCACCGGGAGTTCCAGCACCTTCCCGTCCCGGCGAACCCGGGCGCGGGGCGCCGTGACCACGGTGAGCCGGGCCAGCGCGCGCCGCGCCCGCAGCTCCTGGAGGACGCCGATCGCGGTGTTCACCGCAGGAACCAGGGCGAACAGGCCGTCCTGAGGGGGCCCGACCACCGCGACCACGATCAAGAGGCCGGCCAGGATGGCGTTGAAGCGGGTGAACACGTTGGCGCGGAGAATCTCCAGAATCCCCCGCCCCTCCTTGGGGGGGTAGTTCATCGGCTCCCGCCCGCGCCGGGCCGTCCCCGTGCGCCAACTCGCGGCGAGGAATGCCCGCCAACTCGCCCGCACCGGGCCGCTGCCCTAGGAGGTAGCGGGGCTGGCCGGGCCCGTCTTCCCGCCCCTCGCGCCGGGCGGGGAGGCGGCGATGCGTCCCCAGCGGAGGTAGGCGAGCGGACCGACGTAGTTCACCCCGATGAGGAGGGCCCACCGCCACTTGGGGCCGCGGACCTGCTCCGGCCTGCGGCGTGCCAGGTCGGCTCCCGCCAGTGCGGCCAACCCCAGCTGAACTGTTGCTGCCACCCCCATCCCGGCCCGCTGCCACCGGTTCATCCGTCTCCAGCCACGCATGCCCTTCCTCCTCACGACGGCGCGGCCCCGGCCTCCCCATCGATCCCGAACTCCACTCCCAGCAGTAGAGCTGGGCTCATCATCACGGTCGTCGGGGCAGGGGGCTCACCCGGGAGCCGCAACGCCAGTCTGCGCCACCCGGGGCGGACGGCGGGCAGCCCGGTGCGGCCGGCCCGGGGCCGGAAGCCGCCCCCGGGCTCAGGCCGGCGCCGCACGGCCACCTCGGGCAGGGCCCGCCGTCGCCTGGACCGTGGCCGAGGACTCGGTTCCGCCACAGTCGAGCCGGAAGGGCGGGTACTGGTCGGTCATGAGCGCAGTGTAGGCCAGGACCCGGTAGCACCAGCGGTCGAGTCCCATCGTCAGATCGAAGAGCGGGCGGGGGTAGGTGCCGGAGAAGAGCAAAGCCACCGCCGCGATCAGCACCAGAAGGGCGATGAGTCCGCTGCCGGTGATGATGTGGCCGGGGCCGCCCAGGACCACCCCGAAGCCCCCGGTGAGCACCACCACGACCAGGTACTGTGGGATGGCCAGCAACCACCACTTGATCAGGACCAGGCCGCGGGAGAGGTGCTCCGGGTACTCCACCGCGAAGTCGGCCGGGTAGGTGGGGTCGGAGTGCAGGCTGAATGGTGGGTAACGGTCCGTGCCCAGCGCCGCATAGGCGTAGAAGGCCACCCGCCAGCTCCATCGCATCACCCCGACATTGAAGTCAAAGATCGGCCTTGGGTACCGGCCCGTCACCAGGATGACCAGCCCCGCTACGAAGGTGAGGACCCCCGCCGCGATCCAGAGAGCAGCCAGCACCACCACGTGGGGGATTGCCAGCAGCCATTTCACCAGCCACAGCCAGCGGCTCATCCCCGGATCGAGGCTGCCGGTCAGCGAGGTTGGATAGGAACTCGCGGCGACCTGATTGTCCATCGCGGTCTCCCTGGGGCGGAACCAGCGGCCGCCTGCCCCGGACGGCACCACCCGGAAAGGCCCGGGCCCTTGGTTCAGCTTGGCCCCGGGGCGCCTTCCGACGTCACCTGGAAAGCGCCCACCGCCAGCCGGGTGAATCTACCCGCTGAGGCTCGACGGCCCACTTCCAGCACCTCAGCCAGCCACTTGCCGATGGGGGGGCCGCCCCCGGCCCGGGGACCGGGCGTTTACCCGCAGGCGCGTGCGTGGGATCCGCGGCCGTGGCTCGCGAAAGCACTCTTGGCGGGAGGTCGTCTCCGGCCCACAGTCAGAGGGTGGCCTTCCATCGCGGTGAGCGTCGTAGAGGTCGATCATGAGCGAGACAAGCAGCAGAGGAACTGGGAACCGAGGGGGTCCTCACCGGGGCTTCCCGCCAGGTGAGCGGGCGCGGCGGGCGGGACCATTGAGCTGGGCGGAGGGCGCCGGTCGGTACCTCCGGAGGGCCAGGCTTGGCCGCCTGCGGACCGCCGCGACGGTCATGGCGACCGTCCTCGGGGTGTTGGTTGCGGCAACCGCCTGCGGCGAGGGCCCATCCCGGCCCACCCCTTCACCATCCGCGACCCCATCAGCTGGGGCCACCACCTCGCCAAGCCCCTCGCCGACCACCTCCACCGCAGCCACCACGGTGTACGTGTACCTCATGCGCGGAGATCACCTCGGCACCGCCCACCACCAGGTGCCCGCCACCAAGGCGATCGCCCGGGCCGCGATGACCGAGCTGTTGAGCGGCCCAACCGCCCTGGAGTCCCAGGCCGGGCTGAGCTCGCAGGTCCCGCAGGGGACCAGGCTGCTCGGCCTCAGCATCTCGGGGCAGGTCGCGACGGTCAACCTGAGCGGGGGGTTCAGCAGCTCGGGCAGCCCGTCATCGGCCCTGGCGCGGCTGGCCCAGGTCACCTTCACCCTCACCCACTTCCCCGGAGTGACCCGCGTCCAGTTTCAGTTCCAGGGCCAGGTGGTGACCCACCTGCTGGGTGCCGACATCAGCCTCAGCCAACCGGTCCAGCGGTCCGACTTCGAGTCGGTGCTCCCGGCGATCTTCGTCGAGACCCCGGCCCCCGGTGACGCCGTCGGGACCTCGATCCGGGTGGTGGGCACGGCCAATGTGTTTGAGGCCCAGTTCCGGATCGAGCTGCGCGACGCCGGTGGCACCCTGGTCCTCGATGAGTCGGTTATGGCCACCTCCGGCACCGGGCAGCGCGGCCACTTCGACTTCACCTTCCCCTATCACACCCATCTCGCTGGCGCCGGACAGCTCACCGTCTTTGACCTCTCCGCAAAAGACGGCTCCCGGATCGACGTGGTCTCGATCCCGGTCGTGCTGACGGCATCCTGAGCGGCCCGGCGGCAGGCCGGGGCGGCTCCGAGGCAGGTTGGCCCGGAGCCCCGGCCTCGCGCGTCTATCTGGAGCGGGGCAAGAGCTGGGTGTTCGCCTGCGCTCTGGACTGGCCGGGGTGGTGCCGTCGCGGGAAGGGGGCGTGACGACGGACTTCGAGGCTCCGGGCGAACCGGCCCCAGGGGACCGGGAGCCGCACCAGGGTTGTTGCAAAGAGAGTTGCAAGGTTGCTCCGAGGTGGCGTTTTGGGGGCAATTGAAGGGGATGTAGCCAGCTTGAGCGTGCCCGAGGGCGCGGATCTGAGTCCAGGAGTAGGCCCGGAAGGCGTCCAAGCGGGCACGATTGTGCGGCCCGCCTATCTGAAGCTGCGTCGAACTCATCCCGTCGTGCGGGCGGTCGAGTTCAGGCGGCGGGTGGCACCATCACGATCGGTGGATCGGATCCCGTCGGCGCCCTGGCGGCGGCGCGACGGTCTGAGCGGAGCTGGAGCAGGCGCTTCACCATGGTGCCACGACCTGTCTCCCGGGCTGGGCCGACCATGGCGGGCCTGTCGCCCCAGCCGCCGCGCTGGAAGACCCTCAGCCACTCGATGAGCATGGCCGCGGGGGCCCGAAGTTGTTGCCACGCCATCCCGGGCCGCTTCGGGCGCAGTGCCAGGCAGTCTGGTGCCAGCAGGTACTGGACCTCAGGTCGCGGTGCTTGTGCTCGTACGACTGATGGGAAACCCGCATGGCCGCGTGCGCTGGCTCGATGCGCCAGACCGGGAGCAGGTGACGAGGCGCCTGGTCGCAAAAGATGCTCTGCTCGCCCTGGCACTTCTGCGACTGGGGCAGCCGGCAACGGAACCAGAGCCGCCCCTTTCCCCTGGTCACGGCGAACCGGACGAAATCCGACTCCCCTCCGCAGCGGCGACACCTGTGGATGCCGTGCTCGTCGTAGACTGCAGTCGGCTGGCGGTGCGCCGACTCGCTGCCGGCGTGGCGGCGAAACGGGAAGACCGATCCGACCCCCAAGTTGCTGTTGGACTTGAACGCGTGCTCCACTGAGTAGCCGGCGTCACCGGCGACCAGGTATGGGACGGCGTCGAGGTGCCTTTAGGCCCGCTCGAAGAGTGCCTCGTAAGCGGCGTGCTCCTGCTGATCGGCGGGAATCAGCCAGCTGGCGAGCGGGGCGTGGGTGAAGTGGTCGATCACCTCCATGTGGAGAAAGCCGTGCCACGCCTTGACCACCCTACTTCCGCGGGAGTACGCCCTCACCCCGGCATCCATGTCCCTGGTGAACCACCAGTGCCCGCCGGAGGTGAAGCGACGGCCGTTGCGCTCGTGGTCAACGACGCTGGCCCCGCTGGGGATAACGCTCAGCCCCTCGATTGAGATCGAGCCGGGTTGCTCCTCAACCGGCATGGTCACCAGAAGTTGCCGCGTCGCCTTGGCGGTGGCGGTGCCGACCCGCTGCATCCGGGGATTGCGACGGCCGGTCTTGACCGTCGGGCAATCGTCATACGAGGTGCAGTAGTGCTGGGGAACGGCGTGGGTCTCGGCCCCGCTGGCGTCAAGGTGCCACCAGGCGCCCACGCGCTGGTCCTTGGCTCTGGCTCTCTGGATCAGGTGGGCCGCAGCGTCCTCGAAGTAGTCGGCCAGTAATTGCTCACAGCCCTCGCTGCCCTCTGACCAGCGAGGGCTGTGAGCAGTTACCTCCAGAGCGCCCGATCGGGGCCCGGCCGAGCGCGTCGTGGCAGGCACAACGGAGCCACGTAGCTTCTGGACGCTTCAGAGGTGATGGACACGGAGCAGCACCGGGTCCACTTGCGTCATGCCATGGTACGTCCCACCACGGTATGATCCGCGTGTGAAGGTAGACAAGCTGAGTGTTTCGTTCGATCCCGATCTCGGTGAC
>JAKBTP010000022.1 GCA_021844355.1 bacterium | reverse complement strand
GTGGAGGCGGCCGTGGTGGTGACGGCCCATCCGGGAGCGGCCAGCCGGGGGGCCAGCGTGCTGATCCCCGGGCGGACCATCGTCGAGAAGGCGGGCACCGTGACCAACACCGAGGGAAGGGTCCAGCGGGTGCGGGCGGCCGTCGAGCCTGGCCTCACCTTCCCCACCGACCTACGCACCCTGGGGGAGCTGGCCGAGGCGTTGGGGACCGACCTCGGGGTGCCCCCGATGGCGACCCCCGTCTTCCAGAAGTTGGCCGCCGTCGTCCCGGCCTATCGCGGGGCCGAGGCCGGGATGAGGGCTCGGTGGGGGAGCCGGGAGTGAGCACGGCGGCCACCTCTGTGCTGCTGGCGGTGGTGGTGGCGGTGGTCAAGGGGGTGCTGATCATCTTCGTCCTGATGACCGCCTTCGCCTACCTGACCTTGGCGGAACGCAAGGTCTCCGCGCGGATCCAGCTCCGCTACGGCCCCAACCGGGTCGGTCCCTTCGGGTTCCTGCAACCGGCGGCCGACGGGGTGAAGCTCTTCACCAAGGAGAAGGTGGCGCCCGAGGGACGGGACAACTTCCTCTACCTTCTGGCCCCGGCCCTGGCAGCCTGTGCCGCGCTGTTCGCCTTCTCGGTCATCCCCATCAATCAGACGATCTGCATCGCCGGGACGCATGGCGCCGGGCCGCTCTCGGCCTCCTGCCCCGGCGGCTACCCGTTGCACTGGGACCTGGCCCATCTCAACATCGGCCTGCTCTTCATCCTCGCCATCACCTCGCTCGGGGTCTACTCCATCTTTCTCGGGGGCTGGGCCAGCAACTCCAAGTACCCCCTCCTCGGGGCGCTGCGAAGCTCAGCGCAGCTGATCAGCTATGAGATGGCGGTCAGCTTCGCCCTCATCGGGCCCGTCCTGCTGGCCGGTTCCCTGAATCTGGAGACCATCGTCAACCAGCAGCACTCCCTCTGGTTCGTGTTCCTCCAGCCCATGGGATTCCTGCTCTACTTCACAGGAGCCCTGGCGGAGACCAACCGGCTGCCCTTCGACCTTCCCGAGGCGGAGGCAGAGCTGGTGGCGGGATACCACACCGAGTACTCCGGGATGCGGTTCGGCCTCTTCTTCATGGCCGAGTACATCAACATGGTCACCGTCTGCTCCATCGCTACCGTGGTCTTCCTGGGCGGCTGGATGGCGCCTTTCTTCTTCCTGCCCAACTGGCTGGGCCCGATCTGGTTCGTGGCCAAGGTGGCCCTGCTGCTCTTCGTGATGATGTGGGTGCGCTGGACCTTCCCCCGGCTGCGCTACGACCGCCTGATGCAGTTCGGCTGGAAGGTGCTGCTGCCACTCGGGCTCGCCAACCTGATGCTGACCAGCGTGTTCGTGGCACTGCGGTGAGGCCGGGATTCCGACGTCCGGAGGTGAACCCCTATGTTCCGTGAGCTGCTGGGTGGGTTGCGCACCACCATGCGGGAGATGGTGAGCCCGCCGATCACCATCCAGTACCCCGAGGAGCAGCGCCCCGTCCCCCCGCGGCATCGCGGCCGCCACATCCTCCATCGGTATGACAACGGGCTGGAGAAGTGCATAGGCTGCGAGCTTTGCGCCGGCGCCTGCCCGGTGGGCTGCATCTACGTGCAGGCGGCGGAGAACGATCCGGAGCACCCGGTCTCGCCGGGCGAGCGCTACGCGATCCGCTACGAGATCAACCTGATGCGCTGCATCTACTGTGGCTACTGCGCTGAGGCCTGTCCCACCGAGGCCATCACCCTCGGTCCCCGACTGGACCTGGTCGACTACAAGCGGGAGCGTTTGGTGGCCACCAAGGATGACCTCTTGGAGGCCTGGCCCGGCTTCCAGCCGCTTCCGGTGGCAGTGGCCCCCGGCCTCGGACAGGCCGCCTCCCAGCCCAGCCCGAGGGGGGCCGGGTCAAGCCACGCGGGTCCCGCGGGATCGGCACCCGGTCTCAGGCCGCCGATCCCCGGCGGGAGGGGAGGGGGGGGTTGAGCGTCGTCTTCGGGCTGGCGGCGGTGATCGCCTTCCTGGGAGCGCTGGGGGTGGTCCTGAGCCAGCGCACCATCTACTCGGCGATGAGCCTTGTCCTCAACATGGTGGCTCTGGCGGTGCTCTTCCTGCTCCTGGACGCCCAGTTCATCGCCGCCGTGCAGATCATCGTCTACGCCGGCGCCGTGATGGTGCTCTTCGTCTTCATCATCGCCCTGCTCTCCCCGGGGGCGGAGGAGCGGCTGCGGTCAGTGGAGTTGCGCCTCCTGCTCGGCGGAGTCGGCGCGGTGGCCTTCACCCTCCTCATCGGGCGTCTCACCCTCAACGGGATCACGGTGGGGGCCCATGGGCGCCTTCACGGCGCCCTGGGGCCGTTCTCCCCGGTGGCGGTCAACGCCCACGGCCAGGTCCAGACGCTGGGGGACCAGCTCTTCACCACCTACCTGCTTCCCTTCGAGGTGACCTCCCTGCTGCTGCTGGTGGCGGCCGTGGGCGCCGTGTACCTCTCCCGGCGGCGGAGGCAGCTGGTGTGAGCGGGCTCTTCCCGGGGTTCCTCATCCTCTCCGCCGCCATGTTCGCCATCGGGGCGGCCGGGGTCCTGGTGCGTCGCAACCCGCTGGTGGTCTTCATGTGCATAGAGCTGATGCTGAACTCGGCGAACCTGGCCCTGGTCACCTACGCCCGCTACACCCACACCATGGCCGGCCAGGTCTTCGCGCTCATCGTGATCGCGGTGGCAGCCAGTGAGGTGGTGGTCGGGCTGGCGCTCATCACCGGGGTCTACCGGAGCGGGCGGCGCCTTGACCTGGACGAGCTCAGCGAGATGTCCGAGTGAACCCTCAGCTCACGCTGGTTCTCAGCGCCGTCGTCCTGGGGCTGCCCACCGCCTCCTTCGCCGTGAACGCGGTGACCGCCGGGCGGCTGCCGCGGCGCGTGGTCGCCTACCTGGGGCCGGGATCGGTGCTGGGGGCGTTCGTGGCGACCCTGGTCCTCTTGGCCACGATGCTCGCCCAGAGCCCGTCCCACCGCGGCGTGACGGTCACCTTCTGGAGATGGCTGAACGCTTCAACAGGCAGCGGGTCCGGGGTGTCCGCCCACGCCGGCCTCAGCGCCGCCTTCAGCCTTCGCATCGACCCCCTGGCCATCCTGATGATGCTGGTGATCACCGGCATCGGCGGGCTGATCCACGTCTACAGCGTGGGCTACATGGCCGAGGACGCGAGCTTCAACCGCTTCTTCGCCCTCATGAACCTCTTCATCACCAGCATGCTGGTGCTGGTGATGAGCAACAGCCTGGTGTTCCTCATCATCGGCTGGGCCATGGTGGCCTTCGCCTCCTACGCCCTGATCGCCTTCTGGTACCAGCGGCCCTCAGCGGTGGTGGCCGGGCGCAAGGCCTTCATCACCCAGGTGATTGGGGATGTCGGCCTGGTTCTGGCCGCCTTCCTCATCTTCCTCAACCTGAGGGGTCCGTCCGGCCACCTCCTCCACACCGTGGACCTGCAGACCATCTTCGCCAACGTCGGCCCCGGTGCCCATTTCCACGGCGGGCTGGGTCCCGTCGGTGGGGGCATGGTGACCGCCATCGGGATACTGCTCTTCCTGGGCGCCGCCGCCAAATCGGCGCAGTGGCCGCTGCACACCTGGCTGCCCGATGCCATGGAGGGCCCCACCCCAGTGTCGGCGCTGATTCACGCCGCCACCATGGTGACCGCTGGCGTCTATCTGGTGGCCCGGTTCCATCCCGTCTTCCAGCAGGCGCCGGTGGCCGCCGGGCTGGTGGCGGTGGTGGGGATCGGCACCGCCCTCATGGCCGCCATCATCGGCTGCACCCAGTTCGACATCAAGCGGGTGATCGCCTACTCGACCATGAGCCAGATCGGCCTCATGATCTTCGCGGTGGGCGTGGGGGCCTACTCAGCGGGGATGTTCCAGTTCTTCACCCACGCCTGCTTCAAGGCCCTGCTCTTCCTGGCCGCCGGCAACGTGATCCATGCCCTCCAGGACGACCAGGACATACGGGTGATGGGAGGGCTGCGCCGGCGCATGCGCTGGACCTTCTTGGCCTTCACCACCGGCTCCCTGGCCCTGGCGGGCATCCCCATCTTCGCCGGCTTCTTCAGCAAGGAGGAGCTCCTCGGGCAGGGGCTGGCCCTGGGCCCGGCGGTGCCCTGGCTGTGGGTCATCGGGGTGTCGGTCAACGTCCTCACCAGCTTCTACATCTTCCGGGTCGTCTGGGTGGCGTTCACCGGAGAGCCGCGCTCCGAGCACGCGGAGCACGCCCACGAAGCGCCGACGGTGATGCTGCTCCCGGTGCTGATGCTCGCCGTCCTCTCCACGGTCGTGGGGTTCCTCAACATCGACTTCGCCGGCTTCGCACCGGTGACGGTGTTCCAGGCGTTCCTGCAACCGGTGGTGGGGATCCCGGCGGCTCACGCCAGCTACCTGGTGGACGGTCTGGCTCTGCTCGCCGGGGTGCTGCTGAGCCTCCTGGGGCTCGGGGTGGCATGGGCGGTGTATGGGAGGCAGGTGCTGTCGCGCGAATGGATCCCCCAGCGCCTGCCCTGGCTCTATCAGCTCTCCTTCCGCAAGTTCTACTGGGATGAGGTCTACGACATGGCGCTGGTGACTCCGGTCCTGGCCCTGGCCACCGGTGTGCGGCGGGTGCTGGAGCCCGGGGTGTTCGACTCGGCGGTGGGGGGGGTGAGGGACGCCGTGGCCCAGCTGAGCGCCGACCTGCGCACCTTCCAGACCGGGTTCCTCAAGGACTACGCGCTCTGGTTCTTCTTCTTCGCCGTCCTGGGGGTGGTGCTGATGGGGCTCAGGCTCACATGAGCTGGCCGATTCTCTCGGTGACCTTGTTCCTGCCCCTGGCGGGGGCGGCGGCCATCGTGGCCATCCCGGCCTCACGGACCCGGGCGATCCGCCTCGCGCTGATGGCGGTGACGGCCATCACCCTGGGCCTCACCTGCGTTGTCCTGGTGGCCTACCTGGCGGTGCCGCCAGCGGCCGCCGCCAAGCTCAGTGGCACCGCCAACGGCCAGTCCCTCTCGACGATCCACTCGCCCATCACCTTCCAGTTCCAGGAGCAGGTCAACTGGTTGCAGTCGGGGACGTCGCTCTCCCACCTGCACCCGGCCTTCAACGAGGGCAACTCCGCTTTCAACCAAGCAGCTCCGCCGCCTATCAACTTCTCCTATCACCTGGGGGTTGACGGACTCTCGGTCTGGCTGATGGCGCTGGCGGCGCTCCTGTTCCTGGTGGCCGCCGTGGTCCTCTCCCAGCGGGAGGCGCGGCTACGCACCTTCGCGGTCCTGATGCTGCTCTCCGAGGTGGGGGTGCTGGGGGTGCTCACCTCGCTCGACCTGATCCTCTTCTACTTCTTCTGGGAGGCCGCCCTGATCCCCCTGTACTTCCTAATGATCGGCTGGGGGGATCCCAACCGGGGCCGGGCAGCGCTGAAGTTCATCATCTACACCGTCGCCGGCAGCCTGTTCATGCTGCTGGCCATCTTCGGGGTGTACTTCATAACCGGTGCTCAGACCGGCGTATACACCTTCGACCTGCCCACCCTGATCGCCGCCCAGTCTTTCGTCCACGCGACACAGGCCACCACCTTCAGCCTGTTCGGCCACAGCTTTACCTGGCTCAACCCCCAGGAATGGCTCTTCCTGGCCTTCGCCCTGGCGTTCGCCATCAAGGTGCCGCTGGTTCCTTTCCACAGCTGGCTGCCCGACGCCTACAGCTCCGGGACCACTCCCTTCCTGGTGTTCTTCGCCGGGATCGTCAGCAAGCTGGGGGCGTTCGGGCTGATCCGATACAACCTGACCCTCTTCCCCGAGGCCAGCCACACCTTCCAGCCCCTGATGCTGGGCCTGGCCATCGCCAGCATCCTGTACGGCGCGCTGGCGGCTCTCGCCCAGACCGACCTCAAGCGGATCGTGGGCTTCGCCTCCATCAGCCACCTGGGCTTCGTGGTGCTGGGGATATTCGCCCTCAACGTGGACGGGCTCAACGGAGCGATCATCCAGATGGTCAACCACGGCATCGTGATCGCCGCCCTGTTCATCTGCGTGGGGATCGTCGAGTCGAGGTTCGCCACCCGCACCCTGTCCCAGCTGGGCGGGCTGGCGCGACCCATGCCGGTGCTGGCGGGCCTGTTCCTAGTGGTCACCCTGGCCGGGCTGGGCATGCCGCTGCTCAACAGCTTCGTCGGGGAGTTCCTCATCCTGCTCGGTGCGTTCCAGGCCAGCCCGGTCTGGGCGGTGCTGGCCAGCCTGGGAGTGATCCTGGCCTGCTGGTACATGCTGAGGATGTACCAGGGCCTGACCCAGGGCGAGCTTCGCCTGCCGGGTACGGAGGCGGTCTCCGAGCAGCTCCAGGCCGTCTCCCGCAGGCTGGGACGGTTGGACGTGGGCCCCGTCGAGGTGGTGGCGCTGGTCCCCCTGGTGGCTCTCATGCTCGTCATCGGGGTGTACCCGGCTCCGGTGATCCGCTACGGACGGTTCAGCGCCGCCCAATACGTGCAGGCGGCCAACCGCCAGACGGCCACGGAACCGGCGCTGGCGAGTTCGCGCGCCGCCGCCAGGAGCCTGCCATGATCGGCGCCGCCGCGCCCGGCTACCCGCTCCACTTCGTCCCAGCCGGCGACCTCCTGGGCATCCTCCCCATCCTGATCGTCGGGGGAGGGGCGGTGGTGGTTCTGCTTTGGGACCTGATTCGTCCCCGTGGTCAGGAGGTGTGGCTGGCCGGACTGACCGGTCTCATCCTGGCGGCTGCCCTGGGAACCGCCATCGGCCAGTGGGTCGCCAACTCCGGCCCCATCGTGGTCTTCAACGGCACCTACGCCAACGACCGCTTCGCGCTCTTCGCCGACTTGGTGGTGCTGATCACGGCCCTGGCGGTGGTGGTCCTCAGCCCCGGCTACCTGCGGCGTCGGGGTCTGGCGGAGGGCGAGTACTACATCCTGCTCCTGGCCTCAGTGGCCGGGATGCTGGTGTTGGACGGGGCCCTCAACCTGATCGTCATCTTCCTCGGTATCGAGCTGCTCTCCATCCCGCTCTACGTCCTCGCCGGCTTCGCCCGCGACGACCAGCGCAGCCAGGAGGGGGCGATGAAGTACCTCCTTCTGGGCGGCTTCGCCTCCGGCTTCCTCCTGTACGGCATGGCCCTTCTGTACGGGGAGACCGGTCACACCTCCCTGACCGCCATCCACGCCTTCCTCCTCCGCGACGCGACCGCCGGGCATGTGGACCCCATGGTCCTGGCGGCGGTGGGCCTCCTGGCGGTGGGCCTGGCCTTCAAGGTGTCGGCGGCACCGTTCCACTGGTGGACCCCGGACGTCTACCAGGGCTCTCCGGCGGTGGTGACCACCTTCATGTCGGTCGCCACCAAGGTGGCCGCCTTCGCGGTCTTCCTCCGCCTCTTCTCCGCCACCCTCGCCCCCTACCGGGCCGAGTGGACGGTGCCCATCGCCGTGGTGGCGATCATCTCCATGATCTACGGCAACGTGGTGGCGGTGGCCCAGACCTCGATCAAACGCCTCCTGGCCTACTCAGGGATCGCCCAGGCTGGCTACATCATGATCGGGGTGGCGCTGGGCCGTCCCGACGGCACCCAGGCCTCGCTCTACTACCTGGCCGCCTACGCCTTCATGAACACCGGAGCCTTCGCCGTGGTCACCATCCTCAGCCGCAGGGGCGAGGACTGCGACCGCTACTCCGAGCTGGCGGGGCTGGGCCGGCGGGAGCCGGTGCTGGCGGGGCTGATGTCCCTCTTCATGCTGTCGCTGGCAGGATTTCCTCTAACAGTTGGTTTCTTCGGCAAGTTCTTCCTTTTCTCGGCGGCCATCCACGATGGGCAACTGGCCCTAGCCATCTGGGGCATCCTGACGTCCGCAGTCTCCCTCTTCTACTACCTCAGGGTGATCCTCAAGATGTACGCTCCGGCTGCCGACGTGGGACCTGGTGAGGAGTTCGAGGTGGCCTCGGTGTCGCCCGAGGGCACGGCCGTGGCGGCACCCAGGGCAGTGGGCCCCGCAGTCCTGGTGGTGGCCCTGGCCGGGGCCGGCACCATTGTGCTGGGGATCTTCCCCGCCCTCATCTACACCCTCCTACAGGGCATCTCGGTCGTCCACGGCTGAGTGGCGGGGAAGTGAGGGACCCAGGAGGACCGCCCCCTCCGGACCCAGGGCGCCCGGCCCACCTGAGCGGGCTCTTGAGCCTGGTCATCCCCGCCCACAACGAGGAGCCCAACATGCCCCGGGTGGTGGGTGGTGCGCTCGCGGCGCTGCGAGAGGTGGCTGAAAACTTCGAGGTGGTGCTGGTGGACGACGGGAGCACCGACAGGACCGTCGACGAGGCCCGCCGGGCCATGGGGGCCAGCGCCGACCGGCTGCGCGTCGTGAGCCACGACCGCAAGTCCGGGTACGGGGTGACGGTAGCTGACGGCCTGCGGGCGGCACGTGGCGACTGGGTGGCCTTCATGGACGGAGACGGCCAGTTTGACCCTGCCGACCTCTCCCGGTTGGCCGCCAGGGCCGGGGACGCCGATCTGGTGGCCGGATTCCGGATGCGGCGCGCCGACCCCTGGCACCGCTCGGTGGTGAGCCGGACCTTCAACGTCTTCGTCCGGGTCCTCTACGGAGTGCGCTATCGCGATGTGGATTGCGGCTTCAAGCTGATGCGGCGCGAGGTCCTGGTGGCTGCCCATCCGATCCTGGCCCGCTCGGCGTTGCTGAACACCGAGATCTACTTCAAGACCAGGCGGGCGGGGCTGCGGGTGACCCAGGTGGGGCTCACCCACCACCCGCGGATCGCGGGGGTAAGGTCCGGAGGGCGGCTGGTGCCCATCCTGAGGGCGATCCGGGAACTGGTCAAGCTGCGCTGGCGGTTGGCCCGGAGCTGGGCACCACCGCCTACGCCGCCCTCCGGAAGCTCTCCAAGGTGAGCTTGAGCCCCTCCTCGAGGGGGACGCGCGGAGTCCAGCCCAGGGTCGCCCGGGCTCGCGCCGGGTCCAGGTAGCTGGCGGGGACCTCGCCCGGCCTCGCCGGCACGAACTCGGGCTCGGCCGGGAGCCCCGCCAGCGCTGTGAGCGTCCTGGCGACCTCGATGATCGAGGTGGGTCTACCGGTGCCGATGTTGATCGGACCCTGGGTGGTGGAGCCCAGGGCAAGCAGGTTGGCGCGGGCCACATCCCCCACGTACACGAAGTCGCGGGTCTGCTCCCCGGTGCCGGTCACCCGTGGGGGCTCGCCGGTCAGGAGACGGCGGCAGCTGATCGCCACCATGCCCGCCTCCCCGGTCCCGTCCTGATGTGGCCCGTAGACGTTGCCGTAGCGCAGGGCGGCGTACGAGAGCTTGAAGGTCCGCTGGAACATCCCGAGGTATCCCTCGCCGGCCAGCTTGGCAGCGCCATAGGGGGCCAAGGGGCGCGCCGGAGCGGTCTCGCTGGTGGGAAGTCGTCGGGCACGCCCGTATATGGCGCCCCCCGAGGAGGCGAATACGAACCGTGGCCGTCCGGCATCCACCACCGCTCGCAGGAGGGCGAGCGTGGCCACGACGTTGTTGAGGGCGTCCGCCGCCGGATCGCGCAGCGACCGGCTCACCCCGCCCTGGGCCGCCAGATGGAGGACGGCGGTGGGCTGGAAGCGGGCCAGGGACTCGAGGGCCGCCGGGGTGGAGAGCTCGGCCTCCACCCTGTCCGCCTCCGGGGGAATCTCAGCTCCGCAGGCGTGGCGCAGGTCGTCGATGACCAGTACGCGAGCCCCCTCCGCGAGCAGCAGCGCCACGGTGTGGGTCCCGATGAAACCGGCTCCTCCGGTCACCACCACCCTAGGAGCCGACTTGGAAGGGGTCACCGGGTCATGGTAACCGAGGGTGTCCGCCCCTCCCCCGGGTCATGGCGATCACCCATGATGGGAAAATCGGCCGGACGGCCAGGGGCGCCAACTACGGCAAGATCGCAGGCGGAGGACACTTGAGCAACATCGCACGCCGCTTCGGCATGCTCCGAGCCGGGAGCGAGGTCACCCAGCGGCGCTGGTTGCTGGCGGCCCTGGCACTGTTCCTGCTTCTGCGGCTTCCATCCTGGTTTGAGCCCCACTGGTACACCGACGAGGCGGGCTATGCCAACACCGCCCACCTCGCGGCCCATGGTCGGGTCCTCTACCTCACCGTCTGGAACAACAAGCCCCCGCTCCTGTTCTGGATCTACGACCTGGCCCTCAGCTGGTTCGGGCCAAGTGAACTCGGGCTGCACCTCCTCTCCACCCTGGCGGGAGGGCTGACGCTGGCGGTGATCTGGCAGATGGTCCGCCGGGAGTGGGGGGGAAGGGGGATGGGCAGGACGATGGTGGTAGCCACGCTGCTGCTCGGCCTGCCCCTTCTGGGCGCAGAGCTGGCCCTGCCGGAGAACTTCCTCATCTTCCCGGAGGCGGCAGGCATGCTCCTTGTGCTCCGATCCCTCTCGGAGCGCGGCCGGTGGCGGGCGGCGCTGGAGCTGGCGGCGGGGGTGGCGTTCGGTCTTGCCTGCCTCATCCAGCAGACGGCAGCCGGACCGCTCCTGGCCATGGTGTTCCTGCTTGCGCTCAGGCCCCGGGCTGGAGCCGTTCGCGGGGCCCTGAGGGTCCTGGCCGCCGCAGCGGTGATCACCCTCGCGGGGATAGCTCCCTACCTGTTCTGGGCCGGGCCCAGCCACGTCTACTACTTCCTGGTGACCTCCTTTGAGGGGTATACCTCGCGCACCCTGCCCCTCAACGTCTCCACACTGCTTCCCCGGGCAGGCGCAGGACTCCTGCTGGTCGTGGGGGTGGTGGTGGCCCGGAAGAGAGATCCGCGCTCGCTCCTCATCTGGACCTGGCTGGGGGTGGACCTCTTGACGTACGTCCTTCCCAACCGGCCCTACCCGTTCCATCTCCTGCCGGCCGCGGTGCCGCTGGCGCTGGTGGTCGGCAGGCTGCCTCGGCCCTCGATCCGAGCGCTGCGTCTGTCGCTGACGCCACTCGTGGCCGGCGTGCTCCTCAGCGCCGCTCTCTGGGGCCAGCTGATGGTCACCTACCTGCCGATCGACGACTTCTACACGGCCGGGCGCACCGTCCTCTACTACCCGATGTTCGTGGGACGGGCTACTGGCGTGGTCTCCAAGGCCAGCTACCAGGACTTCTACGACTACCGCGTGCGCGCCGAGGCCGAGGCCGGAAGATGGATCCGGGCCCACGGGCTGACCGGTGCTCGGGCCGTAGTCTGGTCGGCGGACAGCTGGGCCTATCTGTTGGTCCCGGTGCGCTCGGTGATGCCGGCACCGCCCATCTACAAGGACTACGAGTGGCTCGGTCAGTCAGGCTTGATCCAGCGGACACTCAAGGAGCGGCCCGAGCTGATCTTGGTGACCAACGACGCCCTCAACGGCTACGGTCCCCTGCAGCCGATCCTCAGCCGCCTGTACACCAAGGTGGAGACCTCCTCGGACGGCTCCCTCTGGCTGCTCAACTCAGACCTTCAGCAGGTGGGTGTCACGCGGGCCTCGCGGACGACGTCCTCGACGTCCGCTGGCTAAGATCGGGGGGTGCGGCTGTGGCTGGGTCCTCCGGCGGTTGGCCTCGCGATGATCGCGCTGGTGGCTGGATGCGGGCAGCTCGCCGCCACCAGGCCGAGGCCCACTCGGTCCCCCTCCCCGCCGTCCGTCACCCAGCTGGTGGAGTCGGCGGCAAACACCTTCATGAGCCAGATGGTGGCCGGCGACTACCGGGCTCAGTGGAGCGAGCTGGCGCCGCCTGCACAGGCGATGTGGCCATCCGAGGTGGCCCGGTCCGCCTTTCTCACGGCCAAGTTCCAGGGGTCGGCGGCGGTGACCGGCTACCAGATAGGAGCGCCAACTCCCGCCTCCACCTGGGTAGACAGGGAGGACCCCGCGGTGCAGGTGACGGGTGCCTACGCCGTCCCCGTCCAGGTAGAGTTCAGCTCACCGGCACAGGTCCTGCCGGCGGGGGTGGCCGCCGACTACTCCAAGCTGGCTCTGATGCTGGTACCCCGAGCCTCAGGGCCGCCACTGGTGGTGGGGGAGGGGCCGAGCTCGATCGACGCGCCGGTCATAGTCCCGCCGTCGCCACCCGCAGAGAGCGCCTCTGTCCCCATCCTCATGTACCACGTCGTGGCCCCTTTTCCGAATCCTGCCCAGTGGAACAGCACCTACGCTTATGACCTGGAGTACGGGCTCACCGTCACACCGTCGCAGTTCGCAGCCCAGATGGCCTACCTCTCCGGAGCCGGCGCTCACGCCATCTCGCTGACCCGGCTGGCGGACTTCCTCCTGTATGGGCTGCCCCTTCCGCCCAAGCCGGTAGCCATCACCTTCGACGACGGCCGTGAGAGCCCCCTCCAGAACGCCGTCCCGGTTCTTCGATCCTACGGCTACACCGCCACCTTCTTCGTCCCCAGCGGGTTGGTCGGCAGGTACGTGACCACCCTGGCGGGCACCAATCCCCAGCACTATCTGACCTGGACCCAGATCGACCAGCTGGCCCACACCGGGTTCTGGATCGAGGACCACACCCTCTTCGACAACACCCCCCTCTGGGGCCTTCCCAGCTCTGAGGTCCAGAAGCTGGCCGGGCAGACCGGGGCCGCCATCGCGGCCCAGACCGGAGTGCCGGTCCAATTCATCGCCTACAGCGGGCCGTGGCCATTTGCCAGCGCCACCCAGAGCGGGCCGGCCGAGACCACCCTGTTCCAGGAGCTCGCCCAGCTCGGCTACGTCGGCGGAGCGGTCGATGCTCGGGTGGACTCCGCCGCCCAGGCCACCGGTGAGATCTGGCAGATGCCCCGGGTCCGGATGAACCCCAACGAGGCTGGGGCGGCTCTCGGCCCCTGGCTGTCATAGGAGGCGAAGATGGACGGAGAGGCGCTCGAGGTGGTGGTGGAGATCCCCCGGGGGAGCCGCAACAAGTACGAGATGGACCACGCCACTCATCGGATACGCCTGGACCGGGTGCTGCACTCCTCGGTCCACTATCCCACCGACTATGGGTACATCCCCGACACGCTGGCGGAGGACGGCGACCCCCTGGACGCGCTGGTGGTGGTCGAGGAGGGGACGTTCCCGGGCTGCTCGGTCCCGGCCAGGCCCATCGGGCTCCTGCACATGGCAGACGAGAACGGAAAGGACGTGAAGGTGCTCTGCGTCGCGGCCTCGGACCCCCGTTTCGACGAGATCGGCGAGCTGGGCGACCTGGCTCCCCACTGGCTGCGGGAGATCGAGATCTTCTTCGAGACCTACAAGCGTCTCGAGGACTCCAAGGAGGTGTCCGTCGGGGGCTGGGAGGGACGAGAGGCGGCCTGGGCGGCGATCCTGGACTGCCGGCGACGGCTGGGGGAGTCGGCGGGCTGAAGTAGGCCCAGGGCTGACTGCCTAGAATGGAGTCGGTTTCCGCATTGGGGTGGGCCCATGCCCGGGCAGTGGAGGTCCGATGAGGCAGAAGGTTTCGGTGATCGGCGCGGGAAACGTGGGAGCCACCACGGCCCAGCGACTGGCGGAGATGGATCTCGTAGACATCGCGCTAGTGGACGTGGTGGAGGGACTGGCCGAGGGGAAGGCCCTCGACCTTCGCGAGGCGGCCCCGGTGGTGGGCTACGACAGTTCGGTGGTGGGCTCCACCGACATGGCGATCACCGAGGGTTCGCGCGTGGTGGTGGTCACCTCCGGCCTGGCCCGCAAGCCGGGGATGAGCCGCGATGACCTGATCAGCGCCAACGCTCAGATCGTCGGACCGGTTGTGGAACAGGTGGTGCGGCACTCCCCGGAGGCGGTGCTGGTGATGGTCACCAATCCGCTCGACGTCATGACCGAGCTGGCCATCCGGGTCAGCGGCCTGGACCGTCGCCGGGTGATCGGGATGGCCGGGGTGCTGGACACGGCGCGCTTCCGCTCCTTCCTGGCCGCCGAGCTCGCCGTCTCCGTCCGCAGCGTGGAGGCCTACGTGCTGGGTGGGCACGGAGACACCATGGTGCCGCTCAGGGGGGTGACCAGCGTGGCCGGGGTACCGGTGGGGCGGCTCATTCCCGCGGGACGGCTGGAGGAGATCGTGCAGCGGACCCGGGACGGGGGTGCCGAGGTGGTGAAGCTGCTCAAGACCGGTTCCGCCTTCTACGCCCCAGCAGCCGCAGTGGCGCAGATGGTGGACGCCATCCTTCGGGACCGCGGGCTGGTCCTGCCCTGCGCCATCCGCCTGGAGGGGGAGTACGGCCTCAGCGGGGTGGTGATGGGGGTGCCGGTCAAACTCGGAGCCGGGGGCGTCCAGGACATCCTCGAAGTGGACCTGACCCCGTCCGAGATAGAGGAGCTGGAGCGGTCCGCGGCCGCCGTCCGGGAAGTGACGGCGGTGCTGGGCTGATGGCGGCCAGCCTCTCCTCACCTGCGGCAGCCGATGTTCGGCGCCAGGACCGGTGGTGGGTCTACCCGGCCAACGTAGTTGCCTGGCTCAGCATCTTCGGGGTCTACAGCCTCTGGACCATAGTCTTCTTCCACTCCGACCAGTTCCACCAGTACCTGTCGCCCTTCTACTCCCCGCAGGTGGCGGTGGGGAGGACCCCGGCCTCCCCGGCCCTCTTCATCTTCTACATCCCGCT
>JAKBTP010000126.1:11022-14649 GCA_021844355.1 bacterium | reverse complement strand
TCTTATAAAGCTCAGGTCGTGGGTTCGAGTCCCACCGGGCCGACCACTCTTGATCTCAGCTGGCGCCACCGGAGGCCGGAAAGGTTCGCCGCGGGCCGCGCGTTAGCCAGTAGTCGCCGCACTTCGCTCGCCGTTGCGACACCCGGTTGGTTGGTCAGGAGAGCGGGCCCGTGGCGTGGGCGAGGCGATTGGATGCCCCGCCGGGATCCCCAAGCGCCGACTGGTGTTGGCGATCACGTGTTACGGAACTGATGCGAAGGTGTGATCGAGAGCCCGTCGCGCAATGCCAAGCTCCGGGTCTGATGGGTGCTGGAAACCGCTCACCTGCCGCGGCGAGCTCGCAAGGCCAGGGACTCGCGGACCTGGCCCAATCCTGGTGCTACCTCGCCACCCAGCTTGCTCCGGAGGTCCCCGAGCTCCCGGCGGTCATCCAGCAGGAGGTGGGTACGCTGGCGTCGGCACACATCACCGAGGACCTGCTCAAGCAGAAGGCGGTCGCCATCGCCCAGCGAGTGCAGGAGGCAGGCCTGGCTGAACAGGCGGGTCATCTGCTCCACCGGATGGGCCGGCCGATGTACGAGCTCCTGCTGCTTCTGGCAACCGAGGAAGAGCTGCGGGCTGCCGGGATGATCACCGGGACGCGCGCCCGGGCTCAGGACCCGGGCCGACCTGCGTCGGTGCCGATCGGGCCACACCCGGACCAGGTAGCCCACCGGACCGTGGCACCGGACCGCGACGGCGCGCCCGCCGCTCCTGCGGTAGTCCGTCCCGCCGGGAGCCAGGACGCCCGGCCATCCTCCACCCGGGTGCCAGCCCCCCCCGGTGGGCGCACGGACGGCACTGCTCCGATGGCGGAACCGGCCGGCAGGCAGCCGCCCGAGACCGATGCGACCCCTGCCATGGCGGCTCTTACCTCTCCGCCGGAGGAGCCTTCGGGCCACACTGCGGTGGGGCCTGCCGCGCCACCCGGAAGCTCCTCGTCGGATGGCGACACGGCCGCCACCGCGGGCACCGGCGCTGGCCAGGGATGGACCGAGCGGATCTCCCCCCGAGCGGCGCTGGAGCGTGAGCGCCAGAGGCAGGAACGGGAAGCCCTGTTGCGAGAGCGGGAGCGGCGGCTGCATGAGGAGCGGCTGCATAACGAGCGAAGGCTCGCGGAGATGCCAGCGCTGGTGGCGGAGATCGTCCCCCAGGCGTTGAGACAGGCTCGCGCGGTTGCCGAACGGGGCCTGGCCCGCAAGGCGCTGCGGTCCGCCGCCAAGCTGCCGTCGCAGGCGGATGTCGGCACGGCTGGCGGCCGCCTTTCGGAGCTGCTGGGATCCAGGAAGTGGGTGGACGCCGTCGCCCTGGCCGTCCACCTGGCCGAGTTGTTCCCGGGGGAGGCGGCCTCCGAGCTGGCCTGCCGCACCGGCGAGGCCTGCCGCCAGGCCGGCGAGGTCGACCTGGCTGTCCTGTGCTTCACCAACGCCATCCTCTCGGCTCCCCCCTGCGAGTCCGCCTGCCGGCAGCTGGCCGACCTGTGTCTGGAGTGGACCAAGCCCCGCCAGGCGCCCAGCCGGAGCCTGCTGTACGCGCCGGCGCGGATCGACATCGAGGAAGAGACGCGTGATCCCCGCCTGGCTCAGGTCTGGCTCGAGTTCCTGGCCCGTGTGCTCAGGGTGCGGGGCGCGGACGCCGAGGCCATAACCGCCTACCAGCAGCTGCTGCAGTTGGCCCCGGGCCGAGATGACCTGCGGGCGATGCTGGAGACCGCGGTGCACAGCGGGCGGCTTCCCGGCTGATCTCCGCGGGGCGGCTGCTCCCCCATCCGGCCCTCCCTGGCAGCGCTCCCCTCTGGCACAATGGCGGCCAGCGGACGGCGGCGGCGGGGAGACGGCTGCCGCTCATTCGCTTGCCAAGTAGGAGCGGTGATGTCGCTGGTGGCGATTCTGGCCGAGGAGCGGTTTCGGCCGAGGCTGGAGGAGCTGGCCCTTGAAGTGGGCTTCCGCCTGCTGGAGGGGGAGGGCCCCCAGGCCGCCCTGGCGGCGGTCGCGACCCCGGACGCGGTCGCCGTGGTGACCGAGGAGCATCACCCTAACTGGCTCGGGCAGCTGGACGGCGAAGCGGTCCGGTACTGGCTGGCGGAGGTGGGGTCACCCGAGGGGCCACTTCTCCAGCCGCCCTCCCGCCGGCCCCATCGCCACCTCCTCGGGTTGGATCGCTCATCGTCCGCCTACCTGCGTCAGCTGCTGGACGACTGGCTGGACCGGGATCTGGTCCGGGTCGACTGCTTCAACTTCGCCTTCCGCGACGGACTCCCCCAGGAGGCCGACTGGGTCCTGGACACCCGGTTTCTGGACAGCCCCTACTGGGTCCCGAGGATGCGCACACGGCGAGGAGATGACCCCGAAGTGCGGCGCTACGTCATGGCCCAGAAGGGTGCGGAAGCGCTGGTCTCCGGGTTCGTCGACGCCCTCGGGGTCCTGCTACCTCTTTATCGGGAGCAGCGCCGAACCGTGGTCCGGGTGGCGGTGGGATGCACAGGTGGGCAGCACCGCTCCCTCTCAGTCGCGCACGAGATCGTGGAGCGGGTCTCCAACTCCCAGATCGCCACCGCGCGGCTCCTGCGCCGGCCGCCTCACCACCTTCCCCAGTACCCGGACTGATTCTCCTGGGGCGCTCAGACCGCGGCTGCGGCCCAGGGCTGGGAATTGGCGTGTCGGGCTGAGGGGGGCAGCGCCGAGCGCAGCAGCTCTTCGTACGCGGTGCGAACCTCCGGGTGGCGAAGCAGGAGGAGGTGGGCGTACTCATGGGTCACCGGCCGGGGCTCGCGTGCCAGCCGCAGGTTCACCTCGTTGGGGAGGCGGTCAGCCTTGCGGCCGTTGCAGCGCCGGCAGGCCACCACCTGGTTTTCCCAGGAGGCCGGAGCTCCGCCCCGGGACACGGGCACCACATGGTCGATGGTCAGCTCCTGAGCCTGGCCACGCTGCCCGCAGTACTGGCAGGTGTAGTCGTCTCGGAGCAGGATGTTGCGGCGGTTGGGATGGAGCATCCGCCGGGGGATGGAGATGTTTCGCAGCAACCGGACCACGATCACCCCCTCGCCGAGGCGGCGCTGGTTCAGTTCGGACTCCACCTGACGGCGCACCTCGTCATCCAGGAATGCCACCCTCTCCTTGGTCAGGAGTACCACCAGCCGCCGCCGACTGATCACGTTGAGAGGCTGGAGGGAGGCATTCAGCAGCAGGACCGGCATGAGCGCAATTGTGCGCGGTCCGGAGGCCGGTCAGGCGGGGCGGAGCCCCACGATCCGGCGCAGCGCCTCGAGATGCAACCCCAGATGGGGCCCAAGGCTGAACACGATGATCCCCAGGACCACGACCAGAGCCAGCGCCACCACCACGTAGGCGGCGACCGACGGGCCCGAGGTGGGAGCCGGAAGCTGGGCGCTCAAAGGCTGGGCTCGGCGCTGGGGGCGCCGCCGGCGTGGAGCCGGCTCTCCGGGCCGGAGAGGACCCAGGCCCACCCGCCTCCGGCTTCGCCCAGCAGGGCGTCCACCGCCAGCTCAGTCAGCTGGACACCGAGGTCCGCCCCGGCACGGGGCCCCGAACCGGCGGCCAGGCCCAGGCGGGCCACCGCCGCCCGCGG
>JAKBTP010000126.1:0-10922 GCA_021844355.1 bacterium | reverse complement strand
GGCGGAGTCTGGCCCGGCCCCCGGGTGGCAGCCGGCGTCCGTCCACCCAGGTGCCGCTCACCCCGCCGAGGTCGTGGACCTCGACCCCCTCTTCGTCCGGGGTGAGCTCGCAGTGGTGGCTGTCGACTGCTTCGCCGGGGTCGAGGTGGCTCAGGTCCACGTCCGGCACCGGCCCCCCGGGGTTGACCCGCCCCACCAGGATGGGGTAGCGCTCCAGGGTCACGCTGGCGCCGTCCGGGGCGCGGAGCGCGAGAAGTCCGGGGCCCATGTCAGCCGGCCCGGAACGCTGGCCGGGGCATCACGTGAGGCCCCGCGCCCTCAGCTCCTCGATGAGGGCCGGCACCACCTTCAAGGCGTCCCCGACCACGCCGAGGTCGCTGAGCTTGAAGATGGGTGCGTCCGGGTCCTTGTTGATGGCCACGATGTGACTGCTGCCCTTCATCCCCACCAGATGTTGCATGGCGCCGCTGATCCCGCAGGCGATGTAGACGTCCGGCTTGACCGTCTTGCCGGTCTGCCCGACCTGCAGGGCGTACGGCACCCACCCCGCGTCCACCACCGCCCGGCTGGCACCCACGGCTCCTCCCAGCTGTCGAGCGAGATGCTCCAGGACCTCGAAGTTGGCAGCCTCCTGCATCCCCCGCCCGCCGCTGACCACGACCCTGGCCCCCTCCAGCGCGGGGCCGGCGCTGGGAGCCACCACGGATCCCAGCCGCCGCGCCCCGAGCGGGGCGTCAGCGGGGAGGGGCAGCTCCTCCGTCTTGGGCGGGGATGCTCCGGTGGCCGTGGCCGTGAAGGACTTGGGGCGGACCAGGACGAGGGGGGAGCGCGCCCTGGTCCGCGTGACGACGTCCACTGTGGCACCGAAGATCGCGGTGCGGACCAGGAACGCGTCGCCCTCCGGGGTGACGTCGACCGCGTTGGCGAGGACCGGTAGCTGCAGCCGGGCACTCACCCGGGCGGCCAGATCGCGCCCCTCCTGGGTGCCGGGGAAGAGCACCAGCGAAGGGTGCAGTCGGTCTACCAGGGCGGAGACCACGTGGGCGGCCGGCTGGCCGAGGTGCTCCCGATATGCCGTCTCTCGGCCCACGTATGCCTGCGAGGCACCGTGCGCCCCCAGGGCTGGCAGGGCTGGGTCCGCGTCCGGGTCGAGTACGACCACCGCCACTTCGTCACCGAGCGTCCGACCGTGGCTCACCAGCTCCAGGGTGAGCGGGGTCGGCGAGCCTCCCGCCACCTCCGCCACCACCAGGATCCGTCCCATCTCAGATCACCTTGAGTTCGGCGAGGTAGTCCGCAATCCGTCGAGCTGCCGACCCGTCGTCCTCGATCAACTCGCCAGCCGCCCGCTCTGGAGCCGGCGCGGCTGAGACCACCTCCTGCCCGGCCGCGGCCAAACCGACCTCCTCCGGGGGAATCCCCAAGTCATCCACCGAGAGCGTCTCCAGCGGCCGGCTCTTGGCGGCCATGATCCCGCGCAAACTGGGGTATCGGGGCTCGTTGATGGCCCCGGTGACGGTGACCACGGCGGGAAGGGGGGACTCCACCACGTCGTGCCCGGCGGGCGTCTGGCGGTGGATGCGCACCGTGCCCGGCTCCACCTCCAGCGCCTTGGCGAACGTCAGGGAGGGCCATCCCAGCAGCTCGGCCACCGCCGCCGGGACCGTCCCGGTGTAGCCATCGGTGGACTCGGTGCCTGCCACCACCAGCTCGCATCCGGACCGCGTCACCGCCGCCGCCAGGACGCGAGCTGTGGCCAGGGCGTCGGAGCCACGCAGCCGGTCGTCGGCGATGTGAATCGCCGAACTCGCTCCCATGGCCAGGGCCTTGCGGAGCACCTCGGCGGCGCGTTCGCCGCCCATGGTTATGGCGACCACCTCCCCACCGTTGGCCTCCACGACACGGAGGGCGGACTCCACCCCGTTGGCGTCGCCGGGGTCCATCACCAGCTCCACGCCGTCGCGCACCAGGAGGTGGGTCACCGGGTCGAGCCGCCCCACGCCGGTGGGGTCTGGGATCTGCTTGACGAACACGGCCACCTTCACGCCAGTGGTCCCCTCCCGGAACTCTGTGAACTGGCCACATCTTACCGGGCGGCCGGGATCATCAAGGCTGAGACGTATAATCGCCAGGCTTCCTGGGGCGGCAGGTGCCCGCCGCAGGGGGAGTCCGATGGCCCCGTGGTGTAGCTGGCCCAACACGCCACCCTGTCAAGGTGGAGATCGGCGGTTCGAATCCGCTCGGGGTCGCCAGCCAGGCGAGCTCGGGACCCGCCGCTCTCGCTGCCGGTCGTCGGAGTTCGGCTCCGGGGCGCCGCCTACCATGGAGCGGTGCCTCTCCATCCTGGCGCGGTCCCCGGTTTCGCGGCTGACCCGAGACGGTACGAGCGGGGGCGCCCCGGATACCCGGCTGAGGCGATCGACTGGGCGCTGGGCGAGGTGGGGATCGGCAGGGGAGCTGCGGTGGTGGAGCTGGGGGCTGGCACCGGCAAGCTAACCTCAGAGCTGGTGGCCCGCGGCCTTCAGGTGATCGCCGTGGAGCCGGTGGAGCAGATGGCGGCGGAGCTCTCGTCGCGGCTCCCGGGCGTGCAGGTCCGCCAGGCTTCGGCCGACGCCACGGGCCTGCCGGGCGGCCAGGCTGAGGCGGTGCTGGCCGCCCAGTCGTTCCATTGGTTCGCCACCCTGCAGGCCGTGCAGGAGATCCGCCGCCTGCTCCGTCCTCGCGGCTGGCTGGTCCTGCTCTGGAATCGGAGGGACCAGAGCCATCCCGTCTGGCAGGCGGTCACAGAGTTGATAGAGCCGCTGCGAGGCGACGAGCCCACGCACGAAGGCGACCGCTGGCGCTCAGCTCTTTCGGCCGGAAGCGGATTCGGGACACTGACCCACCGACGCTTCGCCCACGCGGTCACCGCCGACCAGGAGGGCTTGGAGGACAGAGTGCTCTCGATCAGCTTCGTGGCGTGCCAGCCACCGGAGGTGCGCCGCCGGATACGGGCCGAGCTGGAGCGCATCTGGAGCGGGCGGACCCCGGGGCCGGAGGACGACCGTCTCCCGTACCACACCGACGTGTACCTGGCCCGGGCCGGTGCCTGAGCCCCCGCGCCTCTCCCCCGCCATGCAGGCCGCCCTCCGGGAGAGGGACACAGTGGTGGTTAGCTCCCGGGACAGCTCGGGGGAGGGAAAGGCGCGGATGTGGTTCGCCCTCACGCCCGATGGCACCCTCTACCTGCTCACCCCTAGCTTCAGCCTCAAGGCACGGAGGTGGGAGTCCGACCCCTGGGTCCGGGTACGTGCCGGCCGGGAGACGGTGGAGGGAACGGTCGAGCAGGTGACCTTGGAGGAGGTGGCAGGCGACGAGCCGCTGCTCCTGGCACGGTTCGGTCTCGCGGGTGCCTCCACCGTGGAGGCGCTCGCCTGGATGTTGGACTCGGGGAGCCACCGGCTCTTCCGGGTGAGGCCAGCGCCCGGATCCTAGACCACGAGCCGGGTCACCGCCGCCGTGAGCGCCCTCGCGCCCACCTCCACCTGCTCGGGGTCGGTCCACTCTTCAGGGCAGTGGCTGCGCCCCCCCCGCGAGGGGATGAAGAGCATGGCCACGGGGCATATGGCGGCCACCTGGACCGCGTCGTGTCCGGCCCAGGAAGCCAGCTCGAGCGGTTCCTCACCGATCTCGCGGGCCGAGTCCAGCAACACCGAGCGCAGCCCCTCGGAGCACGGGGTGGGGTCCTCCCGGGAGAGCCAGGTGAGCTGCCCGCGCACCGCCCTTCGGGCAGGAACCTTCTCCACCAGCTCCTGGAGGAGCTCATCGGTGGCGGAGAGCCAGCCGGGGTCGCCACTGCGGAACTCGGCGATCAGGGTCGCCCGCTCGGCGACCACGTTGGGGGAATTGGGCTCCAGCTCCAGCCGGCCCACCGTGGCCACCCCCAGGCCATGGCGACGGCCGAGCCGCTCCACCTCGAGGCTGACCTCCGCCGCGGCCAGCAGGGCATCGCGGCGCCGGTCCATCGGCGTGGTGCCGGCATGATCGGCCCGGCCCTCGAGCCGGATCTCCGCCCGGTGGATCCCGGCGATGGCGGTCACCACCGCCAGCCCCCTTGC
The DNA here is from genome assembly GCA_021844355.1 of bacterium. Lineage (GTDB taxonomy): Bacteria > Chloroflexota > Dormibacteria > Aeolococcales > Bog-877 > JAJYXT01. Next base: position 6,825 of record JAKBTP010000126.1, on the reverse strand, counting down.
GGCCTCCTCGAGGCGTGTCCCCTGCTCCACATGCAGCTCCAGATAGGCCGATGCGGTGCCTGCGGGCCAGAGGGCCTCGGCGATGCGATCGGGGTCGCCGCCCATCTGAGCCAACGCCTCGGCCAGCGTCCGACCAGTTCTATCCACGAGCTGAAGGTGCTCTGGGGAGAGGTGACCTGCCGCGGCGCGGCTGCCGACGCAGCTGATGCCGAAATCGTTGGGCTCCTCGCCGAGGAAGTCCACGACCCAAACGGACCGCCGCGGCCTTATGCCGCCTTCGCGGATCCTCCGGACCGCCTCGATGGCCGCCATCACCCCGCAGGGGCCGTCGAAGCGCCCCCCTCCGGCCACGGTGTCGGTGTGCGATCCCAGGATCAGCGCCGGCAGCTCGGCGTCCGTTCCCCGGAGCGCGCCTATGAGGTTGCCGGCCGGGTCGCGACGCACCTCCAGCCCGGAAGAGGCCATAAGCTCCCAGACCAGCTCCCGGGACTTCAGGTATTCGGGGGTGAAGACCCGCCTGGTCCAACCGGGCTGGCCGGGCTCCACCATCTCGGCGAGCCGCATCAGGTCGGCGAAGACTCGGCCACCAGCCTCCGAACTCGCCACCGGCAGAGGGTACCAGTCGCGGACCGCCACCCTCAGGGCTTGCCGGTGGCGCTCTCCCAGCCGGATTCCTGAGGGCCGCCCCCCGAGAGGCCGGAATCCGCGAGCCATCGCGGGGGGGCTCCGGGGGACGGCCACCGGCCACGGTGGGGAGGAGCCGGAGGGCGCCAAACGGCAGTTGCAAGCATCGCTCCGTCGGCCGCGGGCGCGGCCGCGGGTTGCCATGGGCGGAGCGGCTCTGCCACCATCCTGAGGTGCCCACCCGCGAAGACGCCCTGGCCACCCTCCACGAGCACACCAAGACCGACAGCCTGAGGCGTCACGGCCTGGCGGTGGAGGCGGTGATGCGCTCCGCCGCCGCCCGGACCGGCGGGGACCCCGACCTCTGGGGCATCACCGGCCTCCTCCATGACTTCGACTACGAGGCCCACCCCGATGAGCACCCGTTCTGGGGACGAGCGGTGCTGGAGCGGGAGGGTTACCCCCAGGAGGTGGTGCTGGCGATCCAGGGGCACGCCAACTTCAGCGGCGTCCCCCGGGAGACGGAGATGGCGCGCTGGTTGTTCGCGGTGGACGAGCTGACCGGATTCGTCATGGCCGTGGCCCTGGTCCAGCCCGGACGCGAGGTGGCTCGGGTCCGGGCCGCCTCGGTCGCCAAGAAGCTGAAGGACAAGTCGTTCGCTCGCACCGTGAGCCGGGACGACATCACTCAGGGCACCACGGAGCTGGGAGTCCCCCTGGAGGAGCTGGTCGAGCTGGTCGTGGGTGCCCTCAGCCCGATCGCCGGGGAGCTGGGACTCGGCTGACCGTCCCCGGGGGGAGGCGAGCGGCGGCCTATACTCGCAAGCTGACCCCGCATGGGGAGGTGGCTGAGTGGCCGAAAGCGCCCGCCTGCTAAGCGGGTGACGGGGGTTAACCTCGTCCGAGGGTTCGAATCCCTCCCTTCCCGCCAGGCCGCCCCGGGACGAAGCGGTGACCGACTCCTAGCCCAGCTCGGCCACCAACTGGTCCACCCGCTGGCGGATCTCGTCGCGCACCTCCCGCACCTCGGCAAGCGGCCGGCCCGCCGGGTCGGGAAGTTCCCAGTCGCGGTACTCCCGGCCGGGGATGTAGGGGCACTGGTCCCCGCAGCCCATGGTCACCACCAGGTCGGCCCACTCCGCCAGCTCGGGGGTGAGAAGGCTGGGCCGGCGGGATCGGAGGTCGATCCCCAGCTCATCCATGGCGAGGAGCACCTCGGGGTGGACGGCGGCCGCCGGCTGAGTTCCGGCGCACCGCGCCTGATGCCGGCCGGCGGCCGCGCGCTCGAAGAGCGCCTGGCTCATCTGGGAACGTCCGGCATTGTGCAGGCACACGAAAAGAACCTTGGTAATCGCCTTCCTCCACGTGGCCGACCTCAGCCTCCCGCGCCAACCACTCTACTGGGACGAGCAAGTCGCTGACCAGATCGGGAGCCGAACGCCCCAACCCCGGCGCAGAAAGCACGATACTGTTACAAGTGGCTGCGAAGGCCGTACCATGCGGCGATGATCGCCACCATCATGCGAGCCAGTACGACTGAGGGCCTGCGCTCTCTGGCATCGCTCCCTGGGCGGCTTCGCGCCCGCTACCGGGAGACGGCGGCTGAACGCCCGGACGAGGAGATCAACTTCCGGGTCCTCTCCTCCTTCCTGGCCACGTTCGTCACCGTGCGGCTGATCACCCACGGGATCCGGGGGAACTGGCTGCCTCTGAAGAACGTCGAGCTGGGGGGAAAGGGGGGTAGCCAACTCCACATCCACCACCTGGTCTGGGGCATCCTTTCGCTCACCGGCTGCGGCTACCTGGGCCTGTTGCGCACCGGCCTCACGTGGCGCAGGCGCCTCGCCCCGGTGTATGGAGCGGGGGTGGCGCTGACCTTCGACGAGTTCGCCCTCTGGCTGCGGCTGGAGGACGACTACTGGAGCTCTGAAGGCCGCGCCAGCGTGGACGCGGTGATCGTCCTGAGCGCCCTCTTCGGCCTCGCGGTGGCCTCGCCGCTCTTCTGGCAGCGAGCCCTGGGCGAGGTTGTCAAGACCGGCCCTCAGGCAGTTCGAGCGGCGGATTCTGGGAGTACCGGCCCCACGGGCCTGCAAGCGTCCAAGGGCCTTTAATTCAGAGGTGTCAGCGGTGCCAGACGAGTTCTTGACCATCGACGAAGTAGCCCAGCGTATGGCCCTGCCCCCGGACATGATCCGCCGCCGCATCGAGTCCGGCGACATCCCGGTCCACTGGGTGGAGAGCTACGGCAAGTTGGAGATGCGCGTGGCCGCCGAGGATGTGGGAGGCGTGCCCTCCGCTCCGCCGACGCCGCCTGCCTACGCTCCCGAGCCGACGCCCGAACCAAGCTGGGAGCCCGCCCCGCCCGAGACGCAGGGGCTCTGGGCGCCCGCGGAGAGCCAGGACGTGGCAGAGAGCCCGTGGGAGGTGGCCCCGGAACCCGCCCCGTCCTCCCCGGAGTTGGACGATCAGCCGGTTTGGCGGCCCGACCCGGCCACCTGGGAGGATGAGCAGCTCGCCAGTTCGGGAGAGCCGGTCGCCGAGGTCGGCGAGTTCGAGTCCACGGTGGAGTCCCAGGGGGTCGGCGGCGCGCTCGACGTCAGCCCCTACGCCCCCACCGCGGAGGCTGACTTCGCCTCTCCGTTCACCACCCTACCGGTCCCGGATGAGCCGATGGGAGGCTTCCAACCCCCCACCCTCGACGAGCCATACGCCGCGCCCCCCGCGCCGGGGTTCTTGACCCAGGATGAGGAGCTTGCCCCCGCAGGAATGGAGTTCCAGGAGGAGGCCCCTGAGGAGTTCCCGCCTGCACCAGGCGAGCCGTTCGGGTCGATGGAGACTTCGCCGGTCGCCGCGGAGGTGCCCTTCGCCACCCCCGAGCCCTTCTCAGTAGCGGACTCCCCCCCTCCCCTGCCGGCCCAAGAGGAGATGGCTCCTCCCTCAACCCTCCTCGCCTCGCCCGCGGCCGCCTCGGCCGCGATGGGCACCATCGACGCCCGTGAGCTGGTCGCCGGGTTGTTCGAGCGCTGGGAGCGGGCCCTGGAGCAGCGGATCCAGGCCGAGCAGCGGCTGCGTTTCGAGGCGGAGCTGGAGCAGCGGCTGCGCCAGGTCCGGGACCTGCGCCAGGAACTGGATCAGACCCGCAAGAGCCAGGCTGCCGAACTGGCCGAGCGCGAAAGGGAGGTGCTCCAGCTTCGCGAAAGGGTGCGGGAGCTGGAGCAGGGACCCAAGCGGCGCGGGCTCTTCGGCCGCTGATCGAACCCTTCAAGGTGCCGGCCCGGTCCCGGAATCCGACTTCATGAGCGGCGGCCGGGACGCGGTCGAGGAGGTCAGATCCCGGCTCAACCTGGTGGACGTGGTGGGGAGCTACGTCCGGCTCAAGCGTGCCGGTCCGGAGTACCAAGGACTCTGCCCGTTCCACACGGAACGCACCCCCTCCTTCTACGTCAATCCGGAGAAGCAGGCGTGGTACTGCCACGGCTGCCATCTGGGAGGAGACCTCTTCAAGTTCCTGGAGCTCATCGAGCACACCGACTTCCGGGGGGCGCTGGAGGAGGCCGCCCGCCGGGCGGGGGTGGAGCTGGACGCCGAGCGCGGGCTGGACCCGAAGGAGCGCCGGTACCGTCAGCTGCGCGAGGGCGCCCAGCGGCTCAACCAGCTGGCCGCCGACTTCTACCACGAGGTGTTGCTCCACCACCGGGTGGGCGAGGTGGGACGTCGCTTCCTCCAGCTACGGGGGGTGGTCGCGGCGGACATCGAGCGCTTCCACCTCGGCTACGCGCCGGAAGGCACCCAGGGAGACAACCTGGTGAGGTATCTGCTCCGGCACGGGGCCAGCGACGAGGAGCTGGTGGCCGCCGGCCTCGCGCGGCGGGAGCGCCAGAGGTTGAGCGACTTTCTCCACCGGCGGGTGGTGGTGCCCTTCCGGGATGAGCGGGGCCGCTGGGTGGGGTTCGGGGGGCGGGCCCTGGGCGATGAGCGACCCAAGTACCTGAACACCCGGGGAACTCTGCTGTTCGACAAGTCGAAGCTTCTGTTCGGAATGTACCTGGCCCGGGAGGCGATCTCCCGGGAGCGGCGGGCGGTGCTCATGGAGGGCTACTTCGACGTGGTGGGAGCTCACCGGGCCGGGATCACGACCGCGGTGTCCACCTCGGGAACGGCCCTGACCGAGCTCCAGGTCCTGCTCCTGCGCCGGTTGGCGGACGAGGTGGTGCTCTGCTTCGACGGAGATGCCGCGGGACAGCGGGCGGCCCGGGCCGGGGTCTCGCTGCTGGCCGCGGCAGGCGTCACCTGCAGGCTGGCGGTGCTTCCGGAGGGGAAGGACCCCGACGACCTCAGCCGCTCCGACCCCGAGGGACTGCGGCGGCTGGTCGACGGAGCGCCACCTGCCTACGAGGTGCTGGTGGACCAAGCGCTGGGGGACGTTTCCGGAGGCTCCGAGGTGGAGCGCCAGGAGCGGGCCCTGCGCCGGGTTCTCCCGGTGCTGGCGGGAATCCCCGAGGCCAGCATCCGAGAGATCTACGCCGATCGGGTGGGGAGGCGACTGGGTGCCGACCCGGCGCGGATCCTGGCCGACGTGGAGCGGCGTCCGCAGCCTCCGGCGGAGCCGCGTTTGGAGGCCGCTCCCCCGGGGAAGAGTGCAATGGGGACGTCTGCCCATCTGCTGGCGCTCCTTTGTGCCAGGACGGCCCTCGCCCCGGAGGTTCGAGATCGCTTCAAAATCGTGCCCGGCGACTTTCCCGATCCCGTGGATCGCGAGCTCTTCCGTTCCCTCACCGAGGCCGCCTCGGCCGGTCCTGCGGGCCAGCCGGGAGCCGAGCTGGAGCGGCGGCGAGCCCAGCTGGCCCGGATCGAGCTACCGGAGCTCCTTGAGGGCGAGGGGGCCCTGGAGCAGGCCGTCCTGGACTGCGTCCGCGCACTCCGGCTGGAGGGCTTGGAGTCATTGAGAGTCGAGCTCAGAGCGAAGCTGGCCGGGGCGGGACATCATCGCCAGGGCGATACCCCAGCGCTGGTTCAGGAGTTGGAAGCTTTGGACCGCAAGATCCTGGCGCTGAGAACCGGCGCTGCCATGGAGGTTTGAGTTGGCAAGGGCGATGAAGGTGGTGGCTCCGGCGGCGGCGCCCCGGACCGAGGATCTGGTCAGGGCGGCGGAGCAGCTGATCCTCAAGGGTAAGGAGCAGGGCTTCCTGACTCCCAACGAGATCCTCGACCCCTTCCCCGAGCTGGATGCCGACCCGGATCAGCTGGAGCGCCTCTTCGCCCTCTTCCGGGAGATGGGGATCGCGGTCACCGACGGCGACAAGGACTTCGAGGCCGAGGAGATCGACGACGAGATGCTGGCCGCGGACGCCGATGCGGTCTCCCTCGACGACCCGGTCCGCATGTACCTCAAGGAGATCGGCAGGGTTTCCCTCCTCAAGGCCGAGGACGAGGTGTACCTGGCCAAGTTGATCGAGCAGGGGGACGAGGACGCCAAGCATCGGCTGACCGAGGCCAACCTGCGGCTGGTGGTCTCCATCGCCAAGAAGTACATCGGCCGTGGGATGTCGTTCCTGGACCTGATCCAGGAGGGCAACATGGGGCTGATCCGAGCGGTGGAGAAGTTCGACTACCAGAAGGGCTTCAAGTTCTCCACCTACGCCACCTGGTGGATCCGTCAGGCCATCACCCGGGCCATCGCCGACCAGGCCCGGACCATCCGCATCCCGGTCCACATGGTGGAGACCATCAACAAGCTGGTGCGCATCTCCCGCCGTCTGCTCCAGGAGCTGGGGCGCGAGCCCTCGGACGCCGAGATCGGAGAGGAGATGGGGATCACCCCAGAACGCGTCCGGGAGATCATCAAGGTGGCCCAGGACCCGGTCTCGCTGGAAACCCCCATCGGCGAGGAGGAGGACTCCCATCTCGGCGACTTCGTGCCCGACAGCGAGGCGGTGGCGCCCTCGGAGGCGGCCTCCCTCACCATGCTCCACACCGAGGTGGAGGACATCCTCGACACCCTCACCCCGAGGGAACGACGGGTGCTGCAGCTCCGCTTCGGCCTGATCGACGGCCACCAGCGCACGCTGGAGGAGGTGGGCAAGCGCTTCGGGGTCACCCGGGAGCGGATCCGCCAGATCGAGGCCAAGGCGCTGCGCAAGCTTCGCCACCCGTCCCGGAGCATCAAGCTCAAGGACTATCTGGAGTAGCTTCCAGGCCGAC
>JAKBTP010000191.1 GCA_021844355.1 bacterium | reverse complement strand
TCCCGCGCTGGTGCGGGGCGACCCGGCATCCGGCCGCTTCACCGCCCTGCAGCTGGATGGCGGCCGATTGCTGGCCTGCGTGGCCGTGAATCAGTACCCAGCTCTCAAGTGGGCGCGGCAGGTGATGGAATCGGGGACACTCCTCGACCCGGACAAGCTCGATGAGGAGGGGCCCAGGGTGTGGTCGGACCCATCGGCGGGGCCGATGACCCTCCGGCTGGATTAGGACATCATGTCCTAGGCTCGAGCCTTCTTCTCAGTCACGCGGGCCGATGCGATCCGAACACTTTGTCCCTATGCTGGGGGCTCAGTGACCGGTTCCGACGGGGCGGGGTTGAGGGTGGCGATCACCGGCATGGGCCTGGTCACGCCCGTGGGCACCGGGGTGGACGCCGTCTGGGAGAGTCTTAGCCAGGGACGCTCGGGGATCGGGCAGATCACCCAGTTCGACACCACCGGATACCCCACCCGGATCGCCGGTGAGGTCCGGGACTTCGATCCCGAGCGCTACATGGACCGCAAGACGGCCCGCCACGTGGCCCGCTACTGCCAGCTGGGGCTGGCGGCGGCGCGCATGGCGGTGGAGGACAGTGGTCTGCAGCCCTCGAGCATGGACCCGGACGCCGTCGGGGTGGTGCTGAGTTCCGGTGCCGGGGGGATGGAGGAGATCGAACGCGGGCACCGGATGCTCATGGAGCGGGGGGTGAGCCGGATCAGCCCCTTCACCGCTCCCATGATGATCACCGACATCGCCGCTGGCCTGGTCGCCATCGAGCTTCAGGCGGGCGGCCCCAACTACGCTGTGGTGAGCGCCTGCGCCAGCAGCGGTCACGCCATCGCCGACGGCTTCGAGGTCATCCGCCGGGGTGACGCGGTGGCGATGATCGCCGGCGGTGCCGAGGCATCCCTCACCCCGCTCATGATCGGCGCCTTCTGCCAGCTGAGCGCCATGAGCCGGCGCAACCACGACCCAGCCGCTGCCTCCCGGCCCTTCGACGTGGGCCGGGACGGTTTCGTGATGTCCGAGGGGGCGGCCGTCCTCGTGCTGGAGGAGATGGGCCACGCGGTCTCCCGGGGGGCCCGGATCTGGGGAGAGGTGCTGGGGGCGGGGGCGAGCGCCGACATGTACCACTTCACCGCCCCGGACCCGGAGGGCAGGGGGGCCGCCCGGGCGATGCGGGCCGCCCTGCGCAAGGCGGGGCTCGGGCCGGAGGATGTGGACTACGTCAACGCCCACGGGACTTCGACTCAGCTCGGCGACATCGCCGAAACCCTGGCCCTCCACCAGGTTCTGGGGGAGCGGGCCCGGACCGTACCGGTGAGCTCCACCAAGTCGATGACCGGGCACCTGCTGGGAGCGGCGGGGGCCATCGAGGCCGCCGCCTGCGTGCTGGCGATGGACCGGGGCCTGGTGCCGCCCACCATCAACCTCGAAGATCAGGACCCGCAATGCGACCTCGACTACGTACCCAACCAGGCCCGGCCGGCCGACGTGCGCGTCTCGCTCTCGAACTCCTTCGGGTTCGGAGGACACAACGCCAGCCTGGTTTTGGGAAGGGCCCCGTCAGCCAACGCCAAAGGAGCGTGAACAGGTGAGCGCTACAAACCCGGCCCCCGCAGGGGAGCCCCTCGACTTCTCGGAACTCCAGCGGATGGCGGGTGAGATCCTGGGTGTGGACGCCGACCGGGTCCAGCTCGACGTCAGCTTCGCTCGCGACCTCGCCGCCGACTCGCTGGATCTCGTCGAGCTGATCATGGCCATCGAGGACCGCTACCAGGTGTCCCTCCCCCCAGAGCGGCTGGAGGGGATGCGCAAGGTGGGGGATCTCTGGCAGTTCCTCCAGGAGCAGCACGGGGCGGCGTGACCTTCTCCACTCCCCTCCCCATCCTCAGCGGCCCGCTGGCCCTGCTCTTCCCCGGTCAGGGGGTGCAGCGTCCGGGAATGGGCCGGGACCTCGAACGGCTCTTCCCCGCGGCCCGGGCCGCGCTCCAGCGGGCCGAGGAGGTGCTGCAGATGCCGGTGCGCCGGCTGTGCTTCGAGGGGCCTGCGGAAGAGCTGTTCCGCACCGAGAACATCCAGCCCTGCGTGGTCGCCGTTTCCTATGCCGCCCACCAGGCCTTCAGGGAGCGCTTTGGGGAGGTCGAGGTGGAAGCGGTCGCCGGCCACAGCCTCGGGGAGATCAGCGCCTGCGCCGCCTCCGGGGCCCTCAGCTGGGATGAGGCACTCCTGCTGGTCAGGGAACGCGGCCGGCTGATGGCCGCGGCGGCGGAGACCAGCCCCGGGCGGATGCTCGCCATCGTGGGTCTGGACGAGGATCAGGTCCAGGAGATCCGCTCCGCGGCCGGCAGCCAGGGTGGCATCTGGATGGCCAATCTGAACTCGCCGAACCAGTTCATCCTGAGTGGGGAGGCGGCGGCCATCTCCCGTGCCGAGGAGATGGCCAACCGGGCCGGAGCCCGGCGGGTGACCGTCCTGGAGATCCCCCTGGCCGCCCACTCCCCCCTCATGGCGCGAGCGGCCCTGGCGCTGGCGGAAAAGGTGCGGCAGCTGCCCATCCGTCCACCCGTGATCCCCCTGGTGGCCAACGGCAGCGGGCTGGTGCTGCGTTCGGCTCGCTCCCTCCGCTCCGAACTCCAGGGACACCTATTGAGGCCGGTGCAGTGGGCCCGGACCATGGCTGCCCTGCAGCGACTCCGCGTGGCCACCGTGGTGGAGCTGGGGCCGGGACGCGTTCTCGCCAGCCTGGCCGCCAAGCACATGGCGGGGGTCTCGACCTGGAACGCGGACGAGCTCCTCGTCGATCCGGAGCTCAGCTAGCGGTGGACCTGGCCCTGGGCGGCCGGCGAGCGCTGGTGACCGGAGGCGGAAAGGGGATCGGAGCGGCGGTGGCGAGGGAACTCGCAGCCATGGGAGCCGAGGTGGTGATCAACTTCCGGGCCGACCGCGACTCCGCCGAGGCGGTGGCGGCGGAGATACCGGGCTCCAGGCTCCAACAGGCGGACGTGGGAGATCCCGCGCAGGTGGCCGAGTTGTTCGCCAGCTCTGGCCCCTTCGACGTGGTGGTCAACAACGCCGGCATCCTGAGGGACCGGCTGCTGCTCCGAATGAGCACCGAGGACTGGGACCAGGTGCTGAGGACCGACCTCTCCGCCGCCTTCCACGTGACCAAGGCGGCGGTTCCCCACATGATGCGGTCCCGGTGGGGGCGGATCGTGAACGTGACCTCGATCGTGGGACTGGGGGGAAACCCCGGTCAGGCCAACTACGCCGCCGCCAAGGCGGGTCTGGTGGGGCTCACCAAGTCGGTGGCCAAGGAGCTGGGCACGAGGGGGATCACCTGCAACGCGGTCGCGCCTGGTTATGTGCGCACCGAGCTGACCAACAGCTCGCTCAGCGAGGAGATGCTGAAGGAGCTGGTCCGGATGACGCCGTTGCGGCGCGAGGGGACCGCCGCCGAGATCGCCGCCGCAGTGGCCTTCCTCTGCAGCCCGGCCGCCTCCTTCATCACCGGGGAGGTGCTGGTGGTGGACGGGGGACTCTCGGCCTGACCTAACGGCCGCAGAGCTCGGCCACCACCTCCCGCACGGAGGCGGCGGGGTCGTCCCCCCGGGCTGCCTCGACGATCCGGCTGCCGACCGCCACCCCATCCGCGAGTCCGGTCAGGGAGACCACCTGCGATCGGCGCCGGACCCCGAACCCCAGGACCAGCGGACGATCGCTGAGGGCGCGAACGCGTTCCAGCAGGCTGGCCCCCTCAGTGGGATCTCCTGTCCCGGTGACCCCGGTCCGGGAAACGCAGTAGACGAAGCCCGTGGCTCGGGTGGCGGCCAGGGTCAGCCGCCGATCCGGAGTGGTGGGGGCCACCATGGTGCACAGGGCCAGGCCGGCCCGCGAGGCGGCGCCCTCCAGCTCCTCCATCTCCTCCAGAGGGAGGTCGGGAACCAGGAGGGCGTCCACCCCGGCAGCCGCCGCGGCCTGGCAGAAATCCTCCAAGCCAAACTGTGCCACCGGGTTCAGGTAGGTCATGCAGACCACCGGCACCCGCAGCCCCCGTGTCCGGGCCTTCGCCACCTGGGCGAGGGCGATCCGGGTGGTCATCCCACGGGCCAGGGCCAGGCGACCGGCCGCCTGGATCGTGGGGCCGTCGGCGAGGGGATCGGAGTGGGGAATGCCGACCTCGAGGACGGCCCCGCCACCTGCCTCAGCCGCCAGCAGCAGGTCGGCGGTGCCCTCCGGATCCGGGAACCCCGCCATCAGATAGGGACATACCCGCGGCTCCTCGCCCGACCTGGGCAGTGCGGCGAGGATCGCGTCGCCCGCCGCGCTCACTTGGGCTCCCGGCCGAGCACGGTCTCCAGGTCCTTGTCGCCCCGGCCGCTGAGGCACACCAGGATCGGCCCCCCCCCGTCCGGCAGCCGCAGGGCCGCGGCCACGGCATGGCTGGATTCGAGGGCGGGAATGATCCCCTCCAACCGGGTGAGGAGGTGGAAGGCATCCAGGGCCTGGCGGTCGTCCAGCGCCACGTACCTGGCCCTCCCCGTGGCCATCAGGTTGGCGTGCTCCGGACCCACCCCGGGGTAGTCAAGCCCGGCGGAGATGCTGTGGGTTGGCAGCACCTGCCCGTCGGGGTCCTGGAGGATGTACGAACGCGACCCGTGAAGCACACCGGGGGTTCCCAAGCCCAGGCTGGCTCCGTGGGCGCCGGGCTCGGGGCCACGCCCTCCGGCCTCGACACCCAGCAGCTGGACGTCGGCGTCCTCCAAGAAGGCGGCGAAGATCCCGATGGCGTTGCTGCCTCCCCCGACGCTGGCGACCACGACTTCCGGCAGACGGCCGGTGAGCTCCAGCATCTGGGCCCGCGCCTCACTGCCGATCACGGACTGCAGGGTCCTCACCAGCCAGGGATAGGGATGGGGACCCACCACCGATCCGATCACGTAGTGGGTGTCGCGCACGTTGGTGACCCAGTCCCGGATCGCCTCCGAGGTGGCGTCCTTGAGGGTGGCCGCGGGGTCGCCGACGGGCTCAACCCGGGCCCCCAACAGCTTCATCTTGGCTACGTTCACCGCCTGGCGGCGCATGTCCTCGCGGCCCATGTAGACGATGCACTCCATGCCCAGGAGGGCGCAGGCGGTGGCGGTGGCCAGACCGTGCTGGCCCGCACCGGTCTCGGCCACGATGCGGTGCTTCCCCATCCGCTGGGCCAGGAGCAGCTGGCCGAGGGCGTTGTTCAGCTTGTGGGCTCCGGTGTGGAGGAGGTCCTCGCGCTTCAACCAGACCGGCCGCCCGGCCCGCACGGAGAGTCGGCGGGCGTGGTGCAGCGGTGTGGGCCTCCCGGCGTATCCCGCCTCCAGCCCGTAGAAGTCGGCGAGGAACCGGGGATCGCCGAGAGCCTCGACGGCGGCGGCTTCCAGCTCCTGGAGGGCTGGCACCACGGTCTCCGGGACGAAGCTGCCCCCGAATTCGCCGTACCGTCCCCGGGGAGGCGGCGCGGTCACGATGAGCCGACCGGGAACGTTCACGCCCCCTCCTCGGCCTGGCGCGCGGCGGCCACGAAGCGCGTAACGAGCTGGCGGTCCTTGCGCCCAGGAGCGGCTTCCAGAGACGAGCTGGCGTCCACCCCCTGAGGCCGGACCCACCTCACCGCCTGGGCCACGTTCTCCGGGGAGAGACCGCCGGCGATCCACACGGGCCGGTGGCTGGCCACGGCAGCGGCCACCTGCAGGTCTACCGGTGCGCCGGTGCCTCCGGCGCCGTCCGATGTCAGGGAATCCACGAGGAGTGGGAGCTGGGGCCACCACTCCGCCGACCGGCGCAGCGCCCGGCGGTCGGCGGGCAGGAAGGGCAGGATGGGCACCGGGAGTTGGGTGATCAGCGCCCGGGGGCAGCTGCGGAGGTGAAGTTGCAGGGCGGTGAGGTGGCAGGAAGCGGCCATCTCCGCCAGCTCGGCTGGGCTCGCATCCACCAGCACCCCGAAGCGGTCGGCGGCCGCGCCCACGTAGTCGGATATCTCCCGCGCCTGCTGGAATGAGACCCGGCGGGGGCTGCCGGGATGAAGCACCATCCCGATGGCGTCGGCGCCGGCGTCCAGCGCCACCCGGGCGTCCTCCCTGGTGGTGATCCCGCAGATCTTGACCCTCAACCCGCCACTCCCCCCGCCCCAAGGAGCTCCCGAAGCCGCGCCGCGGGGTCCGGGGCCCGCATCAGGACCTCGCCGACCAGGACCGCGTCAGCTCCGCAGGCGACCAGCCGGGCCAGGTCGGAGCGGCTCGATATGCCGGACTCCGAGATCAGAATGGCTCCTGGCGGGGCGAGCGGGGCCAGTTTCTCGGTGACCCGCAGGTCGACGGTGAGCCGGTCCAGGTCCCGGTTGTTGATACCCACCAGCTCCGCACCCACTCTGGCGGCCAGCCGCATCTCCGGCTCATTGTGGACCTCCACCAGGGCGTCCATGCCCAGGTCGCGGGCGGCCTGGAGGCAGGACTGGAGCGTCTCAGGCTCCAGGGCTCGGACGATGAGGAGCACGGCATCGGCACCGGCGACCCGGGCCTCCAGCACCTGCTCCGGCCCGACCAGGAAGTCCTTGCGCAGGACCGGCAAGGTGGAGGCGGAGCGCACCGAGCGAAGGTCCTCCAGGGAGCCCCCAAATTGGACGGGCTCGGTCAGGACGGAGAGCGCAGCTGCCCCCGACCGGGAGAGTGCGGTGGCCAGCTCGCGGGGGTCGAGCCCAGGGCGCAGGAGGCCGGCGGAGGGTGAGCTTCTCTTCAGCTCGGCGACCACGGCCAGCCCGGGGCCGGCGAGGGCCCTGCGAAAGCCACGCGGTGCCGGGGCGTCCGCCGCCAGTTGCTCGAGCCGACCCGGGCGGTGCCTCCGGCGCAGGTCGTCGAGGCGCTCCCGGGAGGCGGTGAGGAGGGGCCCGAGGACCCCGTAGCGGGTACTGGCGTCCATCAGCGGGCGATCGAGAATGGCGGGAGCCCGGGTTCCGCCGCCTCCTCCTCGACCTGGACCTCCTCCACCAGAGCGGCCGGGGGGCCCTCCCGGAGGAAGTCGATGTACTCGAGCACCGCCGGCAGGGAGCCCTGGGCCAGCGTCTCCAGCCGGCCGTCTTGACGGTTGCGCACCCACCCCACCAGCCCCAACTCGTCAGCCCGGCGGGCGGCATATGCCCGAAAGCCGACCATCTGGACTCGCCCGCTCACCAGGCAACGCCGACGGACCTCGGAAGGCGCGGTGGGACTCATCCTCCCAAGGTTAAGCGACGCGGATGCGCCTCACTTGAGGACGGTCCCTCCCGCCTCCTCCTGCCGGGCCAGCATGAAGAGCAGGTCCGACAGCCGATTGAGGTAGCGGAGTACCTCAGGATTGCCCAGCAGCCCGCGGCGCTGCAGGGAAACGGTGCGGCGTTCCGCCCGCCGCACCAGAGAGCGGGCCAGGTCGATGGCCGCGGCTCCCGGCGAGCCCCCTGGGAGGACGAACCCCGCGGGTATCCCGACCTCCCGCTCCAGACGGTGCACCCACTCCTCCAGGCGCTCCGTGGCCTCCCGCGAGAGCACCGGGAAGTGCTTCTCCAACCGGTCTCGGAGCTCCGGGTCGGTGGCCAGCTCCGCTCCCACCGTGAAGCACTCCCGCTCCAACTCCAGGAGCCCTTCGGCGACCTCACCACGGGCGCACAGCGCCCTGGCCAGCCCCATGGCGGATATGGCCTCGTCCAGTGCGCCGTAGGCCTCCGTGCGGAGGTCGTCCTTGGGCACGCGCCCGCCGTAGAGCAGGCTGGTCTCGCCCTGGTCCCCGCCCCCGGTCACGATGCTCACCCGGCGCCGACGGCCGCCATCTCGGTCTCGGCCAACTCCTCCTCGACATACTTGGTGGCTGCGATGGCGGCGGTGGTGCCATCGCCCACCGCGGTCGTGATCTGACGTGTCAGCTGCGCCCGCACGTCTCCGGCGGCGAAGATCCCGGGAACCGAGGTGCGCATGTTGGCGTCCGTCAAGTAGTACCCCTGCGGGTCATGATCCACATGCCCGGCCACCAGCTGGGTGTTGGGTATGAAGCCGACGAAGATGAAGACCCCGCCGACTGGGAACTCGCTCCGCTCACCGGTCCGCACATGGCGTAGCCGGAGGGAGGTGACGCGGCTCCCGTCACCCGCTATCTCCTCCACCACGGTGTCGAGCAGGAACTCGATCTTGGGGTTCTGCCGGGCCCGCTCCACCAGCAGCGGCTGGGCTCGGAACTCCTCGCGGCGGTGGATCACGGTGACCTTGGAGGCGTAGCGGGTCAGGAAGGCGGCCTCCTCGATCGCCGCGTCCCCTCCACCCACGACCGCCAGGTGCTCCCCGCGGAAGAATGCCCCGTCGCACACGGCGCAGTAGGAGACGCCGCGGCCGGCGTATTCCTCCTCCCCGGGGACATCCAGCTTGCGCGGCTGGCCCCCGGCGGTGACGATCACCGCCTTGGCGTAATACGGCTCCCCATCCTCAACCTGGATCCGCTGCCGGCCGTCGGGCAGCGGGACGATGGAGGACACCCGCGCCGAGACCAGCTCAGCTCCGAAGCTCAGGGCGTGCTCCGCCATCTTGCTCGCCAGTTCCGGACCGGTGATGGAGGCGAAGCCGGGGTAATCCTCGATGGCCTCCGTGTTCAGCAGCTCCCCGCCGGGCAACCCCGCCTCCAGCAGCAGGGTCCGCTTCAGCGCCCGGCCCGCGTAAAGGGCAGCCGTGAGCCCGGCCGGCCCCCCTCCCACGACCGCGATGTCGTACTCCCGTTCCGTCACGACGCGCCTCCAGATGGCCAGAACTCACCCTCAGCTTACCCACTCGGGCGGGCGCCGAAGCCGAGGTCAGCCGGCCAGCGCGCCCTTCAGGGGGCCGGAGCTCACCCCGTGCCTGGAATAGCGCTCCCAGATCTCGTTGCCACCGCGCTTCCAGCTCACGCTGGGGGCTTCCAGCAGCACCCGGTCAACTCGGTCCCGGAGGGACTCGACGCGGGCGATCACCGACTCCAGCAGGGTGTCGGCGAGGTAATGCGGCTCCAGGCCGAGGTCGAGGAGGTGCTGGTGCTTGGCGTTGTAGTAGTGCTCTTCCAACTCCACCCTGGGATTCGGCAGGTGGGAGATCTCGGTCCTGAGCCCGTGGCGTTCGCGCACCTTGGCCACCAGCGCGGCCAGCTCCCGCACGCTGAACTGCTCGGTGAACTGATTGAAGACTCGGCACTCACCTCGCTCGGCAGGGTTCTGCAGGGCCAAGGTGATGCAGGCCATGGTGTCCCGCAGGTCGAGGAAGCCGCGGGTCTGGCCGCCCTTGCCGTACACCGTGAGCGGCTCCCCCACCGCCGCCTGGGCGCAGAAGCGGTTGAGGGCCGTGCCCCAGATGGAATCGAAGTCGAAGCGTGTGCTGAGCTCGGGGTGGAGGACGGTGTCCTCGGTGTCCACCCCGTACACCACACCCTGGTTCAGGTCGGTGGCCCTCACCCCCCACGCCCTTGTGGCGAAGTAGATGTTGTTGCTGTCGTGGACCTTGGAGAGGTGGTAGAAGCTGCCGGCCACCTTGGGGAAGGGGAGGCGGTCCCGGCGGCCGTTGTGCTCGATCTCCAGATACCCCTCCTCGATGTCGATGTTGGGAGTGCCGTACTCCCCCATCGTGCCCAGCTTGATGAGATGGCAGTCGGGCACCTGGTCCCTGATGGCGAAGAGGAGGTTGAGCGTGCCCACCACGTTGTTCTCCTGGGTGAGCACGGCATGGGCCCGATCAATCATCGAGAAGGGCGCGCTGCGCTGTTCGGCGAAGTGGATCACGGCCTGGGGACGAAACTCGGCCATCAGGTCGTCGACGGCGCGGAAGTCGCGCATGTCCGCCCGCCGCCAGATGATCTCCCTCCCCGTCAACTTCCGCCAGCGCGCCACCCGCCTGGCCATGGTGGCGATGGGGACCAGGCTGTAGGTCCCTCCCTCGCGGTCCCAGCGGCGGCGGGCGAGGTTGTCCACCGCGACCACCCGATGCCCCAGGCGCGAGAGGTGCATCGCCATCGGCCAGCCGATGTAGCCATCCGCACCCAGCACCGCCACCGTGAGTCCCGAGGGTTCGGTGCGGCTGCTCATAACGTGAACTCTCCTCTCCCGATGAGGGGCCCGGCCGGAGGCCGCAGGCCCAGCAGAGGCCGATCGTGCCACATCGCCGCACAGGGGGTCAAACGGTCACTTGGCGTTCCGGGGTGAGGCGCGTCGACGCCCGGCCACACCTCCAGCCATTGGCTCCGAGCCCGGCACAGCCCCAAGACGGGCTCGACCGGTCCGGGGACGTGCGGCCCCCTCCCTCTGACCGATGTCGGCGAGATCTACGTCGGAGAGCTACGGTAGGCGACCTACCCGGCAGTCCATTGCCGGATCACCGGGAGGACCTCCAGGAGGGGGATGGCGAACGCCCCCACCCCGAACTTGGCTGCCAGGGTCATGATCCCTACGACCTGCCCCTGGGCGGTCAGCACCGGCCCCCCGCTGTTCCCCGGGAAGATGTGGGCGGGGATGCGGATCAGATCTACGTAATTGGAGAGCTGTCCGGGCTCGGCGTCGCCCACCGTGGCCCTCTGGTTGAGGCCGTCCACCAGGGAGACCGTGACTGGGGGATGTCCGGTGGCTCCCTGGGACGCCAGGACCACGACCGCCTGCCCCATGGACGGGGACGCAGTGTCCAGGGGCAGCGGCGCCTCGGTCAGGCCCTCGGCCTGAACCTCCGCCAGGTCGAGCTGGGGGTCCGAGTTCACCACTCGGGCCGGGTACTCGGCTCCGGACGAGGTGACCACGTGGAAGCTCAGCCCCTGGCTCACAACGTGGTCGTTGGTGATGAAGTCGCCCCGGGAATCCACCGGCCACCCGGTGCCGAGCTCCTCGGAGGAGGTGCCCACCGCCACCACGGTGACGATCTCGGGGAGGTCCTGGCCGGCGATCTCCTGGAGGGCGGTCCCCGTGCCCGCCGCGGACGGGGTGGGAGTGGGGGCAAGTGCCAGATTGCGGGCCACATGGTGGCCGACGGGAGACCGGCGCGCCAGCGAGAGCCCGGCGGCCGCGCCCGCGGCCAGTCCGATGGCGATCACCGCCACCCCGGCCGCGACACGGGTCCACCACCGAGGGCCTCGTGGTGAGAGCGGATAGGCCTCCCCGGGGCTCCACTCCTCGGGGTCCCAGCCCTCACCAGCCGGGAAAAGGCCAGCTTCAGGAGGCTCCCACGGAAGGGGCTGCCTGGGGGCCCTCCAGCCATCCTCCGGTGCGCCGCTCGAGTCCCGGACGTGTGGTTCCGTGGTCACGCCTCCTGTTCAGCGGCCGGCTCCAGATCCTGCCGCCCCCCACGCCGCACTCCGTTGTGCAGGTTAACTCCGGCAACCTCCTCCAGGGTCGAAGGTGGTGCCGGGAGCGGGACTCGAACCCGCACGCAGTGACCTGCACAGCGCCCTGAACGCTGCGTGTCTACCAGTTTCACCATCCCGGCCGGGCCCGCCAATCGTAGCGGATGAGGGCCCCGGGATCGAGCGCCTCCCGCTCACCCGGTCCACTCCGCCACATTCGTGAACAGCTGGGCGGGATCGCCCACCGACGGCAGTCCCGGGGTGCGGACGGCGCTCAGGTGGGCGTACACCAGCTCCGGGGTGTAGAGGAACGCCGCCGGCGCCTCGGTCCCCAGCTCCTGGACCACCACCCTGTAGGCGGCGATGCGGCCGGGCAGGGAGGTGGCGGTGGCCAGCTGGTCGATGGCGTGGGTCAGGATGGGGTCTGCGGCCCCCTGGCCGAGGTCGGCTCCGCCCGTCCCGCCGCCCCCGAAGAGGCCGGAGATGTCGAGGGTCGGTCCGTTGTCGAACCCCACCAGCGCCATCTGGAACTGCCCCTTGCTGAGCTGGTCCGTGAGGAAGGACTCCGCCGGGTACTCGGCGACGCTCACCGTGATGCCCGCCGCGGCGAGCTGGCCGGCCAAGGCGCGCGCCACCGCGGTGAGCGGCTCCATGTCGGGCACGGCGAGGCGAAGCTGCAACGGTCTCCCGTCTGCCTCGTAGAGGCCCACAGGTGGGGTTCGACGGTACCCCGCGGAGGCCAACAGCTGGCCCACCGAGGCGGCTGGATGCCCGCGCGGGGTGATGCCCGCGGCCCAGCTGATCGAGTCGGGCAGCGGCCCGAACTGGGGCCTGGCCATGCCGGGCACGGCACTGGCGATGAGCTTGCCCCGATCCACCACGGCGGCCACCGCCTGGCGGATGGCCGCGTCGCCCAGTGGCGGGCTGGACTGGTTGAAGAGCAGTTCCACGAAGGAGTAGGTGAGTATGTGCTCCCGCACCACCCCATGGGGCAGGTCCTGGAGCTCCGAGCTGGTGGCCAGGAGCCAGCCGTCGACCTTGCCGGCGGCCATCTGGGCACCCACGGCGGCGGCGCTGGGCTCGAGCTGGATCACAAAGCGCGAGATGTGCGGACGTGGTTGATAGTTCGGATTGCGGGCCAGCACGACCTGGTCTGGCAGGTTGGCGGCCAGGTCGAAGGGGCCGGCGGCCGGCGGGAAGGGGCCAGTCGGTCTGAGGCCCTCGCGCAGGTAACGCCCGGGCTGGTCGTGGTACGGGGCCTCGGGGAGTATGGGCAGCTCCGCGGTGGTGGCGAAGTTGGGAGCGGGCCCGGGCAGGATGAAGGTCCCGGACCAGAAGGAGTTGGCCTCCAGCGTGATCCCCAACCAGGGGGCGGCCAGTGATGGGTCGGGGAAGTCGGCTGCCTGCATCACCGCCAGGGTGAAGCCGACATCCCTCGTGGTGATCGGCGCCCCGTCGGACCAGCGCCCACCCCGGGGCAGGGTGAAGCTCCAGCGGGAGCCGTTGGCCCCGGCACGGAAGGAGCTGGCCAGCCCGAGGCGCGGAGATCCGGCGGGGCCCGGCTTGGTGAGCCCCGGGGCGCTCAAGGAGGCGACCATGGTCGCCACGGGGCTGGTGGGGTCCAGCAGGGAGCTGAGGGGGGAAGGGCCGGTGGGAGCGACCAGCCCCTCGGTGAAGACCTGGTTCGCGCCCTGCTGGAGCACCCCCAAGATGAGGGCGCCGCCCCCCACGATCAGCAGCGCGGCAGTGGCCGCCAGGGCGGGCGGTCTCAGAGGGTGACGGCGGCGGTCGAAAGCGCCGGAGAGACTGAGGTGTTCCCTCAGCCGACCCGGATTTGGATGATGGCCACCAGGGCGAAGGCCGCGGTCAGCCAGATCGAGGCGCGGAAAAGCCCCTTCTCCAGTCCGCGGCGGGTCCGGTACCCGCCCCCCATGTCCGTCCCCCCGCCGATGGTGCCGCCAAGGCCGCTGGACTTGGGGGTCTGGAGCAGAATGGTGATCATCACCAGGACTGCCAGAACCACCTCGAGGACGGTTACCACGGTTTTCATCAGCTCTCCACCACAACGCCCGGGGGATTATAGCCCCGCCCAGGCGGGTCATCCTCCCCGGTGGGCAGCTCCTCGAACTCGGCTCCATCCCCCTGGCCGGCGAGGATCCAGGCTGTCGCCCGCCTCATCGTCCCCCGGTCCACGGCACAGACCACGTACACGTACCCCGGCCAGGCGTGGTCGCGGTCGAACTGGCTGGGCCGGGCGGGGTGGTCTGGGTGGGTGTGAAAGAAGCCCAGGACCTCCTCCCCCCGCGAGCGGCCGGCGCGCTCGGCGGCGATGATGTCCCGCGGGTCGAGTTCGTAGCGGTCGTGGCGCCGGTCCTGCACCAGGTTGCGCCCCGGGAACACCTCCGACACCTCCCAGCCGCCTTCCCCGGCTCGGCCCACCAGCACCCCGCACCCCTCGAAGGGGTAGGCGGACTCCGCCAGCTCGCGCAGGCGCCCCCACTGGCGGCCGGTGAACCTCACCTCCCGTGGCAAAGCCTCGCTCATACGCCTCCGTACAACCCGCCGCTGAGGTAGCGGTCGCCACCGTCGGCAAAGATCAGGACGACCACCCCTTCCCGCAACCCGCCCTGGATCAGCTGGAGGACTCCCCAGAGTGCCAGGCCGGACGAGTGGCCGGCCAGCACCCCCTCCTCGCGGGCCAGCCGCCGAGCCAGATCATAGGACTCGCCGGTCGGCCCCAGGAGGTGCAGGTCGGCCAGGCTGGGGTCGTAGATGCCGGGGACGATGGCACTGGCCATGTGCTTCAGGCCCTCGAGTCCGTGGAAGGGATCGTCGGGCTCCAGGCTGACGCACTCCACCTCCGGGTTCAGCTCCTTGAGCCTCCGGCTGGTACCCATGAAGGTGCCGCTCGTGCCGAGGCCGGCCAGGAAGTGGGTCACCCCTCCCCGGGTCTGCTCCCAGATCTCCGGGCCGGTCGACTCGTAGTGGGCACGCCAGTTGGCCGGGTTGTTGTACTGGTCGGGGTAGAAGTAGCCGTCCGGATCCTGGCGCACCAGCTCCCGGCAAACGCGAATGGCGCCGTCGGACCCATCCATGGGGTCACTGAGGATCAGCTCGGCCCCATAGGCGCGCATCAGATGCTTGCGCTCCTCGGTGACGTTGGCGGGCACCACCAGGCGCACCGGGTAGCCGAGGGCGGCGCCCAGCATCGCGTAGGCGACCCCGGTGTTGCCGCTGGTGCTGTCGATGATCGTCTTGCCCCGCGTGAGATGCCCCCGGCGGATCCCGTCGCGGAGCATCCAGAGGGCGGGCCGGTCCTTCACCGATCCCCCCGGATTGAGGAACTCTGCCTTGGCGTAGACCTCGAGGTCGGGCGCCTGCTCCTCGAAAAGGCGCAGGCGGATGAGAGGGGTCGCGCCGACCAGGTCGACCACGCTGCGGTCGTCCCCTCCCGGCGCCAGCTGCAGGCGACGGTCGCTCACCACAATTCCAACTCTAGCAGTCGGATTAAGCCAGCCGGCACCGCCTTCCAGCGGTACTAGACTGGCCCGCGGAGCAGATGAGGTGGTCAAGAGCCCGGCTGCGGGCGCCGCGGATGTCCGCGGGGATGATGTTGGTGGTGGCGGTGATCGC
>JAKBTP010000099.1:13647-15506 GCA_021844355.1 bacterium | reverse complement strand
GGCACCGTGATCTGCCGGCGGAAAATGGCGGCCCACCCCTTGCCACCGCCACGCCCGACGCCTACGATCCCTGCGAATGCTCTCTGCGGTCACGGTCCTGATGTTGGCGGTCGTGATCGGAGCTCTGTACGTTCTGCTTGCCCGTGTTGATGGTTCGAAGACCGCGCCAACCCCCGGTGGCGTCGCCTACTCCGTGACCATCGGCGTTATCGGAATCCTGGCGGGTGGAGCCATGATCCTCACCGGCCTCTGGCTCTTGCTAATGGGGCTTGCCGCCCCTGGGCTCTTCCTGTTCTATGCCTCCGGGCCCGCCCAGGTTCTCGTTGCAGGATTCGCCCTGGTGGTGATCCTGTCCGGGGCGCTGATTTTCCGGGTGGCCCGCCGGCGGCTCCGCCAGATGTAGCTCGGGAGAGGTGGCTGCGGGCTCCCGGCCGGTCCTCATTCCAGTTGCGACTCAGTCCAGTGCTCAGTGAGATACATCCAGAAGGCCAGCCCGCGATACCGGCCAAAGGATGCGAAGCGAGCCTCGACCGCGTGGGCGTCGGCGGGCGCACCGCTGAGTTTGGCCCACGTCGGCAGCGTCCAGGAGTCCAGCACCAAGCGGTGGTAGCGGCCGAGGGCGGTCAGCATCAGATGGCTCACGGCGTAAGGGCCCACCCCCGGCAGGAAGAGCAGCCGTCGTTCCACCTCCTCATCAGGAAGCTCCGGATCCCGAAGCTCCTCCAATGTGACCGTGCCGCTGGCAACGATCTGGGCACACTCGAGCAGGTACCGGGCGCGGTAGCCCGCCCTCACCAGCTCGCGATAGACGGACGGCGTGGCCTGGGCCATCTGCTCAGCCGTGGGGAAGGTGCGCCTCCCGTCCTCCCCAGCGGTGCCGAGGGTCTCGACGAGCGCCTTGACCATCCGCTCCGTGGCCGCCCAGGAGCAGTTGGTGGTGCAGATGGTCTTGACGACCTCCTCGAACACCGTCGGCGCGGCCAGCATCCTCCCCGCACCCGCTGCGACCCACGCCAGCTCTTGGTCGGCGGCCGCGAGCTCGTAGAAGGGCGTGAGGTCGTCCTCCAGACGCAGCATCTTGGCGGCTTGTTCCAGCCACCACCGCGCCTCGGGGGCCTGGGGCCGAGGGCCCTCACAGGTGACGGTGGCGCTGTCCGTCGCCGAGCTCCGGACCGTCAGCCGGCGAACCCGACCATCCGGCCCAGCGAGCACCGTGGTGAGCATCCCTGCGCCAATGTTGTTGGGAGGCAGGGAGGCGACGCCATGGGAGAGGAGGACCCGATCAAGGATTACCGGCTCCCCTCCTCCACCGCGCAGCTGCAGCACACCGCACGTATGTTCTGACACGCCGTGATGATACCTCCTGCACCACCCTCTGTCATCTCCGGCTCGTCGGCGCGCAGCACCTCCGCATGAGTCCTGTCGTGGTGGCGCTCCCCATCTCCGTCGCTGGCGCCGGCCTGTTGGCCTGGGTGGGCCGGCGCTCACCTGCGGCGGGCTCAGCGCTTCGCCTTGCCCTCGCCGGCCTGTTGGCGGCATCGGAGGCCACTCTGCTCCTTTGGCCGCTTCTCACCCGGAGTTGGGCCGCCACCTCAAGCCTGCCCCTCCAACTCTCGGACCTCGCCACCATCCTCATGATCTGCGCCCTGGCACGGGGGCGCAGCCGCCGGCTGGCGGGCGTGGCCTACCTCCTGGCGGTCCCCAGCGCGCTCTTGGCGCTCGCCTTCCCGGCACCCGGCGCCGTACCCCCCTCCCCTCTCTACTACGCGTTCTGGGTGGACCACGCTGGCCTGCTGGCGGGAGCCATGGTCATCGGCGCCGCCCGGCCGGGCCCGAGCGTCGGGTGGAGCATGGTGGTC
>JAKBTP010000099.1:0-13547 GCA_021844355.1 bacterium | reverse complement strand
ACCCGGCGCCGTACCCCCCTCCCCTCTCTACTACGCGTTCTGGGTGGACCACGCTGGCCTGCTGGCGGGAGCCATGGTCATCGGCGCCGCCCGGCCGGGCCCGAGCGTCGGGTGGAGCATGGTGGTCTGGGCCTGGCTCGCCACCACCTCTCTGGCCTCCGTCGATGGAGTGGTGAATCTGGCAACCGGGGGAGACTACATGTTCCTTCGCCGCCCCCCGGCGGGCTGGAACCCCCTTCGAATCATGGGCCCCTGGCCCGTCTATGTCGTGGTCGCCTTCCTCATCTGCCCGGTAATCCTCGCGGTGGTGGAGCTACCGGCCTGGGGCCTCCGGGGCGCCAATCGCCGGTCCTAGGACGCCTGAAAGGTCGGCCGCCGGCTGGCCGCCGGCGTCGCACCTTCACACCGGGTTGGTTGTGGAGGGTGCAGCGCTGAACGGCCCCAACTCCCCAGCAGGCGCCAGGGGGCAGCCGCTCCCGCTGCGGCTCCCGCCACCGACATCCACCCGCTCCTGTGGCCCCGCCCCTGGAGCAGAAACACTGCCAGCTCCCCGACCTGGACGGCGACGGCCACCCGCCGAGGTCCCTGTCGGGGGACCATCTCCGCCCCGTAGAGGCACCGTGGTCCCGTCGCAGACTCCTGCCGGTTGCCAACGAAGGCGTCCAGATTCGATCGGCCCCGAGGCCTGGCGTCACAGTCGTCCGGCGCCCACAACAAGGACCGTGCCCAGGGCGACCGCCAACCAACCCGTCGGGGATCTGTGCCGGTCATCCCGCCTCTGGTTCAACCTCGGGCTGGCCGGGCTCGGTGAGTTCGGCTATGCGCTCCAGGGTCCTCGCCATGTTGCGCACGGTACTCGCCGGAGTGCCGAACCGACCCAGAACCCAGCGCTGTTTGTCTGCAGAGATGTCCCAGGTCTCCCTCACCGTGGTCCCTTCGGCGACCTCCTCAAGCTCGTAGCGCCAGATCCGGCCCCCGACCCAGCGGCCGAGGGCGCCGGCCACGGTAGTCCGCCATGCGATGCGCCGGTCGGGCTCGAACTCGATCACCTCGTTCCGCATCGAATAGCGCACCCCGACCCTCATCTCCATCCCGAAGACCGCACCCAGCGACAGCATCCGGGTTGCACCGGGGCGCAGCCGCCGCACAGTGCCGGAGCCGTCAATGTCCGGATGGCGAGCCGCGTCGGCCACCAGGGCGAAGATGGCCGCCGGAGTGGCGTGGATGGACCGGGCAACCGAGTACGACTGCTGCATCTGGAAAAGCCCCTGGCAGCCAAGCTAGCGGTGCCTGGCCCGACTTCGGGCATGCCCTCCGTCTACCATATTTGTCATGGACCAGGGTAGCCCAGAGGCCCGGCCACCAGCCCTCGTGAGGGAGGTGGGAGGGGATCTCTGGGACCAGGATCAGGCCTCCCAGTGGTTGGGGATGGCTTTGCTCGAGGTCGCACCTGGTAGAAGCCGTGTCGCCATGAGGGTCACCCCCAAGATGGCCAATGGGCACGGGATCTGTCACGGCGGCATGATCTTCGCCCTGGCGGACTCCGCCTTCGCCTTCGCGTCCAACTCCCGGGGCGGCACCGTCGTGGCGGCCGGGGCCACTGTCGACTTCATGAGCCCGGCCGCGGTCGGAGAGGAGCTGGAGGCCTCCGCCACCGAGCGCCATGTCCAGGGGAGGAGTGGCATCTACGATGTGACGGTGCGAGAGTCCACGAGTCGGCGACTGGTGGCGGAGTTTCGGGGCCGCTCCCGGAGGCTCCCCGGCGCAGATCGGTCCATCCGAGAGTCCCACTGACTTGCGGGACCTAACCCCGGATCCCTCCACCCTCGACCCCGAGGAACGCGCTCCCCGGGAGCAGTTGCTGGAGCTGCAGCTGACGCGCCTCCGAGAGACGGTGGCACACGCCCACCGCAATGTGCCCTTCTACAGCCGCGTCCTGGGCGATGCGGGGATCGGTCCGGAGGACATCCAATCGCTGGAGGATCTTCGCCGCCTCCCCTTTACGGGCAAGGAGCAGCTCCGGCAGAACTATCCCCTGGGAATGCTCGCCGTCCCCCGTTCCCAGTTGCGGCGCATCCACGCCTCCAGCGGCACCACCGGCAAGCCGACGGTGGTCGCCTACACGCGCAGGGACCTGGACACGTGGTCGTCCCTGGTGGCTCGCAGCATCCGGGCGGCGGGGGGGCGACCCGGCGACCTGGTTCACGTGGCCTACGGCTACGGGCTGTTCACCGGTGGGCTGGGAGCGCACTACGGTGCCGAGCGGCTGGGATGCACAGTGGTGCCGGCTTCTGGAGGGATGACCGAACGCCAGGTGACCCTGCTGCGCGACCTTCAGGCCGATGTGATCATGCTCACCCCGTCGTACATGCTGGTCATCCTCGACGAGTTCGAGCGCCTGGGGATCGACCCTCGGGAGTCCAATCTCAAGGTGGGGATCTTTGGCGCCGAGCCCTGGACCGAGGAGATGCGGCGTGAGATCGAGGAGCGGGCCGATATGCATGCCGTGGATATTTACGGGCTGTCCGAGGTGATGGGCCCGGGAGTCGCCCAGGAGTGCGTGGAGACCAAGGACGGCCTGACCCTGTGGGAGGACCACTTCCTCCCCGAGGTGGTGGATCCGGTATCCGGCAACCCCCTGCCGGACGGGGAGGTGGGTGAGCTGGTCCTGACTACGCTCACCAAGGAGGCGATGCCGCTGCTCCGCTACCGCACCCGGGACCTGACCCGACTGCTGCCGGGGACCGCCCGCCCCATGCGGCGCATGGAGCGAATCCGCGGGCGGACCGACGACATGATCATCCTGCGCGGAGTCAACCTCTTCCCAAGCCAGGTGGAGGAGCTCATCCTGAGGGTCCCCGGGCTCTCCCCTCACTTCCTCTGTGTGCTGAGCCGCCCTGAACGGCTGGACGAGATGACGGTCAGGGTGGAGGCTCGGCCGGAGGCGGCCAGCGCCGAGCGGAGGGAGAGGATGGGTGCCGAGCTCTCCGAGCGCTTGAAGCAGGCCCTCGGGGTCACGGTGGGAACCGACGTTATCGAGCCCGGCCTGCTGGAGCGTTCCCTGGGGAAGGCCAAGCGGGTCCTGGACCTGCGGCCCCATCCCCCGGCCGCCTGACCTGTTCCAGGCCGCCACAGACCTCCTGCTCCAACCGCCGGGCCTGCTCTGCCTCCATCCCGGGCACCAGGCGGCCGCTGGCGGTCACCACCCGCCACCAGGGAAGACCGCTGGAGGTGGCCAGGACCCTCCCCACCGCGCGAGCGGCCCCAGGGTGGCCGGCGAGGCGGGCCACGTCCCCATAGCTGAGGACGTCGCCCGGCGAGGTCTCCGAAAGGACGCGAACCACCATCTCACGGAAGGAACTCACGGGGTGGTCATACATCCACCGGGGCTGCCCTGTCCCGTGCCCTCCGCTCGCCGGGGCGGGTGGGACCCTGACCGACCGCCAGGGCGACCAGAGCCGGTCGCCCACAGGGAGCGCCACTGGCCGCGGAACCGCGGCCTTCCCCTGTGCGGGAGCAGAAGCTGCTGGCGGAGGCGCTCAGCCGCCCGACCGGAAGGCGCGGACACCAGACGTCAGACCATCTCCGGGAGGGCCGAAGAGACGGTCTCCGGCGTCCCCCAGCCCGGGGACGATGTACCCACGAGCATCCAGAGTGGGATCCACAGCAGCGCACCAGACCTCCACCCCCGGGGCCTCGGCATGGAAGCGTTCCAGGCCCGGTCGGCTGGCCACGAGGCTCAGGACCTGGACTCGAGCCGCCCTCCGCCTCTCCACGAATCGCACCGCCTCGACGAGCGAGCCCCCGGTGGCCAGCATGGGGTCGCAGACTACCACCCGCCGGCCGGAAAGATCGGCGGGCAGTCCATCCAGATAGCAGACGGCGGCCAGGGTGGTCTCGTCCCGCTTCAACCCCAGATGGGCGACATCGCAGGTCGGAGCCACCAACTGGACCCCCGGCACCATGCCCAGCCCGGCCCTCAAGATGGGCACCAGAAGCGGCGCCTCCACGATCTCCTGGCACTCCCCCTCCCCCACCGGGGTCCGGACGGTGAGCGGCCCGATCTCCAGATCGGCCAGCGCCTCGAAGGCAAGGAAGCCGGACACCTCGACAACCAGCTCCCGGAAGCGAGAGCGCGAGGTCGCCTCCGCCCGCAGTTGGCCGAGGCGATCAGCCACCGTGGGGTGGCGGCAAACATGAACCCAGTCGGTCATCGGCCGATCATCGCGTCGCCGGGCCTGGCGGCGCCGGACCGTGCCGCCCCAGATATTCCGTTGAGTCCCACTGAGGCTGCCACGCGGGCCAGGTCGGCGGCGGACTGGGGCCCCCCGGGCCGGTACCACTCGCTGATGGAGTTCACCATCCCCAGTAGGAGCCGGGCGCCCAATCCCGGATCCAGCCCCTGGCGAAGGGCTCCGGTGCTGGCCGTCGCCGCCACCAGCTCCGCCACCTCCCGGTCGAAGTGGCGCCGGCGCTCCAGCGCCCAGAGCTCCGTCTTGGAGTTCCCGCGTACCCGCAGCAGGAGCGTGACGTACGGCAACTCCACGACCAGCACCTCGACAGTGCGTCGCAGGAGGTGCTCCAACCGGGCAGCGGGAGTCCCCACGCGCGCCCCCTCCTCCTCGAGGACGGCGAAGAGAGCATCAAGGGCCCGGCTCAGAGCCCGATGCAGGATGGCCTCCTTGCTGGGAAAGTGGTGGTAGATGGAGGACTTGCCCAATCCCGCCGCCTTGCCCAGTTGCGCCATGCTGGTCGCCTCGTAGCCACGGCGGATGAACTGTTGGACCGCGACCTCGAGCAGGCGGTCCGGGTCGTACCGAGGTCGCCTGATCTGGGCGCCCCGAACTGCGTCAGCCACGTCGCCAAGTATGCGGCCGCAAATTGACACGGGCTGCGGCCCGGTCCAGAATGGGAACCGAACGACCGGTCGGGAAAGGAGCAGCCATGCCCCCCACCTACTCCGACGAGAGCAGGGAACTGGCCTTCCAGGAAGCCATCGACTCCGACCGCACGGTGGAGCCCCGCGACTGGATGCCGGAGCGCTACCGGAGCACCATGATCCGCCAGATCGCTCAGCACGCCCACTCCGAGATCATCGGAATGCAACCTGAGGGAAATTGGATCACGCGTGCGCCCTCCCTGCGTCGCAAGGCCATCCTCTTGGCCAAGGTCCAGGACGAGGCCGGCCACGGTCTCTACCTGTATGCGGCTGCCGAAACCCTCGGAGTGGAGCGAAGGGAGCTCACCGACCTTCTGCTCGCCGGCCGGCAGAAGTACTCCAGCATCTTCAACTACCCGACCCTGACCTGGGCCGACGTGGGGGCCATCGGCTGGCTGGTCGACGGCGCCGCCATCACCAACCAGCTCGCCCTCACCAAGACCTCGTACGGGCCATACGCACGGGCCATGGTGCGGATCTGCCGGGAGGAGTCCTTCCACCAGCGCCAGGGCTTCGAGTTGCTGGCCGAGCTTTCCCGCGGCACCGAGGCTCAGCATGAGATGGCCCAGGACGCGGTGAATCGCTGGTGGTGGCCGGCGCTGATGATGTTCGGGCCGCCGGACGCGGAATCCCCCAACACGGCCCAGTCGATGGCCTG
Organism: bacterium; assembly: GCA_021844355.1. Taxonomy (GTDB): domain Bacteria; phylum Chloroflexota; class Dormibacteria; order Aeolococcales; family Bog-877; genus JAJYXT01. The sequence continues at coordinate 7,950 of JAKBTP010000099.1, read as the reverse complement.
GAAGATCAAGAGGGTCAGCAACGACGATCTGCGCCAGCGGTTCGTGGACATGACAGTCCCCCAGGCCCGAGCGCTGGGCCTGGACCTGCCAGACCCGGAACTGGGCTGGAACGAGACCCGAGGCCACTACGATTTCGGCCCCATCGACTGGGAGGAGTTCCGCGAAGTGGTCGGGGGCCACGGACCCTGCAACCTGCAGCGGATCTCGGTTCGCCGGGCAGCCGACGAGGAGGGCGCCTGGGTCCGCGAGGCGGCGCGAGCATGGGAAGGCCGCCAGCAGGGCCGGATGTCCGCAGCTTGAGCGAGTCTGACGACTGGCCGCTGTGGGAGGTCTTCCTGAGGGGGAGGCGCGGGCTCGCCCACCAGCATGTGGGCTCCCTGCACGCCCCCGATCCGGAGCTGGCTTTGCAGAACGCCCGCGATCTCTACACCCGGAGGGGTGAAGGGATCTCCATCTGGGTTGTCCGCTCCACCGAGGTGCACGCCTCGGACCCCGACGACCAAGGTCCGCTGTTCGATCCGCCCGCGGACAAGGCATACCGCCACCCCACCTTCTACCGGGTGCCTGAGGACCTCCAGCTTTGACAGCGCAGGTGGCCGAGCTCTCGGCCGTCGATCTTCACGAGGCCGCACTGGAGCTGGGCGACGACTGCCTGGTCCTCTCCCACCGGCTGGCTGAATGGACCACCCATGCGCCCGAGCTGGAGGAAGAAGTGGCCCTCGCCAACCTGGCGCTGGACCTCCTGGGGCAGGCTCGCTCCCTGCTGAGCCTGGCCGGCGAGGCTGAGGGCCGGGGCCGGGATGAGGACCGGCTCGCCTACTGGCGCGATGACCGTGAATTCCGCAACCTGCTGCTGGTGGAGCAACCCAACGGTGACTTCGCCGTGACCATGACGCGCCAGCTGCTCTTCTCCGCCTACCAGGAGCTCCTCTACGAGCGGATGTCGTCGGGGACCGAGCCGCGGCTCGCGGCCATCGCCGCCAAGGGAGTCATGGAGGCGCGCTACCACCTTGAGCATGCCCGCCTCTGGGTCCAGCGGCTGGGTGGAGGAACGGAGGAGAGCCACCGTAGGATGCGCCGGGCGCTGGACCTGCTCTGGCCATACACGAAAGAGCTCTTCGAGCCCACCGAGGCCTGGGTTCGGGCCGCTGATCAGGGTGCGCTACCACCGCTCTCCTCGATCGAGGGGTCCTGGCGGCAAGCGATCCAGGCCGTGCTCGAGTCATCGCATCTGGAGGCCCCTCCGTTCTCGGCCTGGCAGTCCGGGGGGCGCCGGGGGCGCCATTCCGAGCACCTCGGTCATCTCCTGGCGGAGATGCAGCACCTGCACCGCTCCCATCCCAATGCCAGCTGGTGAGGAGCTGGCCCGGCGGCTGGCAGCCGACGTGCCGGATCCCGAGCTCCCCTTCCTAACCCTGGGAGATCTGGGGATCCTCCGCCGGGTGGAGGTGGGCCTTGAGGGCACGGTTCGGGTGGTGCTGACTCCCACGTACTCAGGGTGTCCCGCCGTGAGCCAGATGGCCGACGACGTGCGTCGCACCCTGATGGACGCGGGATTCCCGGCGGTCCAGGTGGACACCGAGTTGGCACCCGCCTGGAGCACCGATCGGCTCGGCCCCCAGGCCCGGGCGAAGATGGAGGCGATGGATATGGCCCCTCCCCCGCTTGCGGCCTCAACCCCGATCTCGCTCACCCTCAAGTGCCCGCACTGTGGGTCGCTGCGAACGAGAGAGCTGAGCCACTTCGGCTCCACCGCCTGCAAGTCGCTCTGGCGGTGTCAGGACTGCCGCGAGCCCTTCGAGCACTTCAAGGCTCTGCGGTGATCGCCCCGGCGGAGCTCCCTCGGACTGGGGTCCGGGGCAACTTTCACCAGCTGGCGGTCTCCGGAATCCAGCGAGTGGCCGAGGATGCCGTGGCCGTCACCTTCGAGGTCCCCCCGGACCTCAGGGAGGTCTTCCAGTTCCGGGCGGGCCAGCACCTCACCCTCCGCTTCGACCTGGGAGATGGTGATCAGCGACGATCCTATTCCATCTGCACCCCCTCCCCGCATGGACCACTTCGGATCGGAGTGAGGAGGTTGGCCGGAGGCCTGGTGTCCACCCACATCCACGATCATCTTCGGGTGGGGGACCTGGTGGACGTGATGCCCCCGGCCGGCTCGTTCACCTTGGCCAAGGGCCCATCGCTCGGACGGTTGGTGGCCCTGGCGGCGGGGTCGGGGATCACCCCGGTCCTCTCGCTGGTGGCCACCGCCTTGCGATCTGACCCGGAGGCCGAGTTCACGGTCGTGTACTCCAACCGCTCCGTGGGCTCGGCGATGTTCCTCGACGAACTGGCCGACCTGAAGGACTGCTGGCCGGCGCGGGTACAGCTCGTCCACCTCTTCTCCCGGGAACCCCAGACGGTGGCATCCCGCAATGGCAGGCTGGACCCCGCCAGGCTTAGGGGCCTGTTCGAAGAGCTCGGGCGGCCGCAGAGCGTCTCCACCTGGTACCTTTGCGGCCCGCTGGGGATGGTTGCCAATGCCCAGCAGGTCCTGGGTGAGACCGGGATCCCCCTGGAGAGGGTCAAGCGGGAGCTGTTCTTCGTCGAGGACGAGCCTCCCGTTCGATCCGCCGCGGAGGCCATGGAGCTCGCCCGTCCGGGTGAGGTCACCGTGAGGGCCCGCCTCAACGGCCGGGAGACGACCTTCGTCACCCGCCGCGACCTCGCCCTCGTCGATGGGCTGGCGGCGGTCCGTGAGGATGCTCCCTTCTCCTGCAAGGGAGGCGTTTGTGCCACCTGCCGTGCCCGGCTGGTCGAGGGGCGCGTCGCGATGGACCACACCTACGCCCTGGACGCCAGCGATCGGGACCACGGCTTCGTGCTCACCTGCCAGGCCCATCCGCTCACCGACGTGATCGTGCTCGACTACGACGCCTGACGGCGCGGGTGGCGCCCCCTGGTGCGAACCGGGAGGGGGGCGGCCGGGATGGTGCCGATGGGATCATAGAAGCGATCCCGTGGAACCAGCTCCACGACGCCCAGCTCTGGAGGGCCCCAGGTGAACACTGGCATCGCCGATCTTAGGGCGCGAGAGATCCTCGACTCGCGCGGCAATCCCACCGTGGAGGTAGAGGCGCTTCTGGAGGGCGGGGCCCTCGCTCGAGCCGCGGTGCCGTCCGGGGCTTCCACCGGAAGTAAGGAGGCGGTCGAGCTGCGCGACGGCGAACAGGGGCGCTACGGCGGCAAGGGTGTCCGGCAGGCGCTCGGCCTAGTCCAGGGGTCGATCCTCCCCGCGCTGCGGGGGATGGACGCGCGCCACCAGGCCCAGATCGACCAGGCTCTGATCGCCCTCGACGGCACCCCCAACAAGGGACGGATCGGCGCCAACGTCATCCTGGGAGTCTCCCTCGCCTGCGCCCGAGCCGCCGCCCTGGCCGCGGGCCTTCCCCTCTACCGGTACCTGGGGGGAGTGGGCGCCAATCGCCTCCCGGTCCCGATGATGAACATCCTCAACGGGGGGGTCCATGCCCACTGGCAGGGCGCCGACTTCCAGGAGTTCATGATCGCCCCCTACGGCGCGCCCGACTTCGCCGAGGCGCTGAGGTGGGGATCGGAGATCTACCGGGCACTGCAGTCAGAGCTGGTCGCCAGGGAGATGTCCGTGGGGGTGGGGGACGAGGGCGGCTTCGCTCCCAAGGTGCGGTCCAACCGCGAGCCTCTCGACCTCATCATGGCAGCAGTCGAGAAGGCGGGATTGCGACCCGGCGCGGATGTGGGGATCGCCATGGACCCGGCCTCCAGCGAGTTCCACCGCGACGGTCGCTACCACCTCCGCCGAGATGGGCTGGAGCTCAGCTCGGAGGAGATGGCGGGCTACTACTCCGAGCTGGTCGCCGACTACCCCATCTGCCTTCTGGAGGACGGCTTGGCCGAGGACGACTGGGACGGCTGGAAGGCCCTGAACCGGATGCTGGGGCAGACCATCGAGCTGGTGGGAGACGACCTCTTCTGCACCAATCCCGCGCTCATCCAGCGGGGGATCGACGAGGACGTCGCCAATGCCGCTCTCATCAAGTTGAACCAGATCGGCACCCTCTCGGAGACGGTGTCCGCCACCCGGCTGGCCCAGTTCCATGGCTGGGGCGCCTTCGTCTCCCATCGCTCCGGCGAGACGGTGGACAGCTTCATCGCCGACCTGACGGTCGCGCTGGACACCGGCCACCTGAAGTCGGGAGCCCCTTCCCGCGGCGAGCGGGTGGAGAAGTACAACCAGCTCCTGCGGATAGAGGAGGAGCTGGGAGCCCAGGCTGAATACGCGGGCAAAGCGGCGTTTTCGCGGCCGGTGCGCTTCTAGACGCCATCGGCGGCGGGCGCCACCAGGTCAGCCGAAAAGCCGCCGCAGCCGGTAGCGATGCCGGGCGTACGCGTAGGCGACCAGGCCGGCGACGGTGGCCACCCCTTGGTCGGCCACCCGCTGCATCAAGGCGACAGCCGTGGCGGGAGCAGGAGGCAAGCCGGCGACGATCAGGACCCCGGCGAAGGTCGCCTCTGAGGCCCCAAGCCCTCCGGGGATCAGGCTGATCGCCCCGCCGATACTGGCCACAGCGTATACCGAGGCCGCTTCCGGCCAGCTCAGCCGCCCGGGCGCCAGGGCGCTGAGCACGAGCCAGAAGGCCGTGCTCATAGCCACCACCTGCGCCAAACCGATGAAGGACCACCCCAGGGTGTCCGGCCGGTGGAGCAGCTCCACGGTCTCGGCGTGCAGCTCGTCCAAGGGGTCCAGGAGCCGGCGAACCCCGAGGACCCGCTCCCCCATGGCGTGCAAGAGGTGGAACAGCGAGGGCACGGTGAGGACCGCCAGGGCCAACCCCGCCACCACCACAGCGATGATCGGGATCGCCGGATTGACGTGGAACTCGAACAACCCCGGCACCGCGACCACCACCAGAAGCAGCCCGTAGATCAGCTCCTGGACGGTTACGGTGGCCAGGACGTCGCTGAAGGGCGCCCGGGCCTGGCGCGCGGCCAGCACGACCCTGGTCAGCTCGCCCAGAGGGAGCAGCGTGGTCACCTGACCGGCGAAGTTGATCGACAGCGTCTCGCCCCAGCTGAGGCTCACGCCAACGTCCCGGAGAAGGAACTGCCAGCGCACCCCCTGGAGGGTGTAGTACCCGACCGAGCAGGCGACTATGGCCGGGATCAGGACCAGGTCGAAGTGCTCGAGCGAGCTGCCCAACTTGCTGGGATCGATCACCAGGATCAGCGCGGCCACGCCGGCGAGCCCCACCCCGCCGGCGATCCACGTCCCCAGCCGACGGCGCCCCCTCTGCCGGCCGCCGTCATCCAGGCCCATGGGTTGCGTGGTCCTCCCCGATCCGATTGCCTCCTGCACCCCGCCCCACCTCGTAGCGTACGAAGGTGAGGCGGTGGCCGCCAGTGCGCAGGGTGGGGAGGGTGGCTATGCTCCCTGGGTGGACCCAGCTCCCTGGCCGCTCGCTCCCGCCGACCTCGAAGGCGCACGGCTCCGACTGCAGGCAAGGGTTCACCGGACCCCCCTGTTTCGCTCCCGGCTGCTGGACGAGATGGTCGGCCGCCCCGTCTGGCTGAAGGCCGAGAGCCTGCAGCGCTCGGGGTCGTTCAAGGCCAGGGGGGCTTTCAATGCCGTCGTCGCCGGCCTGGAAGCCGGGGACAACCGCGGCGTCCTGGCCGTCTCCTCGGGCAATCACGGCCAGGCGGTGGCCCTGGCGGCCCGCGAACTGGGTCTGCCGGCCACGGTCGTGATGCCCGAGAACAGCTCCCCGGTGAAGGTCACCGCGGTCCGCGCCTATGGTGCCCGGGTGATCAACGAAGGGGTGACCGGGCGAAACCGTGAGCAGGTGGCCGCCGACGTCGCCGCCAGGGACGGGCTGCGGCTGATCCACCCGCACGACGATCCGCTGGTGATGGCCGGCCAGTCGACCGTGGCGATGGAGCTGGCAGACCAGCTGCCGGAGGTAGGAGAGCGGCCCCGGGCCATCCTCGCGCCCCTCGGGGGCGGCGGGCTCATCGCCGGGATCTGCCTGGGAGCGGCGAGCCGGCTGCCCGGAGTCGAGGTCCTCGGGGTCGAGCCCGAGACTGCCGACGATGGTGCCAGGTCCTTTTACTCCGGGGAGCTGGTGACACTGGACGAGGTGCCCCAGACCGCGGCGGACGGGGTTCGCACGCTGCACCTCGGCCGGCGCTGCTGGGAGGTGATCCGGGCCCAGGCCCGTGGTGTGCTGACTGTCAGTGAGGCGGAGCTGGCCGAGGCTGCCTACTTTCTTTTCACCCGCCTCAAGTTGGTGGTGGAGCCCACTGGGGCACTGGCCGTGGCCGCCCTTCTGCGTGAGCGACCGGAGATCCCGGCAGGAGTGGAGGCGGTCTGCATCCTCAGCGGGGGAAACTGCCTGCCCCAGCAGCTGGCAGAGCTAACGACTCTCCGGGGCCACCCGGCCTGACCAGCCGCCCTTCCAGCGCCGGTCAGCCGGCGACCCTCTGCCAGCGGCCTCCTGAGAAGAGCCAGGTGGCAGCGCTGAACCCCGATCCGGAGCTGGTACCACCTCCGAAGAGCAGGACACCCCGGCTCGAGGGGGCCGCGGCCATCGCTTCGAAGGAGTACACGGGGGGTCCACCTTGGCCGCCGATCGGCACCCACGTGCTGCCTTCCAGCTCCCAGGTGCTGTGCCTAGCCCCGGCCCCGGCATACAGAACTACTGTCCCCAAGGCGGGATCGGTCGCCATGGCGGAGTATGCCAGAGGTCCTGGAGGAGAGGAGGTGGCCATCCTCTGCCACCGCACCCCCGTCCAGGCCCAGGTGTCCTGGAGGCGGGCACTGCCGTTGGAGCCTCCGTAGAGGATCAGCTCTCCGAGCTCGGGGTCGTAGGCCAGGGCCGCGGCGGTGCGTGCGGCAGGAGACGGGGTCAGATTCAGCCGGCGCCAACCCGTTTGGGACCACAGGAAGGTGTCCCCCAGGGCCCGGCCCTCCGCGGTGTCACCCCCGAAGAGCAGGAGCTGTCCGGTGCGCGGGTCGTAGGCCACGGCAGGGAAGCGACGCCCCGTCAGGGCTCCCGGCGGGAGGCTCCGCCACCTGCCGTCCCAGCTCCAGGTCGAACGGCGCGCCGGTCCCAGCCCCTGGGAACCCGCCCCGCCCACGATCACCACCTTGCCCGAGCCAGCGTCCCACGCCCCGCCGGCATATCCCACGGGCGGTGGGCTGGAGGGAGCTCCAGCCCTGGTCCAGCCCCTCCCGTTCCAGAGCCAGGTCGTATTGGAGCAGGTGAGCAGGTTGCATCCTCCGAAGAGCAGGTCCTGGTTGCGGAGGCCGTCCGAGACGAGCACCGCCCCGCCCACGGCGGGAGGGCCGGCCATTCCCGGGGAGCGCAACTGCTGGTCGATGCTGATGGCCGTCAGGGCAGAGACGGCAGTCAACGCCATTCCCGCAGCTAGTGCCTCTGTGCGGCGCCGGGTCGATCCCCCCGGGGCCGCGCGGCTCCACGCCCAGACGCTGAGCCGTTGCCAGCTCCCCGTGCGCCAGAGGACCAGCACCAGCAGGGTGTAGACGGGTCCCGAATTGAGATCGGTGGTCCCACCCGCGAAAGGCAGTCCCAGCCCCTGGCCGAACACCCAGATGAGAAGGAATAGGGGGATCGCTGCCACCAGCGCCAGCTCGGCGAAGCTGCCCACCGCGATCGCCGCTCCCATGAGGGCTTCCACCCCGGCCAACAGCCCGTTGGCGACCGCAGGGTTGCGGGCGACCGTCTGGGCCGCCAGAACGAGGATGGCGCGCAGCGGCTCCGGGCTGACCGAGGCGTTGGAGTAGACGATCCCGTCGAAAACCTGATAGGTGCCCGGTTGGTACTCCAGGGCGGCGTCGGCGACAAGCAGCAGGCCGAGGGCGATCCGTACCAGTGGGAGCCAGATTGGGAGCCCAGGTCGCTCCCGAGCCA
>JAKBTP010000225.1:3353-15607 GCA_021844355.1 bacterium | reverse complement strand
GTTCGGCGACTAACTTGTCCTCCTGCTCGCGCCCGGTGTCATCATGACCTGCCGATGTCGATTGTCCGGTGGCCGGCGATGGTAGCGACCGGGGGCCTGCTCCTCCTCGGCTGCGGACGGCTCCCGGCCACCAACTACGGCACCGTGTCCGGCACCGTCATGGCCGGCCCGACCTGCCCAGTGGAGCAGGTGGGCTCGCCCTGTCCGAACCGGCCGTTGCAGACTACCGTCCTAATACTCTCCCGGTCTGGGCAAGTGGTGACCTCGGCCCGGTCCGATGTTCACGGCAGGTACTCGGTCCACGTCGCCCCAGGCACCTACTTCGTGGCGGTTCAGACTCCAGTATGGCCGAGATGTCCGGCGACCCGAGTCGTGGTCGAGGACTCAGGGTCGACCAGGGCCAACGTGCTGTGCGATACGGGCATCAGGTGAGTTCCCCGTGGTTGAGCGCCGGAAGGTGACCGGAGTCGTACTGGGTTCCGGGCTCCTGCGGGTGACGCTCTCTGACACCGGGCCACGGAAGTCGCGGCCGGACGGTGGGCCTCCCAGCGTCGTGAGGCTTCTCCCGCTCCAAAGTCGACTTCAGCTATTTCTTAGGGGTAATTCACGACGCGCAACGCCTGGCGGGAGGGGGCCAAGGGTCGCTGCGTAGCCGAGCCCAGTTGCGGGCTCAGGTCCAGCGCCAGGGTGGTCGGGGCACGGATAGCGAAGGTCGACCACGATGGGCAGGGGGGACGTCTTCGATGGCGTGGACGTGCCTCGGACCAATGAGCGCGATCCTCATGCATCGCCTGCTACCCGCACCCGGCGAGGACGGAGCTATCCGCGACGCGGGCGGCCCAAGCCGCTGTGAGCCGCGCTACCTGCCCGACAGTGCGACCGGTGGCGCTGGAGATTTCGCGCCTCGACTTCGGCCGAGGTATCGGACCCAGCCGCGGTAGAGGATCAGCGCCCGAACACCCACCCAGAGGGTAAGGGCCACCCACAGTCCCACGAGCCCCACAGCCGGAAAGGCCAGAACCGCCGCCCCGGCGGGAACGAATGCCAGCAAAGCCGCCAGCATGGCCCGCCTCAGCGCTGCGAACCGGGCCGCTCCCAGCAGAAGACCGTCGAGGACGAAAGCCAGTGCGGCGATCGGTTGCTGGGCGCCACACACCAGCAGGGCGCCCGAGGCTCCGGCGGCGACGTGCGGGTTGTTGGTGAAGGCGGAGGGCAGCGGTCCGGCGAGCCCCAGGGTGAGTCCCCCGAGTACGGCTCCGGCGCCCAGTGTCCAGAGGAGGACGCGGCGCCCAACCGCCCGGACCGCGGCGAGGTCATCTCGCCCGGTCGCCTCCCCGACCAGAATCTGCCCCGCCACCGCCAGGCAGTCCATCGAGAGCGCCAGGAGGATCCACACCTGGAGCACTACCTGCTGGGCGGCCAGGTCAGACGGCCCCAGTCTGGCGGCGATGGCGGTCGCGGCGAGCAGCACGGCATCCAGGGCCAGGGTTCGAACCGTCAGCGGGATCCCGTCGGCCACCAGCCTTCGCAGGTCATCACGGCGCGGGCGCGCCGGGCGGACGGTGGACCGCCGGGACGATGCCCAGAATCCGCCCGCAGCCACGATTTGAGCCGCCACCGTGCCCCAGGCGGAGCCGGCGATCCCGAGGTGGGCCCCGTAGACCAGGAACACCTCCAGGGCCACATTCAGGAGGTTGGCGGCGAGGGTTATCTCCAGCGTCCGGCGGGGCCTTCCCAACCCGTTGAGGTGTCCCGTGCCGGCCACGCTGAGCAGAAGGGGTGCGATCCCCAACGCCGCGATGTGGAGGTAGGTCTCGGAGTTGGCCGCCACGGGACCGCGCCCCCCGAGAAGCGCCGTGGCGAAGGGGGCCACGGCTTCGACCCCGAGGGCGCCCACGACCCCCAGCAGCAGGGCGAGAGTGTATGCGGCGCCCACGGCGCGTCTGGCCACGGAGCTCTCTCCAGATCCCGCCCCCTGAGCCACCCGGGTCAGGGTCACCTGCCCCAGGAACGCGGTGGTCCACCAGACCACGTTCAGAACTCCGGCGGCGAGCGCCAGCCCACCCAGCTGCGGGCGTCCCAGGTGACCCACGATGGCCGTGTCCGTGAGGTTGTACAAGGGCTCGAGCAGAAGGGCGCCCAGGGAGGGCAGCGCCAACCTCACTATCCGGGAGTTGAGACTCATCTGATCAACGTCGTGACCGGCCGTCATCCCTGCGGGTGAGGAGCTGGGAGAGCTTGTCGCCCCAGTCAGCGGCCGAGAGCTCCGGGCTCCATCAAGGCGTCATCGACCATCTTCTTGCTCACCGCCGCGCAGTCGAGATCACCGTACCCGGCGGCCTCCGCGGACGCGAAGGTGCGCGCGCAGTGCTCGGCGAGCGGTAGCCGGAGGCCCACAGCCTCAGCGCTGGAGCGAACCAGGTCCAGGTCCTTGGCCATCAGCGCCAGCCGGAACTGGGGGCTGAAGTCACCAGTGAGGTACATGGGGGCCTTGCGAACGAGGATCGTGCTAGCAGCCTGACCCGAGCTGAGAAGGCGAAGCCCCGTCTCCAATCCGATGTGCCCCGCCTGCAGAAGCGCGATGGCCTCGGCGAGCACGCTCAGGGTACCGGCTACCACGAGCTGATTGGCTTCCTTGACGACCTGCCCGGAACCGGCCTTGCCCACCCACTCCACCTGCCGCGCAACTGCCCGCAGCACCGGCTTAACCGCTTCCAGCGCCGCCTGGGACCCTCCCACCATGACCGTGAGAGTCCCGTCGGTAGCACCCTTCACCCCCCCGGACACCGGCGCGTCGAGCACCTCTATCCCTCGCAGCGCGCCCTCTCGGAAGTGCTCCCGCGCCAACTCGGGGCCGACGGTGGAAAAGTCGACCACCACAGTTCCGGGGCGGGCTAGGGCCAACACCCCGCCGGGCCCCGAGATCACCTGCCTCACCTCCCGGGGCCCCGGGAGCATCGTGGCCACTACCGTGGCCCCCTCCAGCACGGCGCTCAGGTCGGGCAGGGTGGGGATGCCCGCAGCCGACAGCTCTTCCGCCCGCCGCTTGCGCGGGTGGTACCCCTGAACCTTGATCCCCGCGTCGTGGATCCTGCTGGCCATGGGAAGCCCCATGGCACCCAGGCCGATGAAGGCGGCTCTGGGAGTCGGAGGCGAAGACTCCGGTTCCTCCGGCGGGATCGCCTCAGGCGGGCTCATGGCGTTTCCTCAGTCGGCGGGAATGGGCCCAGTCCCATCAGGCCAGCTCGGCCAGCGCGTCGCCTAGCGAGATCACCCGCGCGAAATAGGGAAGGATTCGGTCCATGGAGATCTGGTGCAGGTCGGTGGCCACGTTATGGCAGCAATCGCGAACCACCACCACGTTGTAGCCGAGATCGTGGGCGGTGCGGGCGCAGCTCTCCACACCCATGTTGGTGGAGTAGCCGCCGAGGTAGAGCGTCCTCGCGCCGAGGGTGCGCAGCCGGAGGTCTAGGTCGGTGGCCTGGAAGGGGTCAAGCCGGGGCTTGAGAACGACGTGGTCCTGATCCTCCACCGGCAGCTCGGCAATCTGCTCCGCCATCCAACTTCCCCTGGTGACCACGGTCGGAAGGTGCCATCCCATGGGGCGATCGGTCCGAGTCTCGGGGACGTCCGTCCGATCCGCCCGGCGCTCGACTCGGATCCACACGATCGGGGCGCCTGAGCGACGCGCCGCGGCCACCAGCTGCTGGGCACTGCTCACGATTCCGCTGCGCCTTATGAGCTCGTTGTGGTCCGGGTCGCCCTCCCGGTCGAGGTTGCCCCGGATCATGTCGTTCAGAACCACCGCTCGGCCGCCACCGTTCACCACCTTCGACCTCCCTTCACCTCCACCCGTTGAGCCGGTAGAACACGTGCTCCAGAGCCGGGCTGCGGGCTCAGCCCGAGGTGACACGCGAACCGGGGGCTGGCGTCTTCCGCCAGCCCCCGGCCTTGGCGCCTTCGGTTCCCAGCCTCAGTACTGGGCGATCACCGCGGGGGGCACCGTGTACACCGGGACGAGGTTGCCACTGGTCGTCCACTTGACCACAGTCCAGCCCGACCCGAAGCTGTTGTGATGCTGGTTGAAGTCCTCGGGGCCTGACGCCCCCTGGTAGTTGATCTTCTTACCTTCCTTGATCAGCTTCACGCAGCTCGGGTAGGTGTAGCACTGAACACCCGGCGGGTTGCTGACCTTGAGTACGTCCTTGTTCCAGACCGTGGGGTCGGTTGAGTGGGCCATGGTCATGGCGAGAGCGGCGATCACCACCCCGTCGTAGACGGACGGTGAGGAGGGGAGGTATTTGGTGGTGCCATGCACGGTCTGGTACACGCTGAGGAACTGCTGGAAAGCGGGGCCGGACGGGGTGGCCGCCTGCATTCCCGTGAGCAGCTGGGCGGCGGTGGAGAGCCCCATCCCCTGGGCCACCGCGATGTTGGTGCCGTTGTCGGTGTCGATCACCGGGATGTTGAGGTGCCCCAGCTCGCGCAGGTCGGCGAAGACGGTCGCCGAGGTCTTGGGGCCGAGCTGCATCAGGATGCAGTTGGGGTTCTGGCTGAAGGCCTGGCTCAGCTCGCTGAGGTAGGAGGTCTGATCCGGGGTGAGGGCCAGATTGGCGACGATCTTGCCGCCGTGGGCCTTGTACCCCTGCTCCAGCGGCGGCACCAGGGTCTGGGAGCTCACCCCGTTGTCGAAGATGAGGAGCGCCCGATCCAGGTGCTTGTGGATGGCGTAGGCCGCCATCGCCTTGGCCAGCGTGGAGTCGGACGGCCCGGTCCGGTAGACGTAGCTCTCGTTCATGTTGTCGAGCTCCGTGCTTCCGGCAATGGTGAAGTCGGGGAGGTGCGCCGGGTCGTAGAGCTTCAGGACCGCCTCGATCTCCAGCGCCGTCGGTCCAATCTGGAATGTGGGGTGCTGGGCCTCCAGCCGGTTCCAGGCCGGCACCGCGTCCACCGGGTCACCGGCGGTGTCGGCCTCGATGGTGTTGATCTTCTGGCCGAGGACCCCGCCGTTATGGTTCACCTCGTAAGCCCCGGCCTGAGCGCCGTAGACGATCCACTGCCCGACGAAGGCGAAGCTGCCGCTCAGAGGCGCAAGGATCGACATCGTCACCTTGCCCACCTTGGCGGTGGAATTGGCGCCGCTCGCGCCGCACGCCGCCACGACGGCGCCGAGCGCCAGCACCGCCATGGCTCTCAACCCCGTCCGACCCAACCTATGCATCCGAGTTCCTCCTTTGCCGATGACCTGTTTCCGCCCGATTCAAAGCCCCGCCGGAGTCCAGCGTCCATTGGCTCATAGGCACCTGCCTCAGTCGAGTCCCAGGAAGACCTGGGCCAACCGTTCCTCGCTGATGCCCTGGGGGGTGGTGGTGAGCTTCACCCGCCCATCGACCAGCACCTCCAGGCGGTCTGAGCCACGCAGAGCCAGCCCCACGTTCTGCTCGACTACCAGCACCCCGCGGTTGTCGCTGGCGATCCTCCGGATCAGCTCCCACACTCGGTCCGCGTAGAGGGGGGAGAGGCCAGCCGTCGGCTCGTCCAGGAGGATCATGCTCGGCTGCGCCATGAGTCCCCGGGCCAGAGCGAGCATGATGCGCTGGCCGCCGCTCAGCTGCCCGGCGGGACGCCTCCGGGCGGCCAGCAGGTCGGGGAAGAGCTCATAGACATAGTCGGAGCCGGCCTGGAAGTCGGTTCCCGTCGCGAACGCGCCCATCTCCAGGTTCTCATGGATGGTCATGGTGGGGAACACGTTGTCGACCTGGGGCACGTAGGCGACCCCCCGGCGGGCGATCTCCTGGGGCTCCAGCCCCGAGAGCACCTCCTCGCCCAGGGTCACCCTCCCCTCCATCATCGGCAACAGCCCGAACACCGCCTTCAGGAAGGTCGACTTCCCCGCCCCGTTGGGCCCCACCAGGGCCACCACCTCGCCGGTGGCGACCTGGGCGGATACCGCCGTCACCACGGGGGTCCGGCCGTAGCCCCCCGTCACTTCGCGGGCGACGAACGCCCCTCCTGCGGTCACCGGCTGACCCCGAGGTAGGCGGCGGCCACCTCCGGATGCTGCCGGATCTCGTCCAGAGTTCCCTCGGTCAGGACTCTGCCGGTGGCCATGACGATGACGCGACTGCATAGCTCCCCGACCACACCGAGGTCGTGTTCGACCAGCAGGAAGGAGATGCCGCTCGCCTGCATGTCCCGGATCTGACTGATGATGCTGGCTCGCAGCGCCGGGCTGACCCCGGCCATGGGCTCATCGAGAAGGGCCAGCTTGGCCCGCCCCATGGCGATCCTTGCGAGCTCCAGGAGACGCTTCTGGCCGCCGCTCAAAGTCCAGGCGAGCTGATCGCGGAGCGGCGCCAGGCCGAACACGGCCAGGAGATGCTCGGCGCGGCCCCAGTTCTCCTGCTCCTGCCGACGCATTCGCCGCCGGGCGGAGAGAGCTGACCAGAGCGTCTCCCCAACTTGCTCCGGGGCCGCCAGCAGCACGTTCTCGATCACCGTCAGGTTCGGCCACTCCTGCGACAGCTGGAACGTCCGGAGGAGGCCGGCGCGCGCCCGCCGATGAGCCGGCCAGCGGGTCACGTCCTCCTGAGCGAACCAGACCTGGCCCCGGTCCCCGCGCAGCGCCCCCCCGATGAGGCCGACCGCGGTGCTCTTGCCGGCACCGTTGGGGCCGATGAGACCGCATATCTCGCCCTCGACCACGTTGAAGGAGCAGTCCGCAACGGCCTCCACGCCGCCGAACGACTTGTGGACCTGGACCACGTCGAGCAGCGGGCGTGCGCCCACGCTCATGAGTCCGCCTCCCCGCGGGAACCGGGAGCCAGCGTCCGGCCGATGCCCCAGCGGCGGGGCACCCCGAGCTGCGGCCGGGTCTCGCCCACCATCCCTCGGGGGCGGAAGTACAGGACCAGGATCACCATCGCGCCGATCACCATGTTCCGGATGGCCGGCACCAGGCTCTCGGCCCCGATGGTCGGCAGGTAGAGGGACCCCTGGATGATGACCCCCTGCACCAGCACGGCCCCGAGGATCACGCCAAGGTTGTTGCCTGGCCCCCCCAGGATGACCGCTGCGTAGACCACGAAGGTCTCCACGGTCTCGAAGGCAGACGGGTTGAAAGCACCCACGAACTCCACCGTGAGGGCGCCACCGATACCGGCGATGGCGCAGCCCAGGATCATCACCCCCAGCTGTAACCGGAGGGTGTTCTTCCCGAACGAGGCCGCCGCATCGCGGCCCTCTCGGATGGCCCGCAGCGTCCGCCCGTACGGCGAGAGGTCGATGCAGTGGGCGACCCACCAGACCAACCCCAGGATCACGAGGCCGATCGGGATGAGCACCATGTAGGAGTTCTGCGGGGGCACCCCGAAGGTGCTTGCCAGCGGCGTGGGCACCCCGTAGATCCCGTTCGGTCCGTTGAAGAGTCCTGTGGAGTTGGTGACGATGTCGAAGGCCACCGTCCCGGCGCACAGAGTGGTTATCGCTAGGTAGTCGCTGCGCAGACGGCGGAAGACGGTGAGGGCCAGCAGCCCGCCGAAGAGCCCGGCCACCAGTGCGGCCAGCACGATGGGGACCGGGAACGGAAGGTTCAACCCCAGGATGTAGGTCTCCCCACTGCCTGCAGGTGGCTTCCCCAAGGTCAACACCCCGGCCACGTAGGCGCCGATGGCCACGAAGGTGTAGTAGGTGAAGTTGACGATCCCGGTGACACCGTACTGCAGGTTGAGTCCGATGCTGAGGATCGCGTAGATGATCACGTACATGAAGGCGGTGGCGAAGATCGGCAGCAGGGTGCTCATGTCAGACCTTCCCCGCTGAGGCGATGAGCCCCTGGGGCCGGAGCAGGAGCACCAGGATCAGGACCACGAAGGCTACGTCGAGCTTGTACTGCGGGAGCCATAGGGCCACCACCTCCGTCACCAGGCCCACGACCAAGGCGCCGAGCATGGCGCCGTAGGGCCGGCCGACTCCGCCCAGGATGACGGCGGCGAAGATCACGAACAGGAATCCCTCCCCCAGGCCCGGGCTGAATTGCGAAGCTTCCACCGCGAGGCTCACGCCTGCCAGGGTGGCCAGGGCCCCGGTGATCGCCCAGGTGGCGCGCACCACCGGAGTTGGCGAGATCCCGCTCACCCGTGCCAGGTCACGGTTGTCCGACACGGCTCGCATGCGCTTGCCTATCCCGGTCCTGGTGAGCAGGAGGTGGATGGCCACCATTGCGACGATGCTGCCGCCGATGATCGTGAGCTGAATCGGTGTCAGGAGTAGGGGCCCGAAGTGCAAGGGCTGCGTCCCCGGCAGCTGGAAGGCATCCGAATTGGCGCCCCAGATGGCCAGGATCACGCTGTTCAGAATCAGGGACAGCCCGAAGGTGACCATCAGCAGGACCACCGTTGGAGACCGGCGCCGCACGAACGGCCCCATCACCCCCTCCGCCACGGCGGCGGTGATCCCGGCCATGGCCACCACTGCCACCACCAAGGCGATGGCGAAGTTGAGGTGGGCGGCCGTGGTGAGGGCCCAGGTGAGGTAGACGCCCAGGGTCATGATGTCCCCGTAGGCGAAGTTGGCGTAGTTGGTGACGCCGAATTGGAGGGTGAGACCCACGGCGGCCAGCGCCAGCACCGAGGCGGTCACCAAGCCGAATCCCATGGCCTGGATGAACTCGTTCACGGGGCTGCACCAGGTGCTGGGAGATCCGCGCCGCTCGCCGGGCTCCCTTTTGGAAGGCGGGTCAGGGTGGAGATCAATGAGCCGCTCCGAAGGAGGCCTCAGCCGAGTCCGGTTCCACGGCCTCTCGAAGTGCGTCCAGCACTTCGGGGGAGGCCTCCTGGGGCAGCACGCATCCGGGCGCGAGGAGCAGCCGGGTTCCCCCAGTGACGCGGACGGCGGAGCGCAGGGTGGCCAGGGCGATGTCACTTGAGGCGGAGAGCTCGGACGGGGTCCGGGTGATGCCGCCGGCGAGCCCGGCGGAGGTGAGCTGGAGCGCCTCCTCAAGGGTCGGGGGCGTTTCCGTGTCCTCCCAGTTCACCCAGTCCAGGGCGTAGCGCTGCACGATGTTGAACTCCGGGTTGGGACCGTGCAGGTGGAGCATGGTGATCTGGGTCTGGGACCGCAGCGCGTCAAGCACCTCTAGGTCGTAGCGGACCCCGAACTCCTCTTGCTCGGCCGCGCTCAACCCCCCCCGTCCAGCCCACTGGATGGCGAAGAAGATCCCGTCGACCCCGTTGGCCAGGTCCGCCTGGGCGAAGGCGATGCAGTCGGCCGCCATCCTCTCCAACCCCCGGTGCAGGTCCGCTGGCGACACATCGATCAGGTCGCGGGCGCTGCGGCCGCTGACTTTGGCAGCCATGGTGAGAGGACTGAACACGGTGTCGAGCACGGGGACGTCGGCGGACACCGCCTTGCGGACAGTGGAAGCAACCTCCAGCTGAGTGCGGAGTGATCCGCGGTCCGGTGCCGCGGGTGTGAGGGTCAAAAAGTCACTCATCTGGTGAATCGGGCCACTGGCCAGGCCCCGGGCCCCCGAGGACGGGTCGGGCGGGCTCGTGATGGCTCCGTAGTCGACCACGGAGTACATCCCGCTCGGCATCAACTTGACCAAGTCCAGCTGGTAGCGCTCCTGGAACGCCAGCATCGCCTCGACGAGACGGCCCGGATCCTGGTCTTCGTTGGGAAAGTGGCGCCAAAAGGAAATCGGCGTGCGATCGAGAGCCTCGCCCCGCTGGCTCCGACCGATCCTCTCCCGAGGAGTCAGGGTCAAACCGTCTGAGTTCATCTGCCTTCCTTTCTCACGTGTTTTCTTCGCCCAAGCGACGCACACTCCCTGGACTCGCCTCCGGGGCACCGCTTACGCATCTCTGCCGCGTCACGAACTCTCCGCCGCACTGGACCGCTCGCGATTGGTGGTCAGGCCCAGGGAGGGCCAGGGTCGCGGGTCAGGCTTGGGGGAGGACTCGCCGGTCCGGGGGTCCTCTTCGTAGTGCCACCTCGGCCCATGCGCGACCAGGTTCGAGACCGAGGCGACGAAGTAGTCGACGTCCTCCTTCGTGGTCCCGAGTCCCAGGCTGGCCCGCACGGCTCCGGGGACCTTGGGCCTGGTTCCCTGTCGGAAGGAGGCGCGGATCTGCACGACGTCGCCCGAATCGACCTGAAGCACATGGACCATGAGCGGATGTGCGCAGAAGCACCCGTGGCGGACACCTATTCCGTATTCCGCGCTCAGTACGGCGGCCACCTGGCTGTAGCTGTAACCGTGAACATTGAACGGGAGAACGCCGATCCGAGGCGCCCCAGCGTCCCAGAGTCGGTAGACCTCCACCCCAGGGACGCGGCCCAGTTGCGCGCGGGCGTACTCCGCCAGCGCCAACTCCTCTTCAGCGACCCGCTCCATACCGTAGCGCTGCAGGACCTCCAATGCCTTACCCAGCGCGGCAGCCCCCACGACGTTGGGCGAACCGGCCTCCTGCCGGTCGGGAAGGCTGGTCCACAGGACCTCGGTGGTGGTGACGAAGTCAACGGCGCCACCACCACGCATGTAGGGGTCCGACTGCGCCAGCCAGTCGGGCCGGCCCAGCAGCACTCCGGCGCCATATGGGGCGTACAGCTTGTGCCCCGACACGGCGAGGTAGTCGACCTCAAGGTCGGTGACCGAGACAGGGTAGTGCGGGGCCAGCTGGGCGGCATCCAGGAGGATCCGGGCACCGTGGGCGTGGGCAAGCCCCGCCAACTTCGCAACCGGCCACAGCTCACCGGTGACGTTGGACGCACCGGTCACGGCCACCAGATCCGTGGGCGTCTGCCGAAGGTGCTCTTCCAGCCGGGCAAGGGCCTCGTCCGCGCTGCCCGGAGGCGGAAGGTAGGTGACGCGGTGCCGCCCCTTCTGCCAGGGCAGAAGGTTGGCGTGATGCTCGGTGGCAAAGGTCACCACCGACGTGCCCGGGGCCAGCGACTCGGCCAGAAGGTTGATGGAGTCAGTGGTGTTCCGAGTGAAGATCACGGTATCGTCGGGACGGGCCTGGAAGAAGGCGTGGACCGCTGCCCGGGCCCCCTCGTACACCGCGGTCGACACCTGAGACTTGAAGCCCGCGCCGCGGTGGACGCTGCTGTAGTAGGGCATGAACCCGTGGACCGCCTGCGCTACCTCCACGAGCGTGGGGGAGCTGGCGGCGTAGTCCATGTTCACGTAGCGCCGCGAGCTCCCGTCGACAAGCGGAACCTCGACGTCCTCACCCACCAGCCGGGGCCGGGCCAGACTCTCAGCCACCATCGCGGGCACCATCCTTGAAGCCTCTGAAGCTGGAGAGGCCGATCGGCGTCGTGATCACCTCGGAGCTGGCGATGAGAGCGTCCAGCACCATGCGCTGCGAAGCCCGCACCTGATCGACGGCCAGCTGGCGGGCCAGCCTCTCGTCGCCGGCCATGATTGCGTTCACCAGGGTCTGGTGCTCATGGACGATCTCGTCGGAGCGCGAGCTGAGAAGCAGGCCGATCCGGAACAGGCGTTCCATTTCCACGAGCATGACCTCGAGCATCGCCGCGAGGCGGTCGTTCCCCCCAGCGCGCCCGACCATGATGTGGAACTGGGTGTTGGCCTCCAGAAACCGATCGACGCTGGCCGCGTCGGTCGGCGAGTAGCTGCTGGTGCAGAGCTCGTCGAGGGCGCGGAGCTGGCCCTCGTCGATCGCCTGAGTGGCCGCGAGGCGGGCTGCCTCGCCTTCCAGCAGGGTCCTGATCGCGAAGAACTCCCTCGTGTCCTTTATCGTCACCGGCGCGGCCCTGTAGCCGACGTTGGGGTCGACCACAACCAGTCCCTCAAAGCGCAGCCGTGTCAGCGCCTCCCGAACTGGCGTCTTGCTGAGGCCGAGTTCGGCAGCCACTTTGCCCTCGGTGAATGCGGCGCCCGGCGCAATCTGGAGAGTGGTGATCTGTGATCTCAGTGCGGTATAGGCAGTATCTGCCAGCGTCTGTGGTGACATATCCAGTTGACGCGGTAGTGTATGAAGACGCCGGAGGTGGTGTCAACAGGGGTTCGGTAGCGAGTTTGGCGGCGGGCCGCCGTTCCAGCAGTCGGGGGCGCAGCTGCCGCAGGGTCCAGTGCGACGCGGGAAGGCCAACCCGGGCCGGACCCGCCAGCGCGGAGGGTCGGAGCGCCCGCCGTCCGTCGCCGGGGCACAGCGGGGCCGTGGGCCTGCCACCGACCGGTTGGCGACCGCTACGGGCAGCTGCGATGAGGTCCCGGGTCGGCCGGC
>JAKBTP010000225.1:0-3253 GCA_021844355.1 bacterium | reverse complement strand
GGCGCGGGTGCCCTCACAGGGTTCAAGGTGGCGGGGGCAAGGATCCCAGGGGTGCTCCAGGCGGGGACCTTCATGGACAGCGAGGGGATGGTGTTCTGGGACGTGCACCGGCCGGGGCACGCCATCGTCATCTCTCTGGAGCACGAGCACTACAAGCAGCTGATCATCGACGTGGCCGACCCGGCCTCCGCGGCCCAGGAGATCTCGGAGGCCGCGCGGAGAGCCCGAGGCTGACCCCCGGCCGGCGGTATCCTGGAGCGAGAGTCGCTTCATAGGGGGAACGCGATGCTGGAAGGGTTCACCTGGTTCAAGCAGTCGGCGTACCGCTGGCAGGGTGACGGGCTCACCGTCTACATCGACCCGTGGGAGGTGACGGCCACGGAGGTGGCCGATCTGATCGTCATCACCCACGCCCACTTCGACCACTTCTCGCTCCCCGACATCGAGAAGGTGACCGGGCCGAGGACGGTGGTGGTGGCGCCCCATGACATAGCCAGAGAGCTGTCCGGCAACGTCACCGCCGTGGCCCCAGGGGAGGTCCTGGAGGCTGCCGGGGTCCATCTGGAGACCGTCCCGGCCTACAACGTGGTGGAGGAGCGGCTCGAGGCCCACCCCAAGGACAACGGCTGGGTGGGGTACCTCCTCACCCTGGGTGGGCACACCTACTACCACGCCGGGGACACCGACCGGCTACCGGAGCTGGAGCGGCTGCGCACCGAGGTGGCCTTCCTCCCCATCGGGGGCACCTACACCATGGGGGTGGACGAGGCCGCCGGGCTGGCCCGGGCCATGGCCCCGCGCCTCGCGGTGCCCATGCACTACGGCTTCGTGGTCGGCAGCCGGGAGGACGCCGAGGTCTTCCGGGCCAAGGCCGCCCCGGTGGAAGTGAGCACCCTGGATCCGGTCCACCCCTTCACCCAATGACCGCCGAGGGGGGCGGGCGGGCGGGGCCTCCGGCGGGGGACGGCTCGCCTCCCCTCCGCATCCCCGCCGGAGGGGGTGCCCAGGAGAAGGAGGCTCGGGTCCTGGCGGTCGGTCTGGTCGCCCACGATCACAAGAAGCAGGACCTGGTCGAGTGGGCCCGGTTCAACAGGGGGAGCCTCAGCCCGCACCGGCTCTACGCCACCGGGACCACCGGCCGCCTGCTTGAGTCCGAGCTGGGCCTCAAGGTGCAGTGCCTCCTCAGCGGTCCCTTGGGTGGGGACCAGCAGATGGGCAGCCTGATCGCCGACGGCACCATTGACCTCCTCATCTTCTTCTGGGACCCGCTGGAGCCCCAGCCCCACGACCCGGACGTCCGTGCCCTGCTGCGGATCGCCGCCGTCTGGAACATCCCGGTGGCCACCAACCGTGCCTCGGCGGACTTCATCATCTCGTCGCCCCTGATGCGCTCCAGCTACCGCCGGCTGGTGCCGGACTACGGCGAGCACCAGAGCCGACTCGAGCGGGGCTGAGCGGCCGCAAAGGTTCTGCCCGCGCTCAGCCCCGGGCCCGTGCACCCCGGAGGAGACCCTCCGGCCCGAAGTGGGAGATCGCCAGGGCGGCCCTCCTGGTTCCCTCCACCAGCCCCTCTCGGAGCGCCGGCTCGTCCACGCGCCCCATCTGCGCCAGGTGGCCCAGCATGCCGCCGGCGAGGGCGTCCCCGGCCCCGGTCGGGTCCACCACCTGGTCCACCCGCGCCGCCGGCACGGGCCACTCCCCCTGGGCAGTGATCAGCCGGGCACCGCGCGCCGAGTCCTTCAGGACCACGGCGGTGAGCCGGCCGCCGCGCAGCAGCCTGCCCACGCCCTCGGGGGCAAGCGCCTCCAGCTCCGGGCGGTTGACGAAGAGCAGGTCGACTCGCCGGAGGGTCGCCAGCAAGCGGCGCCGGTGCCCCAGGATGAAGTCGCGCATGGTGTCCAGGGCGACCAGCCGCGGGCCCGCCGCCGCTTCCAGGAGCGCCAGCTGGCAGCGGGGCGGCATCGAACCCAAGAAGACGATCTCGCTCTGCCGCGCCTGTGGCGGGGGGCTCGGGCGCCAGCGGGAGTAGACGCCTAGCCGCTGGCGCTCCTCCAGAGGCGCGCCCCCGGCCGCGCCGTGCTGGGCCCGCCAGCGATAGCTCCGGCCGGGCAGCAGCTCCACCCCCGACACGTCCACCCCGGCCCCGGCCAGGGGATCCGCCAGATGGGCCCCATCCTTACCGACGGCCCCCACCGCGTGCACGGTGCAGAGCGGGGCGGCGGCCAGGCCAAAGTAGAGGAGCGACCCGCCCGGCACGAAAGCCCGGCCGGCCGGGGTCTGCAGCTCGTCGCGACCCAGCGTCCCCCCAGCGGTGAGCTCCCAGGGACGGGCCGTGCCGGCCGCCCTCAGGTGGCGGGGAAGAGAGGGATCACCGGGGCCAGCCCGGATGGCCTCCCCCCCTGGGACTCACGCAGCAGCTGCTCCTGGATCGCGAAGAGGCAGCTCCCCACAGAATCCGGATGGCGCTCGCGGCGCAAGCGCGGAAGCAGAGCTGGAGCCACCTCTCCCGCCAGGTGCACGGCCCCCGCCCAGGTGGAGGTGGGGACCAGGGTGAGCTCCAGCAGACGGGTTCGCTCCACCTCGTCCAGGAGCCGGTCGGTCGCCCGGATCCTCTCCCGCAGCCGCTGACGGTGCCCGGCCCGGAAGGCGGACTGGGCGGCCGCGGCGGCGATCTCCAGCGCCGTGCGCTCGAACTGGCTGTTGGTGGCGGGGCCGGCGGACATGGCGGCCATCATACGCACGGCTGCCGGCGGCCCCCTATCGTAGGAGAGGAGATGGCAGACCAGAACACCTTGGGCCGAGACCAGCTGCTGGGCAGCGAGGAGCGGTTCCGGGGACGCCTCCTGCGGCTCACCGTGGACGTGATCGAGGTGAGCACCGGGAGGCGGGCACAGCGGGAGGTGGTCCACCATCCCGGAGGTGTCGGGGTGGTGGCGGTCACGGACGACGAGCGGGTCCTGCTGGTCCGCCAGTACCGCCACGCCGCTGGGGAGCACCTCTGGGAGATCCCCGCCGGGGGAAGGGAGGAGGGAGAGTCCGTTCTGGAGACCGCCCGCCGGGAGCTGGCCGAGGAGACCGGGTACGGGGCGGAGTCCTGGCTGGGCCTCGGCGCCACCTATCTGGCCCCGGGCTACAGCACAGAGCTGCTCTGGTATTTCCGGGCCACCGCGCTGAGCCGGATCGAGGAGCCTCATCCCGACCCGGACGAGGTGCTGGAGGCCCGGCTGTTCACGACCGAGGAGATCCTGGAGCT
>JAKBTP010000111.1:4910-15878 GCA_021844355.1 bacterium | reverse complement strand
GCCACCTCGATGCTGGCCCCGGCCCCAGTCTCCACGCCGCCGATGAACCACGCCACCGCTCCCAGCAGCCCGATTGCCCACACCACCGCCGAGAAGACGGTGAAGCCGGTGAGGCTGTAGCTCTGGGTCAGGTAGATGGTGACGATGTAGAGGCCGATGCTCACGAAGCGCACCACCGCGGTGTAGGTACCCCGCACCCTGGTCGGCCAGACTTCGCCCTTCAGCGTGTCCTCGGTCAGATAGCTGATGTTCACGAAGAGGTTGAGCACGACGAGGAGCAGGAAGAAGAGGGCCGCGGAGGCGGCCCAGGCACCGGTGGTCACCGAGAGGAGCAGCGTCACCAGGAAGGAGCCGCCGTATCCCAACACCAGGAGCATCTTGCGGCTGAGGCGGTCGGCCCAGAAGGCGAAGAACCCGGAGATGAACCCGGTGAGGGTGGCGGTGAGAAGGATGGCCGCCGAGAGCTTGGGGAAATGGGCCGGACCGAGCACATAGGTCATGAGCCCGAAGCCCGCGGTGCCGGCGAAGGCCGTGGCCGTGGTGGCGAACAGCCGGAGCCACATGGGGACGCGGCGGGCCGCTCCCGAGGCGTTGGCGGCGGCGGTGGCGGCGGCGGCGGCCTCCTCACGGGCGCGGTACTGGTCGGCGCCGTAGAAGCGGTCGATCTGCTCGCGCGCACGGTCCTCCTCCCCGCGGCTGCGCAGCCAGCGGATGGACTCCGGGGTCTTGGTCCGGGCGAAGAAGAGGATCGCCAGGACCACGAGGAAGGTGATGGCGATCATGCCACGCTGGAAGGCCACGCCCTTGTAGGCGCTGAGGAGAGACACCGCGGCCAGCAGCAGGCCACCCAGGTTGATGCCGTTTATCTCCAGCATCATGGTCTTGCCCCGGTGGCGGTGGGGCATCACCTCATGGGAGGCGGTCATGATGGTGTTCATCTCGCCGCCGGCGGCGAAGAGCATGATCGCCAGGAAGGCCAGGATCATCCAGTAGGTGACGCTGAACGCCAGCCCGATGGCGCCGATGCCGTACAGCCCCATGGTCAGGTAGAAGGTCGTGCGCCGACCCACCCGGTCCGAGAGCGGACCGGCCACGGCGATCCCGATGATCAGCCAAATGGGCGACCAGGAGAGCAGCAGGGAGCGCAGGCTGACCGGCATCGCCACCCAGCCGGTGGCGATGGTGGCCATTCCGAAGATGTAGGCCTCCAGCACCATCCCCAGGACGAAGGAGGTGAAGTTCCAACTGTCGGTCGGGCCCCACCGCTCCCCGGTCAGGGCGGTTGACCCCTCGCGCGCGCCCGCAATCGTGGCCATCTCAGAAATCCTCCCTGCTCCGAACGTCTTCGCCGCCCCTTGGGGCGATGCCAGATGATGCCAGAGGCGCTCCCTGCCCGGCCACCGGCCGAGGTGGGGGAGCGGTGCTCTCACGCACGACCAGCTCCACGGCAAGCCGCTCCGGTTCCCGGGCCTCGTCGCCGCGCAGGAGTCCTACCAAGAGGTCGACCGCCACCCGTGCGAGCTCCTCCAGCGGCTGCCGAATGGTCGTCAGCGCCGGGACCGCGTACCTGCCCAGTTCGATGTCGTCAAAGCCGACCACCGAGATCTGCGCGGGGACCTCCAGGCCGGCCGAACGGAGCGCCGAGATCGCCCCCAGGGCCATGAGGTCGTTGGCACAGAAGATGGCCGTGAAGTGGCGGCCGGAGCGGATGAGTTCCAGGGCGGCCCGGTGTCCAGAGCCCTCGGTGAAGTCGCCGTGGGCGATAGCGCCGGGGTCGATCCCCGCCTCCCCCATCTTGTCCCGGTAGCCGTCCCACCGCTCGGTCGCGACCGAGAGCCCAGAGGGGCCGGCGATGTGCGCGATCGCCCGATGGCCGAGCCCCAGCAGGTGATCTGTGGCCATCCTGCCTCCGGCCCGGTGATCGGCCTGGACCGAGGCGGCGCTGCCGCCCGCGGCCGCGCGGTCGAGGGCCACGATCTTCATCCCCGCCCCCCGCCGGCGTCGGATCTCATCGGGCGTGATTGACAGACCCATGGCCACCACTCCCTGGATCTGGCAGCTGGCGAGCATGTCAAGGTACTCCGCCTCAGCCTCCGGGACGCCCTCGGTGTTGCACAGCAGGACCGTCTTCCCGTGATGGCGGGCGCGCAGCTGCACCGCCTTGACCAGGGCCGGGAAGAAGGGGTTGGCGATGTCCGGCAGCATGAGGGCTAAGGAGTCGCTCGCCCTCAGGGCCAGGCTTCGAGCCACCGCATTGGGTCGGTAGCGAAGTCGAGCTGCGCTGTCTCGAACGCGGGCCACAGTTGCGGGGCTGATGTCCCCGATGCCCCGCAGCGCCCTGGACACGGTGGACGGGGACAGACCGGTCGCCCTCGCCAGGTCGTATATGGTCGTCGTGGCCCCGGGCAAGCCTCCCCTCCCAGCGGTCCCACTCTGCTACCGCAACCGGTTGCGGGGGATGCTAGGAGGCGGGGCCCCGGCTGTCAAGAGGTGGCTGGGGCAGGTGTTGGCTCACCCACCGGCTGTCGGCGAATCGGAGTCAGCTCAGGTCGACGCCGGGGCGTCGTCGGCCGCTTCCCGACCCAGGACCGAGAACAGGGCCACCAAGGCCAGCAGGGGGATCTGGGCCAGGTACTCGTCGAGGCTCCGCCAGCTCAGCCAGAAGCCGGCGAGGATGAGCACCGACGCGGCCACCCGGTACTCCCGGGCCAACGCCCCCCATGCCCAGATGGCCACCATCGCCAGCGCCGTCAGTCCCAGAAGGAGGGTGCGCGAGGGAGCGGGGATGTAGCCGGCCAGCACCAGGGTGATGGGGCCGGAACCCAGCGGGAAGGTGTGCGCTCGGAGGTTCCCGACGATGGTGCCGAGGGCGTCCGGATAGCGAACGAGCCACGGGACGACGGCGACGAGGAGGGTGGCGGCCCCGGCGACCAGGCGGCGCGGTACCTGACCTTCCTCGACTGCCAGCAGAAGGTAGCCGGGGGCGAAGAACCAGGCCAGCTGGTTGCTGCCCACGGCCAGCGCCAGGCAGACGGCAGAGATCACCGGACGGCGGATCCAGAGGACGGAGAGGGCCATCAGGACATAGGCGAAGGTCTCGCCGTTGCCGTTGGCCGCGAAGTTGACCAAAGACCCGTTCAGAAAGAGGGTGAGGAGGAGCAGTCCCCCGGC
The DNA here is from genome assembly GCA_021844355.1 of bacterium. Lineage (GTDB taxonomy): Bacteria > Chloroflexota > Dormibacteria > Aeolococcales > Bog-877 > JAJYXT01. The sequence continues at coordinate 12,707 of JAKBTP010000111.1, read as the reverse complement.
CGCCGGCCAGAGGGAACCCGCCGCCGAGACCACCGCCAGGAGAAGTACGAGGACGGGAAGGGCGGTCCAGACGGTCCGGGCCCAGAGCGGCTGGCTGGCGACCGGGACCATGGCCACGGGCGTCAGGGGTGGCTTCCCCAGCGGGGAGAAGAGCCGCAGCCCTCCCTGGTCCGGGCCGCTGGCCGCAGCCAGGATCTGGGCCGGGGTCGGGTACACCGCCACGTTCCTCAGGGGCCCGGCCTTGAGTGGGGTGGCCAGGGTGGGTGAGACGCCCAGGGAGCGCAGGCAGGTGATCTCCGGGATCCGATAGGGGTCGGCACCGGCGGCGATCGCCCGAGCACCGCAGACGGCCATGGCGTTGGCGTCGTCCACCAGCTGCCGGCCCCGGACCACCGGAGGCACAGCGGTCGCCAGCACCACCAAGAGGGCCAGGGCGGCGAAGAGCGGGCTCATCGCGAGCAGTCGGTGGGGCTTGCAGCGGACCACCCAGGCGGCCAGGGGACGGCGCAGGGCCAGGACGGTCAGGACGCAGAAGACCAGGAACGCCAGATACTCCAGGATGAAGTTGGCGAGCTCCACCTCCCGGCCGGGCAGATGCTGGCTCAGGAACTGCGAGTTCGAGGCCTTGAAGGCCACCATGGCCAGGGCGAGGACGACGAGCCGGTCAGCCCGCTCCCCGGACGGTCGCCATGCGGGAATGAGGCGGATCAGATGTGCCTTCAGCCCCTGACCGGTCTCAGCTCGCACTTTTGATCTCCCCAAGGTTGAATCCCTGCGATGATGCGGCCGCGCCGCCGCCAGAGTCCAGGGGGCCGCCAGGAATAATGGGCGAGTGGATCCCGATCCCTTGACCTACCGGGACCGGTGGCGCGTACGGCAATACGAGATCGATGCCTACGGGCACGTGAACAACGCCGTCTACCTCAACTGGGCGGAGGAGATGGCGTCGCGCCACGCCGAGGTGAGCGGGTTCGGGGCGGAGTGGGCTTCCCAGCACGGTGGGGGTTGGGTCATCCGCCACCATGACGTCACCTACCACGCTCCGGCACGATTCGGTGATGAGCTGGAGCTCATGGTCCAGGTCGAACTGATCCGCGGTACCCGGGGGCAGCGACGGACGACCATTCACCGGGCCTCGGATCACCGCCTCCTGGCGGTGATAGCGACCGAGTGGGCCTGGGTGCGGCTGTCGGATGGGAGGCCGGCTCCAGTCCCGGAGGAGCTGGTGCGGGTGGCGGCCCCGGCGACCGCCGCCACCCTGGCAAAGCGGGCGGACCGGCGGCGGGGCGCGGCGCGCTGAGCCGCCACCCTACCAGGCGTACGCCTCAGGAGCAGCACCTCCCGGGCCGGGGAAGATCTGGTCCAGCCGGGTCATCTCGGCATCCCCCAGCTTGAGCTCGAGGGCTTGGGCAGCTTGGGTCAGCTGATCCTCGGTCCTCGGTCCGAGGATCGGAGCCGTGACCCCGGGTTGGGCCAACAGCCAGGCCAGGGCCACCTCCGAGGGTTGGTTCCCGAGTTCCTGGCACAGTCGCTCGTAGGCGGCGAGCTGGTCACCATGCTTGGCGCCACGCTCCCTGGCCTGGGCGTCCGAGCGCCTCCCCACGTGATCGGCCCCGGGCGTGCCACCCAGGATGCCGGAGGCCAGAGGGCTCCAGGGAATCATCCCGATCCCGTACTCACGGCAGGCTGGGAGCACCTCCAGCTCCACTTCGCGTGAGAGGAGGTTGTAGAGCGACTGCTCACTCACCAGGCCCTGCGTCCCCCTCGCCCGCGCCTGCTCCTGGAAGCGCGCCAGGTGCCAACCGGCGAAGTTCGACGAGCCAAAGTAGATGACCTTTCCTTGCTGGCGCAGGAGTTCGAGTGCCCCCAGCGTCTCCTCCACCGGGGTGGCACGGTCGACGTGGTGCATCTGGTAGAGGTCGATGTGGTCTGTCCGCAGCCGACGAAGGGAGGCCTCGCAGGCGCTGATGATGTGCCGCGCCGACAACCCGCCCTCGTTGGGCCAGTCGGAGGTGCGGGCGAAGACCTTGGTCGCCAGAACCACGCGCTGCCGGTGGTCGCCCTGGCTCAGCCACTCACCTACCACCTCCTCGGTGAGGCCGATCCTGACAGCGCGCCCATACACGTTGGCCGTGTCGAAGAAGTTGATCCCCATCTCCAGCGCCAGGTCCATGATCCGGTGGGCCACCGGCGGCTCAGTCCTGGTCCCGAAGTTCATGGTCCCCAGGCAGAGCCGGCTCACCTTCAAACCCGAGCGACCCAAGTGCACGTAGTCCATGGTCAAGCGTGTCCTCCCAAGACTGCGAGGGTCAGGAGCAGGTGTCGGCCTTGATCCCCGTCATCGACCCGAGAATCGTCCACCGCCGCGACCGGGCGGCGCCGTCTGGCCGACTGCTCCACCATACGCGAAACCAGGAGCCGCCCGGCCCGCGGTCCGGCGCCGGCCGGGAGCTGGCCGCCCTGTGGCCCTATCTCCAGCCTTGCCCTGCGGCCCCTGGCTGATGAAGCCCCGCCCGACCTGGCGGCGGCGCGTTTGCCGGTCTCAGGGGAGGTCGGGTATTGACAGGGCCGACGCGGGATGAGACAAGTACCGATGGGGCCTCCCTCTGGGCGGCGCCGGGTGCAGAAGGTTGGGAGGCGGAGAGTACGAATTGCGCGGTCCGCGCCTCGGTGCCCCTGCTGCCGCGGGTGGCGAAGGGCCGCGTGGAGGACTGGCATCGGGCAGCGGCGGCGCTATTTCCGGCTCGCCGCGGTGTACCGGGCAGGTGGCAAAAGGTCGGGTGGTCGGCTTACTGAACGCCCCTGCCGGGGAGGTCCCCTGACAGACTTGAGTGACTCGCTGCGAAGTGGCCCGGTCCATCCGATGAGGTGCCGGGCCCCAGTGGCTCGACGCCGCCTGTGAGCGCAAGCCGGCCTTCTGCCACGGGCGAGTTTCGCGATGAGTCTCTTGGCCGGGAGGCGGAGCACGCCCTGCTGCCCTACGTGCCCAAGCTGGCCCTGGACTGGGTCGCCGCAGGGTCGGGCGAACTGGTGCGACAGTTGGAGGGCACCCTGGCCTTCGTCGACATCTCGGGCTTCACCAGGCTCACCGAGATGCTGGCCTCGCGCGGCAAGGCCGGAGCCGAGGAGCTCACGGGATACCTCGACCGGACCTTCGACAGCCTGCTGGAGGTCGCCTACGCGAACTCGGGTGAGCTGGTCAAGTGGGGCGGGGACGCGGTGCTGGTGTGGTTCGCGGGGCCCGAGCACGCTCAGCGGGCCGTCGCAGCCGCCTGCCGGATGCAGCGGCTCATGACCCGGCTGGGCAGCCTCCGGACCTCGGCAGGGCCGTCGACGCTGCGCATGTCAGTCGGCATCAACAGCGGGCTCTTCACCTTCTTCTTGGTGGGGACCCGTCACCGTGAGCTGCTGGTGACCGGACCGGCGGCGACCGTCACCGCCCACATGGAGGCCGTCGCGGAGGCGGGGGAGATCGTGGTGAGCAGGGAGACCGCCCGCCACCTGGATGCCGCGGTGCTGGGGGCCGCCAAGCAGGACGGAGTCCTGATCGCCAACCCGCCCCGCCTGACGGCGCCAGCGCCAGCCCGGCCGCCTGACCAGCGGGCGTACCGGCCGAGCCTCAGTCTGCCCGGGAGCCTGCGCTCGCACCTCCTGGCCACCCCGGTCGAGAGCGAACACCGGCAGGTGGCGGTGGCGTTCTTGGAGTTCGGTGGGGTAGACGAGTTCTTGGCCGGCGGTGCTGTGAGCGACCTCGCCCAGCAGCTGGACCGGCTGGTGTCTCTGGTCCAGGAGGTGTGCGAGGCGCATGGCGTCACCTTCTGGGAGACCGACATCGCCGAGAACGGAGGCAAGGTCATGCTCGTGGCGGGCGCCCCTCGGGCCACTGACGATGACACGGGACGGCTGCTGGTCGCGGTCCGGGAGATCCTGAACCAGGTGGACGGCCTGCTCCTCCGGGCAGGGGTCAATCACGGGCGGGTCTTCACCGGGGACTTCGGCCCCCCCTACCGCCGCACCTACTCCGCCAAGGGAGATGCGATCAATCTCGCGGCCCGGCTGATGGGCCGTGCGGCCCACGGCGAGCTGCTCGCCTCCGAGGCGGCGCTGGGTCGCAGCCGGATCCGCTTCCAGAGCGAGGAGCTGGAGCCGTTCCTGGTCAAGGGGAAGTCCCAACCGGTCCATGCCCACCGGGTCGGATCCCCCGAGCGGGGCGCCGCCGCGGTGGGGACAGAGGGTCCGGAGCTGGTGGGGCGGGAAAGCGAGCTGCGGCTACTCGAAGAGCGCCTGCTGGCAGCGGGGAACGGCGAGGGCGGCTGCGTGGAGCTGGTGGGGCCGCCGGGGATCGGCAAGTCCCGGCTCCTCGAGGAGCTGCGGCGGAGGGCCGGGGCCGTGTCGGTCCTCTCGGTGGTATGCGACGAGTACCGGTCCATGCTCCCGTATGCCTCCATGGGCGCTCTGGGACTGCAGGCTCTGGGAGTGGATCCAGGAGCCGGACCGGAGGAGATCGGCCGGGCGCTGACGGAGTCGGTCGAGAAACGGGCGGCCCGGCTCATCCCGTGGCTCCCGCTCCTGGCCGGAGTGGTCGGGGCCGAGGTGGCCCCCACCCCTGAGGTCAACGCCCTGGAGGAGCGCTTCCGCAGGGAGCGCCTGGAGGACGTCGTCCTCCAATTCATGACCGCCATGCTGGTCGGGCCCACCCTGATCCTCTTCGACGACACGCAGTGGATGGATGACGCCAGTTCCGGACTGGTTCGGGCGCTCATCAGCGCGAGCTCCACCCGGCCCTGGCTGCTGGTGGTGTCTCGACGACGGCAGGAGCTGGGGCTGTTCACCGAGGGCCTCCCTCACGTCGTGAGGCGGGAGCTCGGGCCGCTCAGTGAGCCTGCTGTGGCCCAGCTCCTCCTCTTCGCCACCGGCCAGCAACCGCTCGCCCCGCACGAGCTGCGCACCATCTCGGAGCGAGGCGGCGGCAACCCCCTGTTTCTCCTGCAACTCATAGAGACCGGGCGGCAGTCCGGCTTCGGCACCGCGCTCCCGGACACCGTCGAGGAGGTGCTGGCCGCGCAGATCGACCGTCTCTCCCCGCCCGACCGGCGTCTCCTGCGCGTGGCCTCCGTCCTGGGCTTGCAGGTCGCCATCCCAGTGTTGGAGGAGATGACGGCAGAGGAGCTCCACTCGGAACGCCTGGGTGCCCTGGAGGAGTTCCTGGTCGCCGATGCCTCCGGCAGCCTGCGCTTCCGGCACAACATGCTGCGCGACGCCGCCTACGAGGGGTTGCCCTACGCTCGCCGGCGTGAGCTGCACGCCCGGGCGGGCGAGGTGCTGGAGCGTCGGGCCGGCGGGGAGGCGGCCGAAATCGCCGGCCTGCTCGCCCTCCACTTCGGGCACGCCCTGCAGCACCGCCCGGCCTGGCATTACGCCCGGCTGGCCGGTGATCGCGCACGGAGGGTGTACGCCAGCTTCGAGGCCGCCACCTTCTACGATCAGGCTCTCCAAGCGGCCAGGGTTTTGCGAGACGTCGCCCCTGGAGAGCTGCTCCAGGTGGCCGAGGCCCTCGGGGACGCCCGTGGAAGGCTTGGCGAATTCGCCAGTGCCGCCGAGGTCTACCGGGCCAGCCGGCGCTGGGCGAAGGCGGGGCCACAGCAGGCTAGGCTCAATTTCAAGATCGCGCTGGCAACCGACCGCGCCGGCAACTACCCGCTCACCCTGAGGACCCTGACCCGGGCGGAGAGAAGCCTGGGGGACGAGCATGGCCCGGAGGCGGCCCGCCTCCGCGCTGAGATCCGCGCCCAGTACGGCCTCGTGCGCCACCGGCAGGGACGAAGCCAGGACGCCGTCAACCACCTGCTGGACGCGGTCAGGCTGGCGGACGCCGCCGGGGCCCCCGAGGTCCTGGCCACAGCCCTGGTTCACCTGGACATCGCCGAACTCACCCTCGGTCGCGAGGGGGGCAGCGAGCACGCCAGCCGGGCGCTGGAGATCCTGCGTCGCTTGGGCGACCAGCCCTGGCTGGAGGCCCGGGCCCTGAACCAGCTCGGCATCCGCGCCTACTTCGCCGGCAACTGGTCCCAGGCGGTGGACTTCTACACCCAGTCCTGTGATGCCTGCCGACGCGCCGGGGACGAGTGGACCGCGGCCGTCGGAGCGGGCAACATCGCCGAGGTCCTGGCGGACCAGGGGCACCTGGCCCGAGCCGAGACGATGCTCGAGGAGGCCTTGCGGACCTATCAGGCGGCCGGAACACCCACTTTCATCGGCTACGGGACCATGTTGCTGGGCAGGCTGGCCGCGCGGCGCGGCGACACTGAAAGGGCCCTGGCCCTGCTGGATCAGGCACGCGCCCTGTCGGCCAGCGAGGGCGAGACCCTGCAGCTGTTGCAGTCGGACGCCGCCAGGGCGGAGGCCCTGCTGCTGGCAGAGGACTTCGCCTCAGCCATAGAGGTCGCCCATCAGGTGCTGCGGGATGCCGCGTCGAGCCCGGGGAGCGATCTCCTGGTGGCTTGGATGGAGCGAGTCATGGCGCTGGCGCGGGCCGGCCGGGGCGAGGACTCAACCCGCGTCGCGGAGCACCTGCGGGCCTCGGTCGAGATCGCGCGCCGCCGCGGCGCCCGCTACGAACTGGCGCTGTCGCTCAATGCCCTGGCGGACCTCTGGCCCAGCGCGGGGCCGGGGGTCCGCCGGGAGAGCTTGGAGCTCTTCGATCAGCTGGGGGTGGTCGAGACCGCCCGCAGCCTGGGCCGGCTCACGTCGGCCCAGGCACCGGGCTGATCACCAGTACATAGGGTCGCCGCCACCGCTGCCGAAGGAGCTGGTCTGGATGGCCACCGTCTCGGCACCGCCGGTCCACGAATAGGAGGAGATGCATGCGGTGAGCGGGAAGTGGCGGTGCCGGGTCACGAACTGGTACACCGGGTTGCCACAGGTGAAGAGGAGCCCCTGGTAGGGGAAGCTGCTGCTTCCGGGCACCCGCAGCCAGGTGGGAAACCGCTGGCCGGCGCCGAAGCAGACCGGGGTGTCGTCCGGGTCCAGGTCGCTTTTGCTGAAGAAGGAAGGGGGGAAGGTCAGCGTCACCGCCCCACCGACTGTTGAAGTGGCCGTGACCGCAAGGGGATCCGCCGGCCCCCCGTGGGATACGAACCCGTCGCAGTTCAGGGTCCCGGCGCCGAACGCGGCGGTCAGCTGGTAGGTGGTGGACCCGTCGGAGTTGGTGTTGACCCTCCCGTTGACCCCGGTGGTCGGGCTGAGGGCCCCGGCCTGGCAGCTTCCCGAGCAATTCACCGTGGAGGTCGGGGCCTCAGTGACGGAGACGTCGCCGACCGCAGGACCGCAGTTGGTGGTGTTGTTCGGGTCGGCGGTGAAGGTGAGGGTTGAACTCGTGGTGCCCTGGGCGGCAGTGAACGAGTACTTCTCAACTGTCCACTCCATGTTCGTGTAGCTCCACGAGCTGGGCTCGGTGAAGGTGTATGCGGACCCCAGATCGGCCGTCGCCGTGCCGCCGGGGACAGCCGGGGCGTCGACCCACAAGGTCTGCCGCCCGGGAGTTGGCAGCTGGCAGGCGGAGTTGAAGTTGCCCGACAGCTGGAAGGCAACGACATAAGTTGCCCCCGCGCTGGTGGCAAACGTCTGGGCGATCTGGCCGTTGGCGGAGAGGTGCTCCGCGTTCCGGGTCCCGTTCATGTCGATGCTGTAGGAACCAGTACTCGGCTGTTCCCAGTAGGTCTTGATCCAGTCGACGCTGTTCTGGGTAACCGTCCAGGTGGCGATCGAGGTCGAGTCGACGGCGTTGAGGGTCGTGAA
>JAKBTP010000111.1:0-4810 GCA_021844355.1 bacterium | reverse complement strand
CCGCCCGCGGCCGGGCGGCCCGTTCCCGTGGGGCCGGCATCGGCCCGGCGGCACGCCGTCCTCCGAAGTGCGGTTCGCCCGCCCCGCAGCCGGCCCAAGATAATCGGCGCATGCGCTACATCGACGTGGACGGCCGCCAGCTGTCGGTGGTCGGCCTGGGTTGCTGGCAGTTCGGCGAGAAGGGCTGGGGATACGGCCGCGACTTCGGAGAGGCGGAGTCTCTGGCGATCGTGCGCCGGGCCCTGGAGCTCGGCGTCACCGTGCTGGACACCGCGGAGATGTACGGACGGGGGGCCAGCGAGCGGCTGGTGGGCAGGGCCCTGGAAGGGGCAACGGGCGATCGCTTCCTCGCCACCAAGTTCCTGCCAGTGGTGCCGCTTCCCCAGATCCTCATGCGCCACCTGCGCCGCAGCCTGGACCGACTGGGAGTAGGGCATCTCGACCTCTATCAACTGCACTGGCCGAACCCGCTCTTCCCCCTCGGCGTCCAGGTGGAGGGGCTCAGACGGGCGTTGGGCGAGGGCCTCACCCGCTACGTGGGTGTCAGCAACTACACCCTCTCCCAGTGGCGCCGGGCCGAGCGCCTTCTGGGAATCCCGATCCTCAGCAACCAGGTGCGCTACAACCTCCTGCACACCCAGCCAGAGCGCCGGCTCCTCCCCCACGCCCAGGCGACAGGACACATCGTCGTCGCCTACAGCCCCCTGGCGCAGGGAGCACTGAGTGGCCGCTATCGTCCCGGCCAGGGCCCAGGCGGTGTGAGGCGGGTGAGCCCGCTGTTCACCGAGGAGGGCCTTCAGGCGGCGGCCCCGGTGGTCGAGGCGCTGCGGGAGATCGCGGCCGGACGTGGGGCCAGCCCATCCCAAGTCGCCCTCGCCTACCTGATCGCGCAGCCTCGAGTCGTCGTCATCCCCGGGGCCAAGTCGGTCGCCCAGCTGGAGGCCAACGTCGCTGCCGCGGACATCCAGCTGAAGGACGACGAGCTGCTGGCGCTCCGGCGGGCAGCCGACCTGTTCCGCCTATCCTGGCTCAGGGTGGGACGGCAGCTGTTCAGTGGGACTCGCAGCAGGGTGGCGGCCGCTCCCTGATTCCACCCGGACGGTGACGCGTTCTTCAGCTCCCGTGGCGGAGCCGTGACACCTCCCGGCTGACTTCGGGCGCAAGATCCAGGCAAGGGGACGGTGCGCGCTGCTCCAGGCCCCGATCTGGAGGTGCGTACATCAGGACGCGAGCCGCGCACGGGGGTGGGCACGGGACCCGCCGGGCTGACCTCTCGCCCCCCGCCGAGCTTCTGCCCCGGCTGCGCTGGAGCTTTCTTGGGATCACCCTGCTCAGTCTGGTGGCCGCCCTGGTGGCCGTGGACCTGGGATCCCTGGCGGGGGACACCACCCGACTGCTGGCGGCGGCCGGGGCCTGCTGGCTGGGCTTCTCCTGGGTGGCCACCTACCGCCGCGGCCGGCCGCAGATCGAGGAGGACCTGGTCTCCGCGGCTGCCCTGACCGCCCTGGTGGCGGGGCTCGCCTCTCCGCTGTACGCCGTGGGGGTGCTGGGGATGGGGGCCACCCTGCGATCCCTGTACTCCCGCCCCCGGGGGGCGGCCTGGGTCGCCGCGTACTTCCTCGGCCCGTACTTGGGAGGTGTGGCGCTGGACGGGGGTGCCCGGTCGCTCTCCGGAGGCGAGGCCGCACTCCTCCTGGGGCTGTCGGGGGTGGGCATCGGGGTCCTGGTGGGGCAGCTGCTGCGAAGCGCCGCCGACCGCCACCAGCGCGTGCTGGACCTGGCCCAGGAGCTGCGGCGGGCCGGCGAGGTCCTGGCCGGGGCGGTCAATCCCGGCCTGATCGAGCTGGCCCTGCTCCGCTCCGCCCAATCAGTGGTTGCCGACCTGGCGGGGGCTCAGCTCGTGCTGGTGCGGTTGGTCGGTGCCGCGGTCACGGTCTCCCAGCCGCTGCGGGTCGGTGAGGAGCCTGGCGGAGCACGCGCCGTGGCTCCCGGAACGCTGACAGACCAAGCCCTCCGCTACCTGCTGGGGGCAGGGGGCTCAGCGCCTCCGGGGTCCTTTGCGGCCGTTCGCGAGTTCCTGGGGGTCAGCGCCCAGCTGGACCAGGTGTCCGTCGCCCCTCTGGGACCTCCGGGGGAGACCCGCGGCTCACTGGTCCTGGTGTCCGCGGGCCCTCCCCCAACGGAGCTTGTCGACTCCCTGCGGGTCCTCAGCGCCCAGGCCGGCCTGGCGCTCTCCCGAGCGGAGCTGTCCCTCACCATCCGCCAGAGCGAGGCTCGCTTTCGCGGGCTGGTGCAGAACTCCACCGACCTGGTCATCGCCGTGGACCGGGTGGGCGAGGTCACCTACGTCAGCCCGTCCGTGGAGAAGTTCCTCGGCCGCGGCCTGCGCTCCGGGCGGATGGACACCCCGTCGGACGCGGTCCATCCCCAGGACATGGCCCGGGTGCTGGCGGCTCTGGAGGGTGCCGCCGCCGCCAGCGGCTCCTGCGCGCTGCCCGAGTTGCGCGTCCGCTCCAAGGATGGGGGGTGGCGGGTTCTCGAGCTTCAGGCCACCAACCTCCTCTCGGACGCCGGTGTCGGGGCACTGGTGATCACGGGAAGAGACATCACCGAGCGGCGGGCGCTGGAGGACCAGCTTCGCCACCAAGCCCTGCATGACCCACTCACCGGGCTGGCCAATCGGGTGCTGTTGCGGGACCGCGTGGACCACGCCCTCCACTCCCGCCGGAGCCGGCTTCCCCTCGCCCTGCTCATGATCGACCTTGACAACTTCAAGAACATCAACGACAGCTTCGGACACGCCGCGGGGGACTCCGCTCTGCTCGAGGTTACGCATCTCGTCGGCGCCTGCCTCCGACCCGGGGACACCTTCGCCCGCCTGGGGGGCGACGAGTTCGCGATCCTTCTGGAGGAGGTGGGGGCGGAGGAGGCGGAGAAGGTCGCCGAGCGGATCACCGATAGCCTGCGCAAGCCGGTGCGGCTGCCCAACTGGGAGGAGGTGGCCGTGACCGCCAGCATCGGGATGGTCACCTGCGAGGTGGCCACCGACCCGGAGGTGCTCCTGCGCAACGCGGACATCGCCCTCTATGCGGCCAAGGCGGAGGGCAAGGGGGGGCACGTGGTCTTCCAGGACTTCCTCCACCAGCGGGCGGTCCGCCGGATGCACGTGGAGAACGGCCTCCGCCGGGCCCTGGAGCGCGACGAGCTGGTGCTCCACTACCAACCGATCGTACGGGGATCGCTGAGCGACATGGAGGGGGTGGAGGCGCTGCTCCGCTGGCGCGACCCGGAACAGGGTCTGGTGATGCCCCAGGAGTTCGTGGCCATCGCCGAGTCCACCGGTCTCATCGTCCCGCTCGGGAGGTGGGTGCTGAGCCAGGCTTGCCGCCAGGTCCGGGCCTGGCAGCGGGCCACGCCGGCGGCCTCTGAGCTGACCCTGGCGGTGAACGTCTCCCCCCGCCAGCTTCAGGAGGAGGAGATCATCTCCCACGTCGAGTCGGCACTAGAGACCTCGGGCCTGGCGGCCTCGTCGCTCGTCCTGGAGGTTACCGAGAGCGCCATCGCCGGCAACCCCGGGGAGGCCACCGAACGCCTCGCGGAGCTCCGCCGGCTGGGCGTTCGGGTGGCCATCGACGACTTCGGCACCGGCCAGTCCTCGCTCGCCCAGCTCCAGCTGCTGCCGGTGGACTGCATCAAGATCGACCAGTCCTTCGTCCGCCGGTTGAGCACCGACCCCACCGCCGCCGCCTTCATCCAGAGCATGGTGGACCTCGCCCTGGCCCTGCGCCTGGAAGTGGTGATCGAGGGGGTGGAGTCGGCACGCCAGGCCAAGGTCCTCCGGTCGATGCTCCCCCAGGCGAAGTTCCAGGGACACCACTTCGCCGCAGCGCTGGATCCCGAGGAGCTGGGCCGCCTACTCAGCGGCCGGCGCGGAGGGCGGAGGGCCAGAACCCCAGGACGCCCGGTGGTCCACCTGCCCGGCTGACAGCCCCGCGCTCACTCCCCCAGCAGCCACCGCTCCAGTCGGCGCCGGAAGAAGACCACCCCACCCAGAATCAGCACCGCGGCCGCGACGGCCAGGCCCAGGGTAGCCGCCCCGACCGCGCCGCTGGCCTGCTGGTAGGCGTGCCCGAGTTCGAATCCCAGAAGACCGTAGGCGGTGGCCCACGCAGCTCCCCCCAGGATGTTGAAGGGCAGGAAGAGACGGTAGGGCATCTCCCCCACCCCCGCGAGGAGGGCGCCAAAGGTGCGGAGCAGGGCGATGAACCGGGCCACCACCACGGCCAGCGGCCCGCGGCGCTCGAAGAAGCGCTGGATGAGCTGCTGGCGTCGTTCCGTCAGCCCCACCCGGGCGCCCCACCTGGCCACCAGCTCCCGATCCAGGAGCCGGCCCACTGCGTAGCCGAGGTTGTCACCCATCACGGCCCCGGCGAAGGCGCAGAAGATCACCAGCGGAAGGCTGAGTCGGCCGGTGTCAGCGGAGTAGGCGGCTCCGAGGATGAGCAGGGTCTCGCCGGGAAACGGCACCCCGGTGCTCTCCACGAGTGGGCCGGCCAGGACCGCCGCGTACCCATAGGTCTGGAGGAGGTGGTCCGGGCTGAGGTTCAAGTGGTGGCCCCCGCCCCATCGCCCGGGAAGAGCGGCGGGGTCGCGGCCAGGGATTCCTCGGGCGGTGGGTAGCCCAGGTGGAGCAGCTCGGCCATCTGCAGGCCGTTGATCACCGCATAGTTGGCGCGGTTGTTGTTGAAGAGCAGCTGGACGCGGGCGGCCGTCTCCGCCAGCCGGGCGATCGAGGGCACCCAGTCGGCCA
>JAKBTP010000068.1 GCA_021844355.1 bacterium | reverse complement strand
GCCCGACCCTGGCCGCGAGCTTGCGCCGCCTGGATCACCATGCCCAGGTCGCGCGCCAGTCCGGGGGCGAAGCGGGTCCCCTTGGCCCAGCGCCCGACGTAGTAGATGGACGGGATCCCGAAGACCGAGCTGGCCACTATGTGAGGAATGGCCTGGGAGCTGAGCAGCGCCCACCCGTCCCCGTCGATGGCCGAATTGGGGTCCACCGCGCTCACGATCTCGGCACGGTAGCTCCAGGTGGAGGCGCGGTGGGCGTCGTACAGACGCAGGGTGTCCTCCGTCCCGCCGAACTGGGGTGCCACCGCCGAGGCGTCGATCAGGCTGGTGGGGTCGGCACGCCAGGCCGCCGAGGACAGGATCCGCATGTAGCGGAGGAGAACCGCCGCGCCCAAGCCCAGCTGGGGCCTGGCCAGCTGCTCCGCCGAGGGCGGTGGCACCAGGAATCCCCAATCGAGCTTGAGACCGTCGGCGCCCAGCGAACTCGGCCCCGGCCCCACCATCTGGTCCACCTGCGAGCTGAGCAGCGTGGTGAAGCCGGGCTGGGTGGGGTCGTATCTCACCACCTTCCCGTCGGGCAGCTGGTCCGTCCAGAGCTTCCACCAGAGCACCACCCGGATCCCCTCGGAGTGCAGCCTGGCGATCAGCGCCTTCATCCCCGAGAAGCCTCCGAAGCGGCTGCTCGGCGTGGGGTCTCCGAGACGCGCCTGCCACTGGGCGTCGATTACCAGGGTGAAGTGACGCACGTGAAACTGCTGGCGCCACTGGGAGGCGAAGTTGAGCACCCAGGCGGCGGTGTATTTGGGCGAGTTGCGCGCAGCGCCGGTCAGCAGCTGCTGGCCCCAGGTGTCGACCATCGGCCATGACCACCATGATGGCCGGCGCCCCGGCGGGGCGGCCGTGGGGGCCATCCCCAGGTCCGAGAGCGCCAGATGGTACTGGTAAAGCCCGGAGTACTGGTCGGGAGCGGCGGTGAACACGAAGCTGGGGAACTCCAGCCAGCTCCCGGCCAGCGGCTTCCCAGGCCCGCTGCGCGGAGGGGCAACAGCTCCGCCGGCACCGGTGTCGGGGAAGCGTGCCAGCAGTCCCAGTGGATAGTTGACCGTGACCGCGGAGTGGGAGTCGATGCTGAGCGCGGTGGCGTCCGGGACCTGGACCAGTCCCACCCCAGCCCATCCATGGCTGAGCTTGAACTGAAGGTCAAGCGGAGGGGGGGCGAAGGGGGCGGTGTGGTACGGGGGGTGGACCCCGAGGTAGGTGGTGGGGAAGGGGATCAGTGACTGGCTTACCGGGTCGGGGCTGAACGCGTGGACCACTGCAGACGCCGGGAGAGCCTGGCGGCCGTTGCTGAAGAAGGCCGGAACGGCGAAGCTGTCGGGGCCGAGCTGGGAGCTGAAGGTGACGGTGAAAAAGCCCCGGTGGGGGCGCAGCAGCGCCCTCTCCAGAAGCTGCCCGTCCCGGGTGACCACGTACATGTCGAGGTTGGCCCCGTCGGTGGTGGGGAGGAAGCGGGTCCCCGCCGGAAGCTGGAGCCGGCCCACCAGGGCCGTGAGAGGGAAGGCGAAGGAGCCCGCCGCCGAGGACACGGTGAGGATGCCCGTGCGGGGCTGGAGGGCCAGCTGGTACTGGGGGGTGGATAGCCTCAGGTCGTGATCAGACTCGCCCGGCTCTGGCCAGGCCCAGACAGGCGCCGACTCCTCGGCGGCCACCTGAGGCGCCGCCGACGGGGGGGCTGCGGATGAGGGGCCGGAGCTGAGGACGCCGCCGGCGGTGGCCGACACCGCCGCCAGCCCGGCCACCACCATGGCCAGCACTCCAGGGCGCGGGAACCGACCGCCCGTCTTCACCGCGTGAGCCACCCCTTGGGCTCAACTTGGGGGCAGGCGATGCCCTCGGCTGCCGAGATGATGCTCACGGTGACTCCTGTGCGCCGCGGATGGGAACCGGGGGACACCGCGGGTCCACCAGCACAACGGCAGGTCGCCGTTCGTTGTTTCGTGGTTCGAGCTTCGCCCGGCTGACCGCCCTTCGGATCGGGACAACTATCCGGGCCCGATCCTAGAATGTCAGCCACGGGGGGGATGGAAGTGACTTTGGCCTTGATCAGAGTTCGGGTGGTGCGACCGGCCACCAGGCTGCTGGCCGGTGGCGCCGACTTCGGCGTCGCAGGCAAACCGAACCTCGGCCCTTTTCGGATGGTGCTTCTCTGATGGCCGAAGGACGGCCGAGAGCCCTCAGCCGGGAGGCTGGCCTCTCGCCGGTGGCAGCCACCCTGAGCCTCTTCCAGGCGCAGCGACTGCTGGCGTCCGCCCTCGATCGAAGGCTCCTGGCCGCGGTGGGGTTGTCGTCCTCGGCAGCCGAGGTGCTGGTGCGCCTCGGGGCGGGGCCAGACGGCAGCCGCGGGATCGGCGACCTGGCCGAGGACACCTGCTTCAGCAAGAGTGGTGTGTCCCGGATCATGGACCGACTCGAGAGGCGCCAGCTGGTGACCCGCCGGATCTCTGCTGAGGACCGCCGGCACACCGTGATGGAGGTGACCTCTGCAGGGCGAGAGGTGATGTGGGAGGCGCTGGCGATAATGCAGTTGGCTGCCGAGGAGGATTTCGCCAGCTACCTGTCGGACTCAGACATCAGCCAGCTGGCGGAGCGTCTCGACCAGGTGGTGGCCGGCATACGGGGCGCGGAGGTTCAGGACCCGGTCACGGGGCGGGGCCCACGGCAGTCCAGGCCCGTGGTGGACACAGATGGAGGTGGCGCACTTGGATGAGGTGCTCGGCCGGCGTCGGCTGGGGGCGCGCGGCCCCGAGGTGAGCGAGGTCGGCGTCGGGACCAACAATTTCGGGCGCCGCCTCGACCAGACCGGGGCGCGGCGGGTGGTGGACGCGGCTCTGGACCTGGGCGTCAACCTGTTCGACACCGCTGACATCTATGGCAACGGGGAGAGCGAGCGCTTCCTGGGTCAGGCGCTGCGGGGCCGGCGCGACCGGGTAGTCCTGGCCACCAAGTTCGGGATGCGGAAGCCGGGGCTGGAGCCCTCCGATCGGCGGGGCTCCCCGGAATACGTGCGGCGGGCGCTGGAGGGGAGCCTGAGCCGCCTTCAGGTGGAGACCATCGACCTCTATCAGATGCATGAGCCCGACCCCAACACGCCCATCTCTGACACCCTTCTCACCCTCCAGGAGGCGGTCACCGCGGGCAAGGTGCGCTGGGTAGGCGTCTCCAACTTCAGCGCCGTTCAGCTCCGCGAGGCGGCGGCAGCGGCTCAGGCGGTCGGCCTTCAGGTGCTGGTCTCCACCCAGGAGGATTACAGCCTGCTCAACCGGTCGGTGGAGAGCGAGGTCCTGCCCGCCCTGGACGAGCTGGGACTGGGCCTCCTCCCGTACTACCCTCTGGCCAGCGGCCTGCTCACCGGCAAGTACCGGAGGGGAGAGCCACCCCCGCCCGGTGCCCGGCTCGCCAGCCCTCGGCAGGGCTCCCCACTGGAAGACCAGGCGACCTTCGACGTCCTGGAGCAGTTGGAGCGGTTCGCCGCAGATCGCCAGGTGCCCCTTCTGGGGGTGGCCGTCGGGGCGCTGCTCGGACGCCGCCAGGTCTCCTCGGTGATCGCCGGCGCCATGAGCCCGGAGCAGGTCGCAGCCAACTGCGCCGCCGCCAGCTGGCGCCCGAGCGCGGCCGACTGGGCGGAGCTGGACCGGATCACACTTGGTGGCTCCGGTGCCGCCTGACGGCACCGCCTCAGGACTGTCGGTCTACGTCTCCTGCGACATGGAGGGCGTCGCCGGGATCGCCGACTGGAGCCAGGTCACCCCTGGCCCGCAGTATCAAGTGGGGCAGGAGCTGATGCTGGCCGAGGTCAACTCCGCGATCGAGGGCGCGATCGAGGCCGGCGCTCGGCGCTTCCTGGTGAACGACTCCCACGGACGGATGGCCAACCTGGACCCCGCCCGGCTGGCCGGGAGGGCAAGCTACCTCGCCGGCTGGCACAAGCCCCACTACATGATGGAAGGGCTGGACGAGACCTTCAACGCCATCTTCTTCATCGGCTACCACGGTGCCGTCGATGGGCCTCCGGCGATCCTCTCCCACACCTACAGCCCGAGGCTGGTCGCCGGCGCCACTGTTGACGACCTGCCGGTAGGGGAGGCGGGTCTCAACTGCCTGGTGGCAGCGCACTTCGGAGTGCCGCTGGCCCTGATCAGCGGGGACCAGCACGCCGGGGCCGAGCTGCGCACCCTGGCGCCGGGAGTGGAGAGGGTGGCGGTCAAATCCTCCATCACGAGGTTCGCCGCCCTGAGCGTCCACCCCGAGGAGGCCAGGGATCGCATCCGCGCCGGGGCCGTCCGGGCGCTGGGTCGCCTCACCGAGCTTGCCCCTCCCCGCGTGGCGTCCGACTGCCGCATCCGGGTCACTGCCAGGAACGCCGACCTCGCCAAGCTGGCCTGCCGGGTACGCGACGTGACCCGCACCGGCGAACTTGAGCTGGAGGTGGCAGGCGGCGACCGGCTCGAGGTGTTCCGCAACTTCGTGGCCGTGCTGGAGATAACCCGCCAACTGGCAGCCGAGGCCTGACCGCCGCCTTTCGGCGGCGGATACTA
The DNA here is from genome assembly GCA_021844355.1 of bacterium. Taxonomy (GTDB): domain Bacteria; phylum Chloroflexota; class Dormibacteria; order Aeolococcales; family Bog-877; genus JAJYXT01. The sequence goes on along the minus strand of JAKBTP010000068.1, from coordinate 11,480 downwards.
CGGTCGTGGCCGCGCAGCTCCCGACGCCCGCCGGCAGTGAGGACCGGGTCGAGGCATGGCTCGTGCTCCGACCCAGCGTGGAAGGCGAGGCCCTCGGGATCTCCGAGCTGGGATCACGGCCCCCACTTCTGCGCAACCACCTCGGTCCGGAGGAGCTGGAGCGTCTTCGCGGTGCTCGAACGGAGGAGCTCGAGCGTGCGGTGGGCTGGGCCCGCTCCCATGGCCTGGAGGTGGTGGAGGCCTCGCGCCGGGACCGGCGGGTCCGGATCTCGGGCGCCGAGGGTGAAGTGCGATCTCTGCTGGGGCCGGGCCCCGGTGGGTCGGGCGGCCTTCAGCCTCCCGAGGATTTGCGCGACTCGGTGGTCGCGGTGCTGGGCCTGGGGCCGACGCCGTTCGCCAGATCTCACTTCCGACCCTTCCCACTACCCGACCTGCCCCTTCCCGAGGCAGCTCCGCTCAGCTTCACGCCACCGGAAGTCGGCGGGCTATACCAGTTCCCCGCAGTGCCCTCGAGCGGGCTCGGGTGCCTGGGCCTGGTGGAGCTGGGCGGTGGCTACGACGCCTCCTCCCTGGCCTCCTACTTCACGGGGCTCGGCCTCCCGGTGCCCCAGGTGGCCAACGTCCCGGTGATGGGCGGGGGCAACCTGCCCAGCGGCAACCCTCAGGGCCCAGACGGCGAGGTCACGCTGGACATCGAGGTGGCTGGGTCGCTGGCCCCGGGAGCGAAGATAGCCGCCTACTTCGCCCCCAACACCGACCAGGGGTTCCTCGCCGCCATCCAGGCGGCGACTCACGACCTCGCCGCCCGCCCCCAGGTGCTTTCCATCAGCTGGGGTGGTCCCGAGCCGGGCTGGCCGCCCGGGGTGAGGACAGCCTTCGAGCATGCCTTCGAGGACGCGGCGCTGGCCGGGATCACCGTCTGCGTGGCGGCCGGCGACAGCGGCTCGTCCGACGGGATGACCGACGGCCTGGCGCACGTGGATTACCCGGCGGCGAGTCCTCTGGTGCTGGCCTGTGGTGGAACGCGCCTATTGACAGCAGGTGGGACGATCAGCTCCGAGGTGGTCTGGAACGACCTTCCCGCCGGGGGAGCCACCGGCGGCGGCGTGAGTCGGGCGATCCCCCTTCCCACCTGGCAGTCCGGGGCTGGCGTCCCCCCGGACGTCGACCCCGGGCGTTTCCGCGGCCGCGGGGTGCCCGACGTGGCGGGCAACGCTGACCCTGAGACCGGCTACCGCGTGCTCGTGGACGGCCAGGCCGCGGTGTTCGGTGGGACCAGCGCCGTCGCCCCCCTCTGGGGGGCCCTGCTGCTGGTCTGCTCCGCCCAGCTGGGCCGGCGCCTCGGCTTTCTCAACCCGCTCATCTACTCCCAGATCGCGGCCGAGGGTGCCTTCCGCGACATAACCCAGGGCGACAACGGAGCCTACGTGGCGGACGTGGGGTGGGACGCCTGCACCGGCTGGGGCAGTCCCGTGGGCGACGCGCTGCTCAGGGCTCTGCGAGGATGACCCCTCCGGGCCTTGCTTCCCGGGCGTTCGCGGGATGAGTCTGCCGGAGCAGGCCTACGAGCGGGTCAACCTCCTGGCTGACCCGCTTCACGAATACTGCAGCATCACCAAACAGCTGGGGGACGGAGCCAGCTCGGAGCAGGCCCTGCTCGACAACCCTTGGCTGCAGCGCCAGCGCCGGATCCACCAGCTTCAGTCCGCCTGGTGGGTGTTCCACACCGCCGAGCACTCGCGTTTCCAACATGCGGTGGGCGCGATGCATCTCACCGGCCGCTTCACCGAGCACCTCTATCCCAGCCTTCGGGCCAGCCTTCCCGACCTCCCCAGCCAGCCCCTGGTGGTGGAGACGATGCGGGTTGCCGGGCTCCTCCACGATGTGGGCCACGGGCCCTTCGGCCACTTCTTCGACAGCGAGGTGCTCTCCTCCTTCCATCTGGACCACGAGGATGTCGGGCGCGGGCTGGTCCTTGGCCCTCTGGCCGACCTCATCGCCTCGCTCCGTCGCAGCCCGGACGGGGACTTCTCCCCCGGGGAGTGGATCGACCCGCGCCATGTCGCCTACGTCATGGCCCCCGCCGAATTGGAGGGCTTCGAGCCGCCGGCCTGGCTCGCCGCCCTGAAGCCGGTGCTGTGCGGGCCGGTCAGCACCGACAACATGGACTACGTGCCCCGGGACGCGTACATGTGCGGGGTCGCCGTGGGACCGGTCGACCTGCCCCGGCTGCGCCACTACATGTTCGTCAAGGACGGGCAGCTGGTGCTGCACCAGCACGGGGTGCCCGCCCTGGAGATGTTCCTCTCCGCCCGGCTCTACATGTACAACCATGTCTACTTTCACCGCACCGTCCGCCGCATCGATCTGCACATGCGCCCGCTGTTCGCCGCCACCTGCGCGCAGCTGCTCCCGCCCGGCAGCCCCCTGGACCACCTGGACGACTACCTCCTCCTCACCGACTGGTCACTGTTGGCGGCCGTGGAGCGCTGGCAGCGGCAGCCCGCCGACGCCGAGGAGCGCCGGTTGGGGGAGGGGTGGCTGGACGTAACCGAGCGCCGGCTGCCCTGGCGGCTGGCGTATGAGGCCTACCACGAGCCCGACCCTCTCGACAGCCCGCCGGTTCCGCCCGCGGCGGAGCTCGAGATGGCGATACGAGAGGCGCTTCCCGCCGACCTGCGGGGGGTGGGCCTGGCGGTCGACCTGGCCAGCACGGCACCACGCCCGGAGAACCCGGCCGCCGACCGCCAGCCGCTCCGCTTGTACGACCCCATGTCCGGCCGGGTGGAGATCGAGGCGGCCTCCCGCCTCCTGGTCCGGCTCCTCCCCGCCCGGACGGTGTGGCTGCGCGTGTACACCGATGCGGCGCGGGCCCGTGAGGCGATCCGCGCGGCCGCCGCCGAGGTCACCTACCGGACAGGCCGCCGGCCGACCACCTGAGGCCGCCGGGGCACCGGTTGGGGACCAGGGCTATCCCAGCCTGACCCTTGGCCCGGCCGGCATCTCCGGGGCCTGCTGGGACGCGAAGTTGACCTGGCTGATCTGCGCCGCCACCGCGGCCGCCAGATCACGGAAGATCCGCGCCTGCGGGGCCTCGGGATCGTCCAGCACCAGCGGGCGCCCGGCCCCTCCACCCAGCCGCACCCGGGGGTCCAGGGGGATCTCGCCGAGGAAGGGCAGCTCGCGGGCCTCCGCGAGCTGGCGGCCGCCGCCTCGGCTGAAGATGTCGGTAACCTCTCCGCAGTGGGGGCAGACGAAGCCGCTCATGTTCTCGATCACCCCTAGCACCGGCACCCGCAGCTGCTCGAACATCGCAATGCCGCGCCCCACATCGGCCAGCGAGACGTCCTGGGGCGTGGTCACGATCACCGTCCCGGTCAGGGGTATCGACTGGGCCAGGGTCAGCTGAACGTCCCCCGTTCCGGGGGGCAGATCGCAGATGAGGTAGTCGAGCTCCCCCCACTCGACGTCGAAGAGGAACTGACGCAGCGCGCCGGCCAACAGCGGGCCGCGCCAGATCACCGGCTTCTCCGGATCGATGATGGTGCCGATCGAGACCACCTTCAGGCCGTCCACCAGGTGAGGCATCATCCGGCCGTCGACGGCAGCTGGCGGCTCGCTGATGCCCAGCATGATCGGGACGTTGGGACCGTAGATGTCGGCGTCGAGGAGTCCCACCCGGGCTCCGGTCTGGAGCAGGGCGAAGGCCAGGTTGACCGCCACCGTGGTCTTGCCCACTCCGCCCTTGCCGGCGCTCACCGCCACGGTGTTGCGCACCCCCGGGACATCCTGGCGGCCAGTGACCCCGCGGGTCCGGGAGACGTCCGAGCCCCACTCCAGCTCCACCGCCTCAACCCCCGGCACCTTACCCAGGACCGCGGCCTCGATCTCTCCCTGGATGCGGTCCTTGAGGGGGCAGGCCGGGGTTGTGAGGATCACCTTCACCCGGGCCACCCCACCCTCGAGGCGCAGGTTCTTCAGCATCCCCAGCTGCATCATCGGTCGATGCAACTCCGGATCCTCGATCCGGGCCAGGGCATCTTCCAGCTGGGCCAGCACCGAACTCTCCCCACTCACCACAACAGCATATCCCTCGGGCCACCTGGGGCCTCCGCGGCCCCGGTCTCGGAGTTGCAATAGCCGCGTCTTGGTACCATTTGCACCTATGGACGCACTCGAGGCCATCAGGGACCGGGGTCTGCGCCTCACCCCCCAGCGCCGTCTCGTGTATACGGCCCTGGCTGAGCACGCCGGCCACGCCACCGCCGACCAGCTGTGCTCGGCGATCTCACTCAAGGTGCCGGGATTCCAGAGGACCACCGTCTACCGCACCCTTGACCTCCTGGTCGAGCTCGGCCTGGCACGCCGGGTTCAGCTGGGGCATGCCAGCGCCTACGAGGCGGTCCGCGACGGCAGCGACCTGCACCAGCACCTGGTGTGTGAGCTGTGCGGGTCCACCACCGACATCTGGGTTCCCCAACTCCTGGAGGGGGTCCGGACGGCCACCTCCCAGATCGGCTTCGAGCTGGAGCAGGTGGAACTCGTCGGCCATGGCCGGTGCCGGGCCTGCGCCCGACAGCTGGCCTGAGGGCCCCGGCGCCCTAGCCATCAGGCCGGCTGGCGCCGTGCCAGCAGGAGGAGGGCCAGGTCCTCGGTGTCCGAGCGGTCGCCGCCCTGGCTCCTCAGGTGGCGCTCCAGCCGCACCACCCCCAGCTCGGGCGGAAGGAGCCGGGAGAGCAGCTCCTCGGTGAAGAGCAACCCGTGGTGCCTTGGTCCGTGCCCCCCGGGCGTCTCCGCGTGATGACCGATCACCAGAAGGTGCCCGCCCCGCGCCAGCGAGGACGCCGCCACCTCCAGCACCGTGGCCAACTGCTCCTCCGGCAGGTGGATGTTGGCGAGCAGGCAGAGCTGGAAGGCCTCCCCGGGGGGCCGGTACCGGAGCAGGTCGGCCCGCACCGCCTCGATCTCCACCCCACGCTCTCGTGCGGCGCTGCGCAGCTGGTCCAGCGCGACCTTGGAGAAGTCCACCGCGGTCACCGCCCAGCCGAGTTCGGCCAGCCCCAGGCTGTTGCGCCCGGCTCCGGCACCGAGGTCCAGGGCTCTCCCGGTCGGAAGCCCGCACGCCACCTCCAGCACCAGGGGATCCGGATCCGCGGAGAAGGGCCGGTGGCGGTGGCGCTCATCCCACGCCGCGGGGCCGTGGTCGGTGGTGTTGAGCGCGGCCTCCAGCGCCGACAGCGCCATGGAGAGTGCTGCCACCCCCCTCTCCCCGAGGCGTGCCGCCAGCCACCGCTCCTGCTCCTGGACCAGCCTCTCCACCTCACGGGCACGCCCCCGGCCCCGGGAGGTGAGTGTCAGTGAGCGCCTGCGGCGATCCGCCGGGTCGGCCTCACTCGAGATGAGATCCGCCTCCTCCAGCTGGTCCGCCGAATGCTTGACGTTCATCGGGTCGGTGTCCAGAAGCCGCGCCAGAGCCCTGATGCCCGTGCGGTCGTGGGCGACCAGCGAGCGCAGGAGCGCCGCCTGGGCCGGCGACAGGCCGAGGGGGGAGAGGCGCCCCGCCCAGTCCAGCTTGAGGATGCGGGCCGCTCGGCTCAATCTGAACCCCATGGGTTGAGCTTCCGCCTCCCTCTCCTGCGGCCCTGGGTGCAACCCGCCGGGGGCTGCGGGCCGACCTCTTGTCACTGCCGGGCCTTGGCCATGGATCGCCGAACCTCCTCCAGGGCTCCCTCTGGGAATTCCCGCGAGCCCCCCAGCCCGGCGGCGGCCAGCTCGCCCCTCGCCGCCTCTTCCAGGACCACGAGGAGCGCTCGGGCGCCGGCGGGGTCGGGGCCGAAGGCCAGCACTCCATGGTTCCCCAGCAGCACGGCCATCGTTCCCGCGCTGCGGCCCAGCGCTTCGGCGATGCCCTCCACCGAGCGGCTGGAACCGCGAGGGGCCCAGGGGACCACGGGCACCGGCTCCGCCTGCCCGAAGCGCAGCAGTGCCTCGTAGCGGCACGGGAGCTCCCGGTTGGCCATGGCGAAGGCGAGTAGCCCGGGGGAGTGGGTATGGATCACCGCGCCGGCCGAGTCACGCCGGCGGTAGACCAGCGTGTGCATGTCCACGATCTCGCGCATGGTGGGCTCCAGGGATCCCCGGACCACCTCTCCATCCAGGCTCACCAGCGCCAGCTGGCTCGCCTCAAGCCCCCGCACCGCGCCCTGGGCGGTGATCAGCATCTGCTCACTCCCCACCCGGGCGGAGAGATTGGCGTGCCCGCTGGCGGACATCACCCCGCTGTCGAAGAGGCCCTCGGCGGCCCGGATGAGCGCGGCGGCCGCATCTTCCTCGGTCATGGGACTCCTCCTCACTCCGACATTCGTAGGGAAGTCTACGACTTATCCCAGGTGAAGGTACGGCTGGGGGCCGCCCAGATGGATTCCATCGTTTGGTATCATTCCGGCTCCCGCCCGGCGCTGCGACGGTCGGCACCCAGCGCCCGCTGTCGGCGTGCCGGCCCCTTTCGCTGCGGGCCGGAGCCCACCGAGCCCCGCCAGGCCCTCCGCCCCCGACCCTAGGTCACCGAGCATCTGGAGTTGCTTTGAGCGTCCGGTCCGCGCCCCATCCCACTGCGCCGTTGAGCTCCTCGTTCTGGGCCTACGCGGCCTCCGTCACCGCCGCGGGGCTGGGCGACGGGGTGCGGGTGGCCGCCCTGCCGCTCCTGGCCGCCTCCCTCACCGCCTCCCCCGCGCTGGTGGGAGCGGTGGCGGCCTGCCAGTCACTCCCCTGGTTGCTGGTCAACCCACTCTCGGGTGCCCTGGCGGACCGGCACGATCGCCGCTCACTGATGCAGCTGGCCACCGAGGTCAGGGTGGTCCTGGCCGTGACCCTGGTGGCGATCGTGGCCCTGCATCTGGTGGACATCGCCTGGCTCTGTGTCCTCGGGTTCCTCCTGGGGTCCGCGGACACCATGGGCAGCAACTCCGCCTCCGGCCTGTTGCCGCGGCTGGTGCGCGGTCCGCAGCTGGAGCGGGCCAACGCCATAAGTCAGGGAGGGTACGTCACGGGCGAGAACCTGCTGGGCCCGGCGCTGGGCGCCCTTCTGTTCACCGTGGCCAGGGAGCTGCCCTTCAGCGCGGATGCGGTCTCGTTCGGGATTGCGGGGCTTCTCCTCCTGGCGGTGGCCGGCCCATTCCCCCCAGACTCCAGGGGCGGGGGCCGGATCACGACCGAGGTGGTCCAGGGGGCCCGGTGGCTATGGGCTCACCACCCCCTTCGACTCCTGGCGGTCCTGGTGGGACTGCAGAACCTTGCCTTCGGGATGGTCTTAAGCACCTTCGTTCTCTTCGTGCTGGAGGTCCTGCGGGTCCCCCGAGTCCTGTACGGCGTGCTGCTGGCGGTCATGGCCGCGGGTGGCCTACTGGGCAGCCTGTTCGCCTACCGGGCCGGCATCCGGCTGAGGCGTCCCGCGCTTCTGCGCGCCATTCTGGCGGTGAACGGCCTGGGCCTCCTGGCGATATGGGGGCTTCCACGAATCTGGCTGGTGATCCCGGTCCTGGCCCTGCTCGGCTTCCTGGGGACACTGTGGGACGTGACGGTGGTCTCGTACCGCCAGCGGGAGACCCCGGACGCCCTTCTCGGCCGGGTCACCAGCACCTTCCGGGTGGTGGGCCTCGGCGCCTACCCTGTGGGTGCCGCCCTGGGGGGGGTGCTGGCTCAGGCGGCTGGGCTGCGCGTGCCCTTCCTGGCGGCGGGCCTGGTGATGGCGCTGGCCGTCGGGCTCAGCATTCCCGGCCTCGCCGGAGTTGAGCTCAGCCGCTGACCACGTCCGGCCGCCGGAGGAGGCTCGCGAAGTCGGTGCCGGACACCGCCCGGGCCAGCTGCTCCCCGGACAGCTCGATCTCCATCGCCGCCTCGTACACGAACGAGTAGACGTCCTGGAAGCTGGCCGGCGAGAAGCCCCTGAGGAGCAGCATCTCCCCCAGCTCCGGCTCCTGGACCAGCTGGTCGCGCAGCTCCCGGGCCGCCAGCAGCAGGGACTCCAGCAGCTGGACCTCGACCATGTACTCGGCGATCAGCTCGCCCGCCCCCGCCGTCTCCTCCAGTGCCCGCGCCCGCCGCCGGAGGTCCGCGATCTCCTCCAGGTACTCGACCTGCTCGGCGTCGTCCATGGCGGGACCAGGTTACCGCTGGCGGCGCTGCCTCAGTGGATGAGGTAGTTGGTGGCGATGATCGGTGCGATGAGGATGGCGATGATGTTGACCACCTTGATCATGGGGTTGATGGCCGGCCCGGCGGTGTCCTTGTAGGGGTCTCCGACCGTGTCCCCGGTCACCGCCGCGGCATGGGTCTCAGTCCCCTTGCCCCCGAAGTTGCCTTCCTCGATGTACTTCTTGGCGTTGTCCCAGGCGCCGCCTCCGGAGGTCATCTGCAGGGCCACGAACAGGCCCACCACGATGGTGCCGATCAGCATCCCCCCGAGGGCCACGGGTCCCAGGATGAAGCCCACCAGCAGAGGGGCGGCCACCGGGATCAGCCCGGGAAGGATCATCTCCCGCTGGGCTGCCGCGGTCACGATGGCCACCGCCCTCCCGTACAGCGGCCGTCCGGTCCCCTCCATGATCCCGGGGATCTCTCGGAACTGGCGCCTCACCTCCTCGACCACGCCGCCGGCGGCCCGGCCCACCGCCTGCATGGAGAGGGAGGCGAACAGCACGGGGAGGATGCCGCCGAAGAGCAGCCCCACGATCACGCGCGGGTTGCTGAGGCTGAAGTCGAAGTGGTGGTGCCCAAGGGTCTCGGTGTACCCGGCGAAGAGCACCAGGGCGGCCAGCGCCGCCGACCCGATGGCGTACCCCTTGGTGACCGCCTTGGTGGTGTTGCCCACCGCGTCCAGGGGGTCGGTCACGTTGCGCACCGACTCGGGTAGGTCGGCCATCTCGGCGATCCCCCCGGCGTTGTCGGTGATCGGGCCATAGGCGTCGATGGCCACCACGATACCCACCATGCTGAGCAGGGCCATGGCGGCGATCGCGATCCCGTACAGCCCGGCCAGGGCGTACGCCCCGAGGATCCCCACTCCGATCACGAAGACCGGGGGCGCGGCCGCCTCCAACCCCACCGCCAGCCCGGCGATGATGTTGGTGGCGTGGCCGGTCTGGGAGCTGCGGGCGATCCCGCGCACCGGGCTGAACTGGGCGCCGGTGAAGTACTCCGTGATCGCCACGATCAGGATGGTGATCACGACCCCGATCACCCCTGACCAGAACAGGTTCATCACCGGGTGACCAAGCACCGCCGAGGAGAGGCCTCCGGTGCTGGAGAGGACCGCGGTCAGGATGGCGAAGCCGACTATCGCCACCAGGGCGGACGCCACCAGCCCCCGGTAGAGGGCCCCCATGATCCAGCCGCCTTTGCCTATGCGGACGAAGAATGTCCCGACGACGCTGGCCACGATGCTGATCGCCCCCAGCAGGAGCGGGTACACGGTGAGTCCGAAGTTGTGGAACTGAAGTCCCCCGAGCAGCATGGCCGCCACCGCGGTCACGGCGTAGGTCTCGAAAAGGTCGGCGGCCATCCCCGCGCAGTCCCCGACGTTGTCCCCGACGTTGTCGGCGATCACCGCCGGATTGCGGGGGTCGTCCTCGGGGATCCCGGCCTCGATCTTGCCAACCAGATCGGCTCCCACATCCGCCGCCTTGGTGTAGATGCCTCCGCCCAGCCGGGCGAACACCGAGATGAGTGAGGCACCGAAGGCCAGCCCGACGATCGCCGAAGGCTTGTCGAGGATCCAGAAGGCGATGGTGACCCCCAGCAGGCCTAGCCCCACCACGAAGAAGCCGGTGACGGCCCCACCGTTGAAGGCCACTCGGAGAGCCGGGCCCAAGCCTCCCCGGGCCGCCTCGGCGGTCCGGTAGTTGCTGCGGACCGAGACGTTCATGCCCACGTAACCGGCGCTGGCCGAGAGGGCCGCCCCGAACATGAAGAGGAGAGCGGTCTTCCAGCCCAGCGACGTGTTGATCAGCCCTCCCAGGGCGAGGAGCACCGCCAGCCCGAGGCCGATGGCCCCGATGATGGTGTACTGCCGGTTGAGGTAGGCCGAGGCTCCCTCCCGGATGGCCTGGCCGATCTCCTGCATGCGTTCGTTGCCCGGGGAGCGGCGCAACACCCAGCGGGCCAGCCCACCCCCATAGACGATGGCCAGGATGCCAGCCAGGAGCACCGGAATCAGCACGGTTCGGGTCATTGGGTCCTACACCTCCCAGCGGCGCGGCAAAGCCTGCCGGAGCGGAACCGGCGGCCGTGGCGACGCTCGCCGACGACAGCCAAAGTGGCCGGATTATAACGGTCCGGGGCGGGGGCACACCAGCCCCGCGGCGTGGTCTTGTTCCTCGCCGGTCTTCACCTATTCGAAACGGTGCGGCCCGCAGCCACCCGGTGGCCGGCACCTCACGACCGGCCGGGGGCTCCGGGCGCGGCCCGGCGGCCGTCTCCGGCCGCCCTGGATCAGCCCGCCAGGTCGCCTTGGCGCCCGCGGCCGGCCCGCCTGCGCGGAGTTCGCGTCGGTCGGCCGTGGGCGGAGACGAGCCGAAGGCCGAGATCCAGCAGGTGACGGCGGAGAGCCTCCGGCTCGCGCACCACGAAGGGGACTGCCAGATCCACGAGAAAGCCCGCTGCCCAATCCAGCCGGTGAGCGCCGAAGGTGATCTTGGTGCGATCTCCGGCGGCCTCCACCATCGATACGCTGGAGGGGACGTTGGCCGACACCTCGTCGAGTGGGGCGTCCAGTTCGGCCACCACCCGGTAGCGGTAGGGTGCCACGGCCACCGCCTGGGCCACGAGTTGCCCGGGATCCGGCCCCTCGCGCGGGCTGAAGGTCCAGCCGGTCCGCTCCAACTTGCCCATGCGGTCGACCCGGAACGTCCGCCAGTCCGCGCGGTCGAGGTCGTAGGCGACGAGGTACCAGTGCTCCTCGGTGGCCACCAGCCGGTAGGGCTCCACTCTGCGGAGCCCCCCCTTCCCGGCCAACCCCTCGTACTCCAGGTTGACCCGCTCCCGCACCTGGCAGCAGGACGCCAGGGTCACCAGGAGTTCGGTGGAGACCCGGGGACGGGAGCGGTCCAGCGAGATGGATGTGGCCCGGAGGGTTGTCACCTGGCGGCGGACCTCAGCCGGGAGGAGGCGGTCCAGCTTGGCGAGAGAGGAGAGGTCGCTGGCCTCGGCCCGCGCCCCTCCCGAGGTGCCCGGAGCCCCCAGGGTGACCGCCACCGTGGCCGCCTCCTCCCGGGTGAGCACCAGCGGGGGAAGGCGCGCGCGGTCGCCCAGACGGTAGCCGCCGCCTCCCCTCCCCGGGAACGCCCGGATCGGGTAGCCGGCAGAACGCAGCCGTTCCACGTCCCGGCGCAGGGTGCGGTCGGTCACTCCCAACTCGCCGGCGAGCTCCCGGCCGCGAAGTCCCGGGCTGCCGTGGAGGAGGTCCAGGAGGCGGAGGAGGCGGA
>JAKBTP010000213.1 GCA_021844355.1 bacterium | reverse complement strand
GGGGGGTCAAGTCTTGGGGGTCCTGGAGGTCGCAAGGACGGGTTTCCGGGTCTCTGCGGGCCGCTCAGCGGCTCGCTTTCCGGGATCGACCAGGTTCGAAGACGATTTTGGCGCCTCCGGGCCGGTTTCGGGGACGGAGAGGGGGGCCGTGCGTCGCAGGGAGTCCCCGCGGAGCTCGATGCGGTGGGCGTTGTGGGTGAGGCGGTCGAGGATGGCGTCGGCCAGGGTGGGGTCGCCCAAAGCCTCGTGCCAATGGGCCAGCGGCAGCTGGCTGGTGACCACCGTCGACCGGCGTTGGCTGCGGTCCTCGATCACCTCGAGGAGGTCGGCGGCCTGAGAGGGAGTCAGGGGCCGGATCGCCAGGTCATCGATGACCAGCACATCGATCCGTCCCCAGGCGGCGAGCAGGCGGGCCCAGCGGCCGTCGACATGGGCGATGGCCAGGTCGTCGAGCAGCCGGGGCGCCCGCAGGTAGAGGGCGGTATGGCCCGCCCGCACCGCGGCTTGGGTCAGGGCGCAGGCCAGGTAGCTCTTGCCCGCTCCGGTGGGACCCACGACGAGTAGGTTCTGGTGGGCCTGCACCCAGTGGCCGGAGGCCAGGGTCAGCACCACGGTGCGGTCGAGCCCCCGTGGGTGCCGGAAGTCGATGTCCTCGACACAGGCGGAGAGCCGCAGCTTGGCCGCCTTGAGATTGCGTTCCAGCCGCCGGTTGGCCCGGTCCTGGCTCTCGCGATCGACCAGCATCCCCAGCCGCTCCTCGAAGTTGAGCGCCTGGTACTCAGCGGTCTCCAGCTGCTCGGCGAGCGCCCGGGCCATCCCGGTCAGTCCCAGGGACCGAAGTTGCTCCAGGGTCGGGGTGATCAGCATGGTCATCTCCTCATTCATTGGTAGTAGGCGGCGCCACGCACGAACTCGTGGTTCTCCACCGCTCTCATCTCGCCGTCGGCCCCCGGCAGCGGCTGCCGGTCCAAGCCCTGGCGCAGGATCGACTCCACACTGCGGTAGCTGAAGGACCGGATCATCAGCGCCCGCCCACACGCCGCCTCCAGCCGCTGGTCCCCGTACCGTCTGCCCAGCCGCATGATCCCCAGGCAGGTCCGGAACCCCTGCTCCGGGTGCGGCCGCTGCTCCATCACCCCGGCCACCAGTTCGGCCGTCTTTGGACCGGCGCTCTCCGCCCAGCGCACGATCCGTCCCGGAGTCCATTCCAGGTGGCGCCGGTGCGCCTCCGGCATGTGCTCGGCCAGCGTGGTGTGGCCGCCGCGGCCCCCGCTGCGCAGGTGGCTGGCCACCCGCCGTCCCCGGAAGTACACCTCCACCACCCGGGCCGTCACCCGCACCTCGCAGCGCTGCCGGGCCAGCTGGTACGGGACGCTGTAGTAGTGGCGCTCCACCTCCACGTGGTAGTCGATGTTCACCGTCGCCAGCCTCCAGGTCGCAAACTCGTAGGGGCGGTCCGGGAGTGGCCGCAGCGCCGGCCGGTCCAGCTCCTGGAACAGGCTCAGCCGCGACCCCTCCAGCTTCTGGAACGGCCGCCGGTTCAGCCACTCCAGCCGCTCCCGGATCAGCTGGTTGGCCTCGGCCAAGCTGAAGAACACCTGGTGGCGCAAGCTGGCCAGGATCCACCGCTCCGCCACCTGGACCCCAACTTCGACCTTCGCCTTGTCCCGGGGCTTGTGGCTGCGGGCCGGGATGATCGCGCAGCCATAGTGGGCCGCCATCTCCTGGTAGGTGCGGTTCAGCTCCGGCTCGTAGCGGTGGGCCTGGCTCACCCCGGACCGCAGGTTGTCCGGCACCAGGATCTCCGGGACCCCACCCAGAAACTCGAACAGGTTGACGTGCGCTCCGATCCAGTGCGGCAGCGCCTGGGATGCCAGCAACTCGGCATACGTATAGCTGCTCGCCCCCATCACCCCCACGAAGAGTTGCCCGTCCGAGACCGTGCCCGTCAGCGGGTCGGTGATCGGCACCGTCGGCCCGGCGAAGTCCAGGAATACCTTCTCCCCGGCTCGGTGCTCCTGGCGCATCACCACCTCCAGCCGCCCCGCCCACTGCCGGTAGTGGTGCACGAACTGCGTGTACTGCCATCCCTGCGGGTGACGCGCCTTGTACTCCATCCAGAGCAGCTGCAAAGTCGTCCCCTTGCGGCGCAGCTCCCGGTGCGTCTCGGCCCAGTCCGGCTCAGGGCGCTGGGAGACAGGTGGCGGCACGGCCACTCGGTACAGCTGCGCCTCCAACTCCCGGTCGTCCATCCCCTCAGGCAGCGGCCAGCCCAACCCGGCCGCCCTCGCGCGCGCCAGGCAGTCCGCCGCCGTGGTGTACGGAACCCCGGTCGCCTCCGCGGCCCTGCGTCGGCTCAACCCCTGTTCGGCCGTCAGTCGAAGAAGCTCTCTGATCTTGCGCATGGCGATTCGGGGTCTGGGCATCGGCACCTCCTGGGAGTTCTGGCAACTTCCCAGTGAGGGTGCCGGGCCCGCCTCACCTCACGCCACCGCCCCGCC
>JAKBTP010000118.1 GCA_021844355.1 bacterium | reverse complement strand
GGCGCCTGATCGCATGGTTCCGGGCGGTCACCCATCTGGAGTTATCCTCCGCTCCTTGCCGACCTCCCCTTCCCGACCTCTGCCCCCTGCCGCTGGGTCCATGAGACATCGCTTAGGACAGTACTAAGAGCCTATCCATAAACCCCAAACACACGTGTGGCGCATTGGGCTGGGCGGGCAGGTGCTCGAAGGAGAGTAAGGATGTGAAGCTGAGTGGAAGGCCGGTGACGGCGGTCCGGTGGCGGGATCCAGCTAGGGAACGGGAGGCCAGGGGCGAGGGGCGACGGGCAACGGAGGAGCGCTGGCGCCAGGGTCGGGAGCGGCGAGGGAATTGGGAAGGAAGCGCAAGGGGGATGCGCGGCGGGATGTAAGCCGGAGGCAGGGCGCGGTGGGCGGAGATCAGGTGGGCACGCTTTTAGCGGCGGTGCGGCAGAGATGCCACGCGAAGGCAAACTGAAGTAGGGCGATGAAGTTGTCGACCTTCTTCTCCCAGCGGACAAGGATGCGGCGGAAACGGTTGAGCCAGGAGTGGGTGCGTTCCACGACCCAGCGGCGCGGATGATAGTCGGGGATCTCGCGCGTGGCCTGCCTCTCCTCCCCGCGGGTGCGGAGATGCGGCGTGTAGTCACGTTCTTGGAGAGTGTCGCGGGTTCTGGGATAGTCGTAGCCCTTGTCCAAACAAAGATTCTGCGGCTCGTCGACAGTGGGTACGGGGCGAGGGATGGGGACGGCGTCAAGGGTTTGTGGCAGAAGCAGATGGTCGTTGATGTTGGCCCCGGCCACCTGGACGGCCAGCGGCTCGCCGCGGCCGTCGGTGAGCAAGGAGCGCTTGGTGCCGGACTTGCCGCGGTCGGTGGGATTACGACCCGTGGCCTGGCAGCCGAGGGGGGCCTTGGTCATCGCCCCGTCCGTGGACTGCCAGCGCCACTGGATCCCGCAGGTGCCGTCGTAGGCGTGCAGGCTTGCCGCGTGCAGGCGGACGAAGACACCGGCCGCGCTCCACTCTTGAAAGCGGTGATGCACGGTGGTGGGGGCGACGCCGAAGCTGCGGGGCAGGGCCTTCCATTGGATGCCGGTACGCAGGACGTAGAAGAGGGCCGTGGCGATGGTGCGGTCGTCGGCGCGGGGCCGCCCGCCCTGGGCGTGCGACGGCCCCGGGGGAATGAAGGGGGCCATCACCGCCCACAGCGCGTCCGGGAGCTCCCAGGAGCCCGGGCCGGCGGCAGGTTCGGCAGCGGCGCCTGGAGGGGCCAGCCGCAAGACAGCTTGCCAGAAGGCTGCTGTCGCTTCCGCGGTTTGGCGGCTGGCCCGGGCCGGCAGCAGTTGGCCCGCGTCTCGCCAGCACTCGGCGATGCGCTGCATGCAGTCAGCGGCCGAGAGGGTCGGCGGGGCGGGCGGGTCGCCGGCGGGCGGCGGTGGACAGGTCATGGTGCGGACCGTCGCGGCGCGGTCAGGCGCCCGCCGGTCAGCACCGTCCGAAAGTTGGGGACGAGGGGATAGACCCAGACCGCCTTGACGGACAGCGGGTTGTCACCCCGCTTGCCGCGGCCTTGGGTCTGGCCGACACACTGCCAGTTCGCCGCCGCATAGCAGGTACCGGCGAAGCGCGCACGGTCGACAAAGGTCTCCACCAGCACGGGTTGGAACGAATACCGTTGCTGGAAGTCTTGGCGGAGGCGACGCAGGGCGCGTGCGAGCAGGTGCGAGGCCAAGTTGGGGACCTGGACCCAGGGCAGCAGCATGAACCGGTGCTGGCCGACCACCAGCGCGAGGTGCGCCTCACGCTCCGGCGCGATCCAGCCGATGAAGCGGTCGCGCGGTGCGAGCCGCCAGGCGGCGGCGCCGAAGCCCATGGCTGCCAGCGGACGATCGCCGTCATAGGCCAGGTACCGCAGTTGGGCACCGGCCATGGGGCGAAACCCGAGGTAATGGTAGCGGGCAACGAGTTCGTTCCACAGGCCCGACTCCGCTCCGGGCTGAACCAGACCGAGGCGTAAGCGGTGTAGATCCGTCAGGCTGCCCGTGATCGGGGGGAGCGGATCGGAGCGGGGCGTGAACGTGGGAGTGCGCGGCGGTCGCTTCTCGCGCACCGGCAAGGGCAACCAGATGACGCCGTGGGCCTCCATGCGTTGCAAAGCCACACGGCAGGACAGGACCTTGAGCGTGCCGTCCGGCTGCCGCCAGTTGAGCGTGGTGCAGACGGCGCGGGCAATTGCCTCACGGGTATCGTGGCGGGGGTCGTCGGTGATGGCGCGAATGAGATCGATCTCGGCGTTGCTGAAGACGCGCCCGCAATAGCGGAAGGTGGGCGCGTCCTGGCGCGGGCGGACGATGCGCATGGACCGAGCATGGAGCCAGCGGGGGCGTCCTGTCCACCAGCGTCAACGGTACAGAACGTCGGTACCAGAGCATCCTGCATGGATTGCGCCGCTCGAAGCTCAGATTCCAGCCTCTTGCTTGTCCTTGCTCCGTCTACCGCCGTCCACGGGGCACATGTTCGTATCCGTGGGTTTATGGATAGGCTCTTAG
>JAKBTP010000196.1 GCA_021844355.1 bacterium | reverse complement strand
CGGCGATCGGAGGATCCTTCATCGGCCTGATCCTGGGAGGGCTGCTGGGCCCGGTCGACTGGCATCTGGTCTTCTTGGTCTCTGTCCCCTTCGGCATATTTGGAACAGTCTGGGCGTACTTCAAGCTGGTGGAACGGGGGGTGAGGACGGCTTCCCAGATCGACTGGTGGGGCAACGTGACCTTTGCAGCCGGCCTTATCTCCCTGCTGGTCGGAATCACCTATGGCATCGAGCCCTATGGCGGCTCGAGCATGGGCTGGACCAGTCCCAGCGTGCTGAGCGAGATGGGCGGC
The DNA here is from genome assembly GCA_021844355.1 of bacterium. Lineage (GTDB taxonomy): Bacteria > Chloroflexota > Dormibacteria > Aeolococcales > Bog-877 > JAJYXT01. The sequence goes on along the minus strand of JAKBTP010000196.1, from coordinate 2,241 downwards.
GGAATCGTCCTGCTGCTGCTCTTCGTTTACCTCGAGACCAAGGTCCAGAACCCCATGTTTCGCATGGGGCTGTTCCGCATCCGCGCCTTTGCCGCGGGCAACGTCGCCAGCTTGCTGGCCGCCCTGGGCCGGGGCGGGATCATGTTCATCCTCATCATCTGGCTGCAGGGGATCTGGCTTCCCGAGCATGGCTACAGCTTCACTTCCACACCCCTGTGGGCGGGCATCTACATGCTGCCGCTCACCGCCGGCTTCCTGATCGCCGGCCCCATATCCGGGATCCTCTCCGACCACTACGGGGCCAGACCGTTCGCCACCGGCGGCATGGTGGCCGCGGCTATCAGCTTTGGACTGCTGGAATTGCTGCCGTCTAACTTCGGTTATCCCAGCTTCGCGGCCCTGCTCTTGATGAACGGAATGGCGATGGGGCTGTTCGCGTCGCCGAACCGGGCGGGGATCATGAACAGCCTGCCCAGCACCCAGCGCGGTGCCGGCTCGGGTATGACCGCCACCTTTCAGAACTCGGCCATGGTCTTGTCGATCGGCATCTTCTTCACCCTGATCATCACCGGCCTGGCCGGCTCATTGCCGTCGGCGCTCTACCACGGGTTGACCGCCCAGGGCATTCCCGCAGCCGCAGCTTCGAAGATCGCCCATCTGCCTCCGACCGGGGCGCTGTTCGCAGCCTTCTTGGGCTACAACCCGGTCAAGACGCTGCTGGGACCGGCGCTGGTGCACATGGCTCCGGCGAAGGTCGCCTATCTCACCGGCCGGACCTTTTTCTCGTCCCTCATCGCGCGGCCGTTCATGGGAGGGCTTCACGAGGCCTTCGACTTCGCAGTCGTGGCCTGCCTGATCGCCGCGGTTGCCTCATGGTTGCGCGGGGGCAAGTTCCACTACGAGGACGTTGCCGCGCCCGCCGCCTCCACTGGGGCTCTCCCCTTAGCCTCCCTGCCTGCGAATAGCGAAGCGCACCTCACCGAGCCCGTTGCCGGCACCAGGGTCGATGCGACCGATTCCGTGCACGTCCGCTCGGCTCCGTTGGAGCGTCCCCCGACGGGTTGAGCGATCGCGGTCTGCTCTCCTCGCGCACCGGGCCTCTGGTACTGGTCCGTCTGACCACGGAGCTGGCGACGGAGGGGCCGCGGAGCGCGCCGACTCAGGTGGGGTTTTCGGCGTCCGCCTTTGCGGTGAGTACGAAGATGCAGAAGGGATGGCCCGCTGGGTCAGCGTACACGAGAAGCGGCTCGTCGGGATCATCGGAGCGATCCCTGAGCAGTTTCGCTCCCAGGCTCAGGACTCTTGCATGCTCGGCCCGGAAGTCCTCACGGGAATCGACGCACAGGTCCAAATGAATCTGCTGCGGAATGGGACCATCAGGCCAGGTTGCCGCTGGCAGACTTGCGACGCGCTGGAAGGCCAAGCGGCGCTCACCGTTCGCGCCAACCAGCACCAGCCAGTCGTGCCCCCTGGGATCAGGGTCACCGAAGGCCGGCGCCTCGTCGCCAGGGCGGTACCGCAAACCCAGAAGCTCGCGGTAGAACTCGGCCAGTTGCCGGGCATCTTCGCAGTCGAGGACGGTCTGGACCAAGTGAAGGGCCTGGTGATCCGCGGACATGTGCTGGTCTCCGATCCCGTGATGGCGCTCGGCGCCACTGGATGATAGGCGTCACCTGCGTTGGTCCGCGCGTGCGTCTGCCGTAACTCCTTCGCGGGGCGTCCAGCCGAACCAATCGACGAGCCCTTCTGTGCTTGGAACGTGACCCTTATCCTTGACCGATGAGTCCGATGTCGCAATACGTCGCTGCTCTGCGTTCTCAGGTTGGACACCAGCCGCTGCTGCTTCCCGGAGTTTCCGTGCTGGTCTGGGACGATGATCAGCGGCTGTTGCTGGTGCGTCAGGCGGAGAGCGGCCAGTGGAGCACGGTAGGCGGCGGGGTAGAGCCGGGCGAGTCTCCGGCCGATGCCGCCAGACGTGAGGTGCTGGAGGAGACCGGCTTGGATGTGGAGCTCACCTCGGTGCGCGCCGCGGTTGGCGGCCCCGCCTACGAGGTGGTCTACGCGAATGGAGACCGCTGCTGCTATGTCTCAACCGTCTTCGACGCCAGAGAGGTGGGCGGCCTTCTCGCTGCCGACCTCGAGGAGGTGGTCGAGGTCAGGTGGATGGAACTCATCGAGCTTGCAACAGCCGATATCACCTCGTATGCTCGGGCCCTCCTCAGCGACCTGCGCATCCTCCCC
>JAKBTP010000129.1 GCA_021844355.1 bacterium | reverse complement strand
TCGCCCTACTTTCGATGGTCGGCTGGGTGGCGGTCAACCTCCACCTGCGCCACCTGGACCGGGAGGAGGCGGCCCATCCGCCCAAAGTTCCCCACTCCCGAGGTCAGGTGGCTCTGGCCGCCTGACCCAGAGCCCGCTCCGCGATTACAGTTCAGCCCTCCGAGGATTCCGCACGTCCTCGTGAGGGCTGATCTCGTCTTCCAGGGCCGCTGAGGGCCCCTTCGACTGAGTTCCAGAGCCGGGAGTCCGGTCTCTGGACAGCAAAACGCTCGGAGATTGCTCTTTGAGCGTCTGCTTCGCGAAAGGCGCAAGCGTTTTGCGAGTTATTCGCAAGACGCTCCGGTCGAGGGGTTTACTGACTTTTCAAAGGGCGCTTGAAGTGGGCGATTCCTGCGAGGCACCAGGGCATCTGTACACGCTACTTTCGGGATTCTTACACTTCTTGATCTCAGGCGCCTGAGCGGTGAGATCAGGACTCAATCCGCTCCCGAGCAACCAAGGCGGCGTGGAGTGACTGCCGCGACCAAGTGCCAGTGCACGTGGGCACTCCGGCTAGGTACTTACCTTCGCCCAGCGGCGGGTCCGCACCCATATGCTTGCGCACGATTTTGTTTGGCGCGTGCCGCCTGCCGTTCATCGGGGTTCCTTCTGTCACCTGGGCCGCTGAGAAACTCTCAAGCCACCCGGATCCACTCACGGGGGGCCGGTCAGTAGCGTTAGCGCCTCAGCCTTGGAGTGCAGCTGTCGGATCCGATCCTCGGGATGTCCAAGAGCCCGTAGCATCTGGATCAGCCCGTAAGGGATGCCGTCCTCGGGGGAAGACTCGTTCGGCTGGGGACGGGGAACTGGGGTCGCGTGATCCACTGTCGCCCAGAACTGGGTGGGAGTGCAGCGGAGCTCCTCCCGGCAGATGTAGGCAAAGAGGTCGGGATTGCGGATCGGCTTGTCGCCATGGGCCACCTCTGTGGTGAGCACATCCCCAGTGGCTAAGACCTTCCGGTAGACCGTGTGCCCCGACTCTCGCTCAGGGATCCAGCCGTCCATCCGGCAGAAGGCGTGCTGATCCTTGCTGCGCGGCAGCCTCACGCAAGGACCGGAGCCGGGGCGCTATTACCGTTGTACTCCTCCGCCTCCTTGGCCGCATCCAACGCCAACATCTGGCGCACCGCGGCGGTGGAGCCAGCGATCTGTGTCCGACGGACATACCCGATGTTCTCTCTGTGGTTGGGGGCGTGCTGGAGGTGTTTCTCCCAGGCCGATGCGTAGTCCACCAACGCCACAGCAAGTTCATCGATGGCCGCCTCCACGGTCTCGCCCTCGGCGTGCACGGGGAGACCCTTGATCCAGGCAGCGACACTTTTGGCTCCGAAGCGGACTTCAATCCGGAAGGGTGCCTGCCGCTCGAGGAGCTGGCGGTACTCGGAGGCGTTGGCGATGACCACGTCGCATTCCTGGTTGCGCTCGATGACCTCGACCCCGCCCTCACTAATCCGTGAGTAGAGTCGGCTGAGCTGACTTCGCGCCTCCGTGAACTTCATCCCTTCGTCTCCTTGTGCAACTGTATCTGTGCAGATTGTACACTCTGCACATCCCAATGTCAAGTGGCGGGGCCGACGGTCACCCTCTGCGACTCGGTCGGGGCTACCTATCTTGGTCTCACCAGGCTTGACCGATGAGCCCGAGCCCCGACTCGTCTTCTAATGCTCGAGTTCGGCTTCAACCTTCTGTCGCCTCGATGGGATCCACGGATGAGGTTCCCGGCACGCACAGTGTCCGACTCGACGAATTCCGCTCGATCTCACCCCCACGGTCCTCCTCCCGCCGGTGAGTGGGTAACTCGGATTGGGCGGAGGGCAGGAGGGTCAGTGGGTAATGCCCACTTGCCCACCATGTGCTACAATTTCAGCCGGGAATATCGATGGCTAGGAAGGATGGGATCGGAATGACCTTGGTGCCGGGATTCGAGCCGCGAGGCGAGGTCACCGCTGACGATAGGGCGCGTGTCGCCTTTGGTAGGGCCGGGGTGCACGGGCGGGATCGATTTTTGGTCTCAGTAAGCCCTCGCGGCGAGATCATGCTCACCCCGGTAGCGAGCATCCCGAAGCAGGAGCTGCTCATCTGGGAGCGGCCAGAGGTGATGGCATCGCTCCTTCGGGGGCTGGACGACTACCAGAGCGGGCGCGTCCTTAGCCGCGATGACTTCCTTGACGAAGACCTTGGGGAGTGAGTGCCCCGCCGTTCAGGCTGGTCTTCACCGACGAAGCTGACAGCATCCTTCGGGAGCTAGGGCAGCCTGCTCATCGCGTGAAGCTAAAGAAGGCCCAGAAAGGGCTGCGTCTACTTCGAGACGTCGGCCCACGACATCCCGGCCTGAATAGTCATCGCTACGAGTCAATGGTCGGCCCGAACGGTGAGGACGTGTGGGAGTCCTATTTGGAGAACCAGACTCCGAGCGCATGGCGGGTATTTTGGATCCATTCAGGACCGGATACATTGACTATCCTCACATTGGGACCGCACCCATAGCCGGCCAA
>JAKBTP010000134.1 GCA_021844355.1 bacterium | reverse complement strand
ATCAGCGGCTCCGGGGGCCTCTCGATGTGGAGGATGCCGGCGCCCGCGGTCATCCACTGGGTGTCGCCGTTGGTGATCAGGCCACCACCCCCGTTGGAGTCCTGGTGCTGGAAGGTGCCGTCGATCATGTAGGTGACGGTCTCGAACCCCCGATGGGGATGCCAGGGGGTCCCCTTGGGCTCCCCCGGCTGGTACTCCACCTCCCCCATCTGGTCCATGTGGACGAAGGGGTCGAGGAGGCTCTGGGCCACCCCGGCGAAGGCACGTCGGACGGGGAACCCCTCTCCCTCCAGTCCGGTGGGAGCGGTGGTCACCGAGATCACCGAGCGTTCCTGTCCCTCGCTCTGGGGAAGGCGGGGCAGCGCTATGGGGTCGGCGGTTATGGCGGGCATGGGACGCTCCAGGTCAGGCGGCAGATATTTGCATCTACAACTATACCCGGGGGCCACTTCCTGCTCAGGATGCGGCCGCCTCCCGAGTATGGCCGGCACGGCTGGCCTCGATGATGGGCTGGGCCACCTGCGGGGGCACCTCCTCGTAGTGATGGAACTGCATCTGGTAGCGCCCCCTGCCCTGGGTCATGGCCCGCAGCTCGATGGGGAAGTGGTACATCTCGGCGAGCGGGACCTGGGCGGAGACCCGCTCCAGCCCCTCGCCGGCGGGGAGCATCCCACCGATCCGCCCCCGGCGCGAGTTCAGGTGGCCGATCACGTCCCCCATGGTCTCCTCGGGGACGATCACCTCGACCTCCATCACCGGCTCCAGGAGGTACAGCCCGGCCTTCTCGGCTCCCTCCCGGAGGGCCATGGCCCCGGCCAGCTGGAAGGCGATGTCCTTCCCGTCGACCGGGTGGGTGGAGCCGTCCACCAGCTTGACCTTGAGGTCAACCAGCGGATACCCGGCCAGAACCCCCTCGGCGAGGCTCTGCTGCACCCCCTTCTCCACCGACGGGCGGAACTGCTGGGGGATGGCGCCGCCGAAGATCTTGTCCTCGAAGACGAAGCCGGAGCCCCGAGGTAGCGGCTCCAGCTCCAGGGTGCAGTCGCCGTACAACCCGGCCCCGCCGGACTGCTTCTTGTAGCGGTGCTGCTGGCGGGCCGCGCCGCGGATGGTCTCGCGGTAGGGCACCTTGGGGGTGGCCAGCACCGCGTCCACCTGGTACTTGCGCCGCAGCTTCTCCAGGGTGACCTCCAGATGGACGTCGCCCAGGCCATGGAGCAGCGTCTCCTTGGTGGAGGGCTCGCGCTCCAGCCGCAGCGTCCGGTCCTCCTCCAGGACGTGGGCCAGGCCGGCCTGGATCTTCTCCTCGTCCCCCTTGCTCTTGGGCCGGATGGCCATGGTGTACGAGGGGGCAGGGAACTCGATGGCGGGCAGGGGGGGCGTCCCGCGGGGCCCCAGGGTGTCCCCGGTGTTGGTGTGCAGCAGCTTGGTCGCCGCCCCCAGCTCCCCGGCCAAGAGTCGCTCCTGAGGCTCGAGGGCCTTTCCCTTGGGCCGGAGCGGGCGAGCCAGCCGCTCCTCCTGCCCGCTGCCGGCGTTCACCAGGTGGGCGTCCGGCAGGAGGGTCCCGCTGACCACCTTGTAGTAGGTGACCCGGCCGAAGGGGTCCGCCATGGTCTTGAAGACCCGGAGGACCGGGGGGCCGTCGGCATCCAGCGGCCCCTCAGGAGCCAGGCAGCTGGCGAGGTGGTCGAGGATGGCGCCCGCCCCCAAGGCCCTGGCCGGCGCCGCCACCAGCAGAGGGGCGATAGTGGCCGAGGAGGTCGCCTGGCGGAGCGCCGAGCGCAGCTCCTCCGGGGCCGGCTCCTCCCCCTCCAGGTAGCGCTCCAGCAGCCGGTCGTCGGTCTCGCAGACTGCCTCGACCAGCTGTTGGCGCAGCTCCTGGATCGCTCCCAGGAGTTCGCCGGGCGGATCCTCCTCTCGCTGGCCGCCTCGCTCGTCGAAGACGAGGGCCCTCCCGGTGATGAGGTCCACCGCACCCCGGAAGTCGTGCTCCTCTCCGATGGGCAGCTGGACCGCCACCGGCCGGGGGCTGAGCCGCTGCAGGCCGGCCAGCGTCCCCCGGAAGTCGGAGTGCTCCTTGTCGAGCTTGGTCATGACCACGATCCGGGGCAGCCGGCGCTCCGCCAAATGGCTCCAGGCGGACTCAGTCCCGACCGCCAGCTGGCTCCCCGAGCTGGCACCCACCGTGACCAGCGCCGCGTCGGCCACCGCCAGTGCCTCCAGCACCTCCCCCTCGTAGTCCTGGAACCCCGGGGTGTCGAGCAGGGTCACCCGGCGCCCCGCCCAGGTCAGGGTGGCCATGGCCAGCTGCACCGATATGTGGCGCCTCTGCTCCTCCGGCTCGAAGTCCAGGACCGCGCTCCCCTGGTCGGTCGAGCCCATTCGGGGGATGGCCCCGGCGGCGAACAGGAGCGCCTCCGCCAGGGTGGTCTTCCCGTCGTGGCTGTGGCCCATGATCGCCAGGTTGAGCATGGGCCGTTCCCCTTCCTCCGCCATGCTCCGTCGATTCTAGGGAGGACGGGCCAGGTGCCGTGGGCCAGGT
>JAKBTP010000188.1 GCA_021844355.1 bacterium | reverse complement strand
ATCGTGCCTCTGGGGGGCACCCTCTCGGAGTTCGTCGAGTGTCCATACCCGTGACCGGGGCCGCGACCTCTCCCCGGCTCCTCTGCGTCCTCGTGGAGGACCGGCCGGGGATCCTGCAGCGGGTGACCAACTGCGTGGGCCGCCGGGGGCACCGGCTCGTCTCCTGCGCCGTGGCCGAAGGGCCCGAGGAGGGTGCGCTTCGTCTCTGGCTCCGCGTCGACACCGGGGTCCAGCCCCCGGAGCAGGCGGCCCTGCAGCTGCGCAAGCTCATCGACGTGGTGGCGGTCGAGGACCTCACCGAGACCGGGGTCACTGAGTGGACCTTCGGCCTCTTCGAGTTCCGTCCGCCCTTCGCGAGGGAGCTGGAGTCCGAGCTGGGGAACTGGGGGGCCCAGCTGGTGGAACGCAGCCCGGAGCGGCTGGTCGCGGCGCTGTCCGGTCCGCCCGCCGTGCTGGACGCAGCCCAGACCGCCCTCGCAGGCCTTGGCCTGCGCGACTTCGCCCGCGGCCGCCCGATCGCCCTTCAGCCCGCCATGCCCCAGGAGGCGTGAACAGATGCAGATCTTCTACGATCAGGACGCTGACCCCGGCCAGCTGGCGGGGGCCGAGGTGGCCATCCTCGGCTACGGCAGCCAAGGCCACGCTCACGCCCAGAACCTCCGTGACAGCGGGTACCAGGTCCGGGTGGGCCTGCCTCCGGGCAGCCGTAGCCGGGTGCGGGCGGCGGCCGACGGTTTCGCGGTGCGGTCCCCGGAGGAGGCGGCCCGGGGCGCCGACGTGGTCATGGTGCTGGTGCCCGACCACGACCAGGCTCAGCTCTTCCGGGACGGCCTGGCAGCCGCGCTCAAGCCGGGGTGCCTGCTGCTCTTCGCCCACGGCTTCGCCATCCACTACGGGACGGTGGTGCCACCCGGGGAATGCGACGTGGCCATGGTCGCCCCCAAGGCTCCGGGGCACATGGTGCGCTCCTGCTTCCGAGAGGAGATCGGCTGCCCGGCGTTGGTGGCCGTCCACCAGGACCGCAGCGGCCGGGCGCTGGCGCGGGCCCTGGCCTACGCCCGGGGGATCGGCGCCACCCGGGCAGGGGTGCTGCTCACGACCTTTCGCGAGGAGACCGAGACCGACCTCTTCGGGGAGCAGGCGGTGCTCTGCGGCGGGGTCTCGGCGCTGGTCAAGGCGGGCTTCGAGACCCTGACGGAGGCTGGCTACCAGCCCGAGCTGGCCTACTTCGAGTGCCTCCACGAGCTGAAGCTGATCGTCGACCTGATGTACCAGGGGGGGCTCTCGCTGATGCGCTACAGCGTGAGCGACACCGCCGAGTTCGGCGACTACCAGAGCGGGGAGTTCCTCATCGACCAGAGCGTGCGCCAGCGGATGCGCCAGGTGCTGCAGCAGATCCAGGACGGCAGCTTCGCCGAGCGCTGGATCGACGAGAACCGCTCCGGCCGCCGGGCCTTCCTCGACCGCCGGGAGCTGGAGGCCCAGCACCCCATCGAGGAGGTGGGTGCGCGCCTGCGCAGCCAGATGAGCTGGATCCGGCCGGTCGCCGAGGTGCCGGCGCCGGCGGGGGAGCGGGCGTGAGCGTCCAGGAGGCCGGCGTACCCGTACCAGCGCCCGGAGTGGTCGAGTTCTTCGACACCACCCTCCGGGATGGGGAGCAGTCCCCGGGGTTCAGCCTCAGCCCCGCGGCCAAGCTCCAGGTGGCGCGCCAGCTGGCCCGCCTCCGGGTGGACGTCATCGAGGCCGGCTTCCCGGCATCCTCCCCGGGGGACCTGGAGGCGGTGCGGACCATCGCCCGCCAGGTGGAGGGGCCGGCGATCACCGGCCTGGCAAGGGCGGTGCGGGGCGACATCGAGGCGGTCCATGAGGCGGTTCGGGACGCCCCGCGCCACCTGATCCATGTCTTCATCGGGGTCTCCGACGTCCACATCACCCAGAAGTTGGGATTGGACCGGGCTGAGGTGCTGCGCCGCACCAGGGAGTCGGTGGCCTTCGCCACTTCCCTCTGCGAGACCGTCCAGTTCTCCCCCGAGGACGCCGGCCGGGCGGACCCGGACTACCTCTGCGAGGTGGTGCAGGCGGCGGTGGACCAAGGGGCCAGCGTGATCAACCTCCCCGACACCACCGGATACTGCCTCCCGGCGGAGTTCTCCGGCCTGGTGGCCGGGGTGCGGTCCCAGGTGCGGGGGATGGACCGGGTCTTGGTCAGCGTCCACTGCCACGACGACCTCGGGCTGGCCACCGCCAACTCGCTGGCGGGCATCGAGGCCGGGGCCCGGCGGGTGGAGGGCTGCATCAACGGCATCGGGGAGCGGGCCGGGAACGCCGCCCTGGAGGAGGTTCTCATGGCGCTCCGGGTGCGTCGACCGGCGCTGGGCCTTGAGGACCACCTGGACGCCCGGGAGCTGGTCCCCACCTCCCGGCTGATCTCCGAGCTCACCGGGATCCCGGTGCCTCCCAACAAGCCGGTGGTGGGCGGCAACGCCTTCTCCCACGCCTCCGGGGTGCACCAGCATGGAGTGCTCAAGGACCGTCGCACCTACGAGATCATCTCCGCCGAGGACGTGGGTGCGGACCCCTCCCAGATCGTCCTCACGGCCCGCTCCGGCCGGCACGCCCTGGTGCACCGCCTCCAGCTGATCGGGGTGGAGCTGCCCCAGGCAGCGCTGCCCGCGGTCTGGGAGCGCTTCCTTCAAGTGGCGGACGAGAGCAAGCAGGTCGAGGACGAGGCCCTCATCCGGATCGTGAGCGAGGTTGGGGGCGTCCAGCCCGGGATGGCGCCGTGACCTCCAGGGCGGGTCGCTTCCGCCTGGCGGTCCTGCCCGGAGACGGTGTGGGCCCCGAGGTGACCGAGGCTGCTCTCCGGGTGCTGGAGGCGGCGCTCGCGGGGAGCGGCATCGAGCTGGAGCTGACCCACCATCCCATCGGCGGAGCGGCCATCGACCAGGGGCTGGAACCGCTTCCCGCGGCCACCCTGAAGGCGGCTCGCGAAGCTGACGCGGTATTCCTGGGGGCGGTGGGCGGCCCGCGCTGGGACGCCGGCCCGGCGCGGCCCGAGGCCGGCCTGCTGCAGCTCCGCCGCCAGCTCGAGGCCTTCGCCAACGTCCGCCCGGTTAGGGTCCTGGAGGGGCTCGAGGAGCTGAGCCCGCTGCGGCCGGAGCGGGTCCGGGGGGCAGACGTGCTCTTCGTGCGCGAGCTCACCGGGGGCGCCTACTTCGGCCGCCCCCAGGGACAGGCCGGAGCCGCACCGGGCAGGCGGGCGGTGGACACCACGGAGTACTCCGAGTCGGAGATAGCCCGGGTCCTGGAGGTGGCCTTCCGGCTGGCGCGGGAGCGCTCCCGTCGGGTGACGTCCGTGGACAAGGCCAACGTGCTGGCCACCTCCCGCCTCTGGCGCGAGGTGGCCGTGGAGGTTGCGAGGAGGCATCCCGAATGCCGGCTGGAGCACTCCCTGGTGGACAGCTTCGCCCTCCGGCTGCTCCTTCGGCCCACGGACTTCGACGTCGTGGTGACGGAGAACCTCTTCGGGGACATCCTCACCGACGAGGCCGCGGCCCTTCCCGGAACCCTGGGGATGCTGCCCTCAGCCAGCGGGGGCGGGGATGGGCCCTGGCTCTTCGAGCCGGTGCACGGCTCCGCGCCCGACATCGCCGGCCGGGGGATCGCCAACCCCCTGGGAGCGATCCTCGCCGTCTCCATGCTGCTGCGACTCTCCCTCGACCGGCCAGATCTGGCAGGGGCGGTCGAGGAGGCTGTGGCCGGGGCGGTGCGCGACCGCTGCCTCACTCCTGACCTCGGAGGCACCGCCACCACGTCCGATGTCGCGCGGCGGGTCGCGGGTCTGCTGGCGGTCCGGGCGTGAGTAGCCTCGCCGGGCCCCCGACCCCAGTCCCTTGCGACACCACCTTCCGGGATGGCACGCAGGGCTTCGGGCTCCGGCTCGCCGAAGCCCCCGACCGGGCCGGCGTGGACTCCTCGGACGGGCGCCGGCGCTGGACGACGGTGGGCTGGTCTGCCAACATCCTGGAGGCCTCCTGCGAGGCTTTGATCGACATCCATGAGTGGGCGGTCCGCCATCCCCTGTTGCGGGCGCCCCAATCCAGCACCGCCTGATGGAGGGACCGACCTTGGAGGCCCAGCGCACCGCCTACCACAAGATCTGGGACGCCCACCGCGTGGCTGGGGACCCCCTCCAGCGGATGCTGATGTACGTGGACCTGCACCTGGTGCATGAGGTCACATCCCCCCAGGCCTTCGCCGGCCTTCGCGCCGCGGGGCGCCGGGTGCGCCGTCCCGACCTCACCCTGGCGGTTATGGATCACCTGGTCCCGACCTGGGAGCGCACCCGGGAGACCCCCGACCCGGTGGGGAGGGAGCAGCTGCGCCAGCTCTCGGAGAACTGCGCTGCGGCCGGCATCCCCCTCCTCGACCTCTACCACCGCCGGCAGGGGATCGTCCACGTGGTGGGTCCGGAGCTGGGCCTCACCCAGCCGGGGATGACGGTGGTCTGCGGCGACTCCCACACCTCCACCCACGGCGCCTTCGGGGCGCTGGCCTTCGGGATCGGCACGACGGAGGTCGAGCAGGTGCTGGCCTCCCAGTGCATCTGGCAGGCCCCAGCCCCCACCCTCGAGGTGCGCGTGGATGGGCAGCTCGGCCAGGGGGTGACCGCCAAGGACCTGGCCCTGGGGATCATCCGGGAGATCGGGGTGGCGGGCGGCCAGGGCTCGATAGTGGAGTACTCGGGGACCACGGTGCGCCAGCTCACCATGGAGGGGCGGATGACCGTCTGCAACATGACCATCGAGGCCGGCGCTCGGGCCGGGCTGATCTCTCCCGACCAGACCACCGTCGCCTACCTGGAGGGCCGGCCCGCCGTCCCCAAAGGCCACGAGTTCGCGGCCGCCGCCGAGCGGTGGCTGAGCTTCGCCTCCGACCCGGGAGCGAACTTCGACCGCCAGGTCCGCATCGACGCATCCCAGCTTTCGCCCTTCGTGACCTGGGGGACCAACCCCTCCATGTCCGTACCGGTAGGCGCCCGGGTCCCGGAGCTGGCGGAGCTTCGCTCGGAGGCGGCCCGGGAGGCGGCGCGCCGAGCCCTGGCCTACATGGGGCTGGAGGAGGGAACCGCGATCGAGGACATCCACATCGACCGGGTGTTCATCGGCTCCTGCACCAATGGCCGCCTGGAGGACCTGCGCGCGGCGGCCGCCATCGCCGCTGGGCGCCGGGTGAGCCCTGGGGTCCGGGCCATGGTGGTGCCGGGATCGGGGGCGGTGAAGCGGGCGGCCGAGGAGGAGGGGCTGGACCGGATCTTCCGCGACGCCGGCTTCGAGTGGTTGGAGGCCGGCTGCTCCATGTGCCTGGGGATGAACCCGGACATCCTCTCCCCCGGTGAGCGCTGCGCCTCGACCTCCAACCGCAACTTCGAGGGGCGGCAGGGGGCGGGGGGGCGAACACACCTCGTGAGCCCGGCGATGGCGGCCGCTGCCGCGGTGTTCGGCCACTTCGCGGACGTCCGCCGGTTGGAGCCCGCGGAACTCGGCGTCGCGGCGAAGGAAGGCTGAGGTGGAGGCGTTCACCGTCTTGGAGGGGCTGGTGGCCACCCTGTCCCGTGACGACGTCGACACCGATCAGATCATCCCCAAGCAGTTTCTGAAGAGCACCGGGCGGGCGGGGTACGGCAAGGCCTGCTTCTTCGACTGGCGCTACGACGCGGAGGGGCACGACCGGCCCGACTTCGAGCTCAACTGCCCCGAGTACCGAGGGGCCGAGATCCTGCTGGCCGGGCGCAACTTCGGCTGTGGCTCCTCCCGCGAGCATGCCGTCTGGGCGCTGGCGCAGATGGGGTTCCGGGTGGTGGTGGCGCCCTCCTTCGCCGACATCTTCCGCACCAACGCCCTCCAGAACGGCCTGCTCCCGGTGGCCCTGGCCGACCCGGTCTGCGCCGACCTCCAGCTGCGCGCCCGCAGGCGCGACGGATACCGGCTGATCGTGGACCTTCAGGCCCAGGTGGTCCGGGACCGGGAGGGGCGGAAGGCCCCGTTCCAGCTCGATCCGTTCTGGCGGGAGTGCCTCCTCTCCGGTCTGGACCCGCTGGGTATGGCGCTGCGGGAGGAGGCGGCCATCTCGGCCTTCGAGCAGGCCCGCTCTCCGCTCCTGCCCACCACCCGTCACCGGTGGGAGTAGGGGGGGACCCATCGGAGGTCCTCCAGGTCCTCTACCAGGGCGAACCCGGCGCCTACTCCGAGGAGGCGGCCCAGCGGCTCTTCCCCGGGGTACCGGCCACCGGCCGGCCCACCTTCGCCGCCGCCTTCGCCGGCCTCGGGGCCGGCCGGGCCGCGGTGCTGCCGGTGGAGAACAGCCTGGGCGGGGTGGTCCAGGAGGTCTCCGACCTCCTCTGGGCCCATCCCGAGGTGGTGGTCCTCGGCGAGCACTTCCTGCCCGTTCGGCATCAGCTGCTGACGGCTACCTCGGCCCCGGTTCGGCGCGCCCTCTCCCACCCCCAGGCGCTGGCCCAGTGCGCCGGGTTCCTGGCGGAGCGAGGGATCGAGCCGGTTCCCCACCCGGACACCGCCGGGGCGGCCCGCTGGGTGGCCGAGCACCAGGTACCCGGAGAGGCCGCCATCGCCAGTGCGGCCGCCGCCGCCCGCTACGGCCTCCGGGTGGTCGCCGAGGACATCGCCGACCGGGCCAGCAACCGCACCCGGTTCCTGGTGTGCCTCCCGGGTACCGTGCGGCTCGCGCCCCCCGCCCTCCCGGCCAAGCTCTCCCTGGGGTTCGTCACCGCCCACAGCCCCGGGGCGCTGGCGGCCGTCCTCCTGGAGTGCTCGCAGCGGAGGCTGAACCTGAGCCGGCTGGACTCCCGTCCCATCCCCGACCTCCCCTTCGAGTACCGCTTCTATGCGGACCTGGAGCTGGATCCCGGCCAGGACTGCTCCCAGCTCATGGCGGCGCTGGGAGGGCTCACGTCGGAGCTCAGGGTCTTCGGCCTCTACCCGCGGGCTCTCGCCACCTGAGCCCTCCTCGCGGAGGGCCGCAGCGGGAAATCAGCCGACCAGCTCTCCCACCGACCCCGCCAGAAGGCGAAGGTCCGAGAGGTGGTGGCGCTCGATGGCCCGGTGGGTGTGGCGCTCGATGTCCCGGATCTTGAGGATCTCGATCGGGGTGATCAGCGTCAGGGCGACCCCCTCCCGGCCGGCCCGGGCTGTGCGCCCCACCCGGTGCACGTAGTCCTCGGGGCTGGACGGCGCGTCGTAGTTGATCACGTGGCTGATGTCCTCGATGTCCAGCCCGCGGGCGGCCACGTCGGTGGCGATGAGGAAGCGCACCTTGGAATTGCGGAAGCGCTCCAGGGCCAGGTCCCGGTCGTGCTGGCTGAGGTCCCCATGGATCACCGTCACGTCGTACCCACGGGCCAGCAGGGCGGCATGGAGGAGGTCGGCGTTGCGCTTGGTGGCGGTGAAGATCAGCCCGGTGCGCACCTGGGGGCTGTCCAGCAGCATGGTGAGCGCCTCCTCCTTCTCCGCCCAGGAGCACTCGATGCACCACTGGCGGACCGTGGGCACCAGCTCCATCTCCCCGGCGACGGAGAGGGTCTCGGGCTCGCGCATGTGGCGCTCGGCGAGGCGGTGGATCCAGGCCGGCACGGTGGCGGAGAAGAGCAGCGTCTGGCGCTGCTTGGGGGTCTGCTGCAGGATCCGCTCCACGTCTGGGGCGAAGCCCATGTCCAGCATCCGGTCGGCCTCGTCCAGGACGGCGAAGCGGACCCCGGCCAGCTTAAGGCTGTGACGCTGAAGGTGGTCCAGCACCCGGCCCGGGGTGCCCACGACCACGGCGGGGTGCCGCCTGAGCCCGTCCAGCTGCCGCCCCATGGAATCGCCGCCCACTATGGCCAGGATCTCCACCTTGAGGTGGGCGGCCAGCTTCTCGAACTCCAGGGTCACCTGGGCGGCCAGCTCCCTCGTGGGACAGAGGACCAGCGCCTGCACGTCCGGGCTCCCCACCTCCACCCGCTCCAGTACCGGGACCGCGAAGGCGGCGGTCTTCCCCGAGCCGGTCTGAGCCCCGCCGATGACGTCCCGGCCCTGCAGGGCGCGGGGGATGGTGAGCGCCTGAATTGGCGTTGGGTGCCCGTACCCGACTCTCTCCAGGGTCTGGAGCATCCCCTCGGACAGCCCCAGCTCGGCGAACGAGCCGGTGGGGAGCGGGGCGGCAGGTGCGCCCGCCGAGGGGACGGGGCCGAAGGTGCGGACCTGTGGTCGGAAAGGGCGTCTAGATCGAACTGGCAACGCCCCCACTATATCCCGGCGGGTGGGTGCCCCGGCCCGGCGAGATCGGGGCTGCCCTGCCGATCGGCGAGAATGGCAGCTGTGGGCGAGCTGAGAGGCGGGGCGCGGGCGCAGTGGCGGTCGGGGCGGTGATGCTGCTCTTCACTGACCTGGACGGCACGCTGCTGGACCGGCGACTCACCCTGGACCCGGTAGACGTGGAGGCGGCCCACCGCGCCCAGAAGGCCGGACACCTGGTGGGGATCGCCACCGGCCGGATGTACCGCTCGGCCCTCCCCTACGCCCTCCAGCTGCAGACGCGCCTGCCGCTGATCTGCTACCAGGGGGCGCTGATCCAGGAGCTGCCGGGGGAGCGGGGCGGTCAGGTCCTCTACCGCAAGGAGGTGCCACCCGAGGTGTCGCTGCCGGTTCTGGAGCTGGCCCACCGGAGGGGGTACTCGGTCAACGTCTACCAGGACGACGAGCTGCTGGTGGAGGCCAAGAACGCCGACGTCGCCTTCTACACCAGCGTGGCCCAGATCGAGGCGGTGGTGGCCAAGGATCCCCCCCTGGAGGAGCGGCTCACCAAGGGCACCACCAAGATGACCCTGGTGACCGCCGATCTCGACCGCTTCCCGCGCCTGCTCGCCGAGGTCCGCGAGCTGGTGGGCGATCGTGCCGAGGTGACCAGGTCTCTCGTGGGGTTCTGTGAGATCACGGCCAGGGGGGTGGACAAGGGTGAGGCGCTGCTCTGGCTCTGCAGTCACCTGGGGGTGGACCGCGAACAGACCATCGCCCTCGGCGACGCGCCCAACGACCTGCCCATGCTCAGGGCCGCCGGGACCGCGGTGGCGGTGGAGGGGGCCGCGGAGGAGGTGAAGGCGCAGGCGTCACTGCTGGTGCCGGGGCCGGGGCGGGGAGGGCTGGCGGCGGCGCTGGCCCAGCTCGGGCTGGACGGGGTCCGGACGAGTTGAGCCTCTCGGTGGGGATCGTGGGGCTGCCCAACGCGGGCAAGTCCACCCTCTTCAATGCCCTCACCCGGGCCCACGCCGCGGTGGGAGCCTTCCCCTTCACCACCATCGACCCCTCCACCGGGGTGGTCCCGGTCCCCGACCCCCGTTTGGAGCGGCTGGCCGAGCTCTTCCATCCCCCGCGGGTCATCCCCGCCACGGTGACCTTCACCGACATCGCCGGGCTGGTCCGGGGCGCCCACCGCGGGGAGGGGCTGGGGAACCAGTTCCTCGGCCACATCCGCAGCGCGGACGCCATCGCCTTCGTGCTGCGCTGCTTTGCGGCCTCCGACGTGGGCCATATCGAGGGAGAGGTGGACCCGCTCCGGGACCTGGAGATCCTGGAGCTGGAGCTGGCGCTGGCGGACCTTACGACCCTGGAGCGCCGGCTGGACCGGGTGGGCCGGGTGGCCAGGGCGGGAGCGGGAGGAAAGCAGGCACGCTCGGAGGTGGCGCTGATCGAGCGGCTCAGGCAGGGGCTGGAGAAGGGAGAGCCCGCCCGGAGGATCGAGGTGGCGGAGGAGGAGGCGGCGCTGCTCCGCGATTTCCAGCTCCTTACAGCCAAGCCGGTGGTCGTGGTGGGCAACGTGGACGAGGACTCCCTACAAGGGGAGCTCCCGGCGGTGGCGCTGCCGCTGCGGGAGCGGGCCCGCGAGGAGGGCGCGCAGTTCGTCGCCGTGTCCGCCAAGCTGGAGGCGGAGCTTGCCGAGCTCGAGCCCGCCGAGGCACAGGAGTTCCTCTCCCAGCTGGGGCTGTCGGAGACCGGCCTCGGGCAGCTGAGCGCGGCCGGCTACCGCGCCCTTTCCCTGATCACCTTCTTCACCGCGGGGGAGAAGGAGGTGAGGGCCTGGACGGTGCGCCAGGGGGCCACCGCCGTCGAGGCCGCCGCCGCCATCCACACGGACTTCGCCAAGGGGTTCATCCGTGCCGAGGTCTGCCGGTGGGACGAGCTGGTGGCGGCCGGGGGCTACGCGGGGGTTCGGGAGCGGGGCCAGCGCCGGCTGGAGGGGCGCGACTATCTCACCCAGGACGGCGATGTGATGCACTTTTTGTTCAACGTCTAGCCGGAGCCACCTCCCTCCCGGGAGACCGCTGGCCGACGGGTCGCCCGGGACCGCGCCAAGGCTATTCTTTCCCCGATGGGGCAGACGACCTCCGGGGACGGCGAACTTCCCCGGGCCGCTCCGCGGGTGGCGATGGCCATGGTCGCGGCAGCGGTACTGAGCATCTTCGTGTCCGGTCCAGTCCGGACGGCTGCGCCCCTGCCGGGGGCCCTGGCTGTAGCCCTTCGCCAGGTGCTCTGGTCCACCGGCCACGGCCGTGACTCCTTCTCTGTCCTCTGGACCCGGGTCAGCGACCAGCGGCTGCTGGAGACCGGCGCACTGGCCGGTGGGGTGAGCCCAGGCCCCGGCTTCTCGGGGGCGTACGTGGCCCTGGTGGCAGGAAGTTTTGCGGTGCCGTCACCTCCTGCCAGCCCCACGGCGATTTCGCCCGGGCCGGTCCGACACCAGCGCTACCTGGAGGTGGCGGTGCCGGTGGCGGCCACTCTCGTCTCATCCAGTCCGGATCACAGCCCGTCCTTCGGGTACTGGTGGACCTCCCTCAACTCGGCCCCGCCCCTTTCGAGACTCGGCACGGTCCACAGTGGCGAGCTCCCCGCGCTGCTTACTACGCCGCCCGGCACCGTTCCCGACGTCCTGGGGCTGAACGTCGGGCAAGCCCTGTGGGCACTTGGCCGGGCTCATCTAGCGGTCTCGGTGGGGACAGCAGCCCCCGGGTGGCATCCGGCGACCGGGACCGTCCTGGCGGAGGCCCCGCGGCCCGGGACCAGGGTCCGTCCCGGTGAGGTGGTCCACCTCACGCTCTCGGTGCCCTGAGGCTGAGGCCAGGTCCACTCGTCCCGTCGTCGGCGAGTCCATGGACGGGTCGGCCCGGCCGCCCCCACAGCCAGCGCCATGCCCCATCACGATGGATGCTCAGTTCACATCACTCAAGCTCACCGGGGCGCAGGGGGCCGGGACGCGCCGACCGCGAAAGTGGCACCACCGGCCCGGCATCCATGGGTCGTGCACGTCCTGCCCAAGGCCCCGGGGCCGAACTCTCAGGGCCGGCGGCCGCTTCGGACCGCTGCCGGGCCTGGCTCTGGCAGGAGCTGTGGTGGCGGAAGCGGGCGATGACCATGGAGCGGGCCCTTTAAGCTCGGGGCCCATGGTCGCCGACCTGCCGGAGCTGATCGTGGCTGACGCCGCTGCCTGGCGCGCCTGGCTCGGCAATCATCACGGGAATTCGACCGGGGTCTGGCTCGTGCTTGCCAAGAAGGGCACCAAGGAACCGACCCGACTCACCTACGACGAGGCCCTCGAGGAGGCACTCTGCCATGGCTGGATCGACGGTCAGCTGGGCCGGCGCGACGAGGCGACCTACCGCCAGCGGTTCACGCCCCGGCGCGGCCGAAGCGCGTGGTCGAAGCGCAACGTCGCCCTCGCCGAGCGACTGCTTCGCGAGGGCCGGATGCAGCCGCCCGGACTCGCCGCGGTCGAGCAGGCCCGGGTGGACGGCCGCTGGGGGTCAGCCTACGCGGGCAGCGGGCAGATCGAGGTGCCGGCCGACCTCGCGCTGGCCCTCCAGGCCGCCCCTGCGGCCCTGGCGACGTTTGACCGCCTGAGCTCCCGCAACCGATACGCGGTCCTCTACAGGATCGGGAGCGCGAGGCGTCCCGAGACCCGGGCGCGGCGCATCCAGCAGTTCGTCGCCATGCTGGCTCGGGGCGAGACCATCTACCCGCAGCGACCTGCGGCGAGCAGTTGAGGCGTGCTGCCTCCCGTACGGCTTGCTGCCCGGGAATCCGCCAGCCGCTTGTACGGCGGGCGGCTCGCGCGTATCCTCACCTCCTGCCCGAAAGCGGAGGTCCGCTTCCGCACCTCGGTGGTTCGCTTGTCGCAACCCCAGCTGCACCCTCCGGGCAATCCGGTGCTCGGCGACCGGGCGGGCTCTGCATATGCGGTCAGCGGGACGGCGGGCCCGATCACAGGAGATGGGAGCGCACCAAGTAGCAGGCGAGCGGTCCCAGCGCCAGCAGAGACATGAGGAGCGAGGAAAGCGCCCTTCCGAAATCGAGGAAGCTGGCACCGTTGAAGCCGGCCCCGATGGCCATCGCCGCGGCCACCACTGACAGCGCCGCCACCTACCCACCAAAGTTGGTGTCCGCACGCACCGCGAGGACAAGGGCCATGGCGACGACCGCCAGCCCCAGGGCCGCGTGGACCGCGAGCGCAGACGGCCCCGGGCCGATCGGCGAGCCGACGCTGCGGAGGTACCCGGAGAGGTAGTCCGAGGGCTCCGCACCCGGGTGGTGACCTGGCACCCTGACGCACAGGTGCACCACCATGCCGACGGCGACCTGGAGGATCACGAGGAGAGCGGCCCAGAGCGTCAGCCGCCGCAGCGCGTACTGCCCGCTCGAAGGCCCCGGCCGGCCGGCCGCGAACGCCTCTTCCGACCGCCTCGTGCTAGAGATGGGAGCGCCCCGCGTAGACCATCCAGTGGCGGGTGCGCGGGGCGGCGGAGCTCCCTCGGGCTGACCGGCGGCACTGCTTGCTCGCGGCCTCCCGAAGGCCCGTCACCGCGAATCCGCCCACTTCAGCACCCTCAGCGCTCTCAGGGTGTTCCAGCGGCTCGGCCGTCCCTCGCCCTCGTCGACGGGGAAGTGCAGCCTTCCGGGGTGCGGGTTCTCCAGCAGCCAGCGTCCCTCGGGATCGGCCTTGGACCGCACCAGCTCCACCGCTTCATGCACCCGGGGGTCGGGATCGGCCCCGGCGGAGCGGAGGAAGTCGAGGCCCCTCAGCACGTCGTAGTGCCAGTAGTTCGGGAACGAGAAGAGGTCCCATTCTGGGTCGATCACCTGACCGGTGGAGAGGCGCCGCCGCATCCTCCGCACCAGGAGGTACTCCTGCCCTCTGAGGCGGGCATCGTGGAGGCTCGGCGACCCGCCGGTGGCCCTCTCGTACTCCAGCAGTCCGGTGAGCACCTCGATGGTGGTGTGGAATGAGCCCCTCTCCGACCCGTTCTGGCGCTCACAGTTCCACCCCCCGTCGGGGAGCTGCTCGGTGAGCAGCCGCTCCACCACCGTCCCGACGTCCTCGCCGAAGTAGGCGCCGAGCGCCACCACCCGGCCGTTGATGCACGGCTCCACCTCCCCGGCGAAGTACGGTTCCCCGCCGTGCTCCCAGCGGCAGCGGGCCGCCACCAGCTGCACTGCGCGCTGGGCCGGGGCGCTCTGCGGTGGGAGCCCGAACTCTCGCAGCAGAGTGAGGCTCCAGCAGGTCGAGGTCCACTCCGGGAAGAGGGTGCCCCGCCAATCGGCGGGCAGGGAGTGCCACCAGCTGTCCGCCTCGGGGGAGGTGAACTCGGGCTCGCCCCCCTCCCACTGCCCGTCCGGGCGCTGGAGGCCCAGAAGGCGAACTCCCCAGCCCTCAACCGTGACCCTGCTCCGCTCCTCCACCACCTCCTCGGAGGGGGAGCCGAGGAGATCTCTCATCACCTGCCAGCGGATGGCCGGATCGGAGTCGAGGAGCCACTCGAGGACGTCCACGACGGCGAATCGTAGCGGGCGGGGGCCCCGCCGAGTCAGGCCAGCGGATCCCCCACAGGGGCCACGACCAGGTGACCGCGGTCCACTTCCAGGATGAGGACCACCTCACCCTCGGCGATGGGGTTCCCCACGGCGCTGACGGCCGGCCAGTCCTCCCCCCGAGCCCGGACCGCGCCGAGGTGGATCGACCCAGGGATCGGGGACGAGACCACCCCCTGCTCCCCGAGCAGCGCCTCGATGCCGTTCAGCACGACTCGCCGACCATTCGGACTGCCGCCTCGGGTCCCGGGGTGACCTATCCCGCCTTGGGCCTGCCCCGCCGGGGCGGCTCCGGGGGTGGCACGGATGAGGCGACACCGGCGGTGCCGTTGGCGGAGGGCTCCGCTCCGCCGCCACGGGTGACTCCCGCCAGCGCCTCGGCCGCTCCCATGAGCCCCGCGAAGTCGGCGGGCACGACCAGCTTGGAGTTGGGGCTGTCGGCCAGCCGGGCGAGGTTCTTCAGCTGCCAGTAGGCGAAAACGTCGCTGCTGGCCCGCCCCTCGTGCACCGCCTGGGTGACCGCCGCGATCGCCGCCGCCTCACCCTCGGCCTCCAGCCGCTGGCTCTCGCGGAGGCCCTCGGCCTCCAGGATCTGGGCCTGTTTCTTGGCCTCGGCGGCCAGCACGGTGGCCTGCTTCTGGGCCGTGGCCCGGGTGATGTTGGCCTGGGCCTCGCCCTCGGCCTGGTTGATGGCTGCCTGCTTGTCCCCCTCGGACTTGAGGATCACCGAGCGCTTGTGCTGGTCGGCCTCCTTCTGCTCCTCCATCGCCCGGAGGATGTTCTGGGGAGGGAGGATGTCCAGGACCTCGATCCGGTTGACCCGCACCCCCCACTTCTCGGTGGCGTCGGCGATGTGCTCGCTGAGCAGGGTGTTGATCTTCTGCCGCTCCGAGAGGGCCTCGTCCAGGGTCATGGTGCCGAACACCGCCCGCAACGCGGTCCGCCCTATCTGGTCGATGGCCACCAGGTAGTCCTGCACTTCGAAGAGTGCCTTGTTGACGTCGACCACCTGATGGAAGATGGTGGCCGAGACCCCCACCGCCACGTTGTCCTTGGTGATCACGTCCTGCTTGTCCCCGCGCCGGGGCACCTCGCGCATGTCCACCCGGGTCATGCTGTCCAGGATCGGGAGCAGGAAGATCAGCCCCGGGTTGTGGGTGGCGTGGAAGCGGCCCAGGCGCTTGACCACCCCCTTCTGGCCCTGCTGCACCACCCGGACGGTGGCCCGCACCAGGAGGACGAGCAGGACCAGGACGACGATCAGGGCGATCAGGCCTCCCATGCCCTGGACGGTAGCAGAGTTGAAGCCGCGGCGAACCCGAGCCCCATCTCCGGTCCTTTCGAGCTCCGCCGAAGGGCGATTGACGATCTTGTGACGGGACTTGCGTTGCACAAGATGGTGTGGTTTAATCCCCTGTGGGCACAAGATGTGGCCCCACACGCATCGCCCACGCAGGCAGTGGGCGCTGGCAACGCTTCGTCCCCCTCCTTCGCCGATGAGACCCCCTCCCGCCCGGCGCTCGCTGCCTGCACCATCGCCCCACTCGGGGCTCCCCCGGGGCTTTGGGTAAACTGGCGCCGCGCCCGCTCTGACGCCGCCGCGCACCACCCACCGGGAGCCTCACTTGGCCAGACGAACCAGGCACCGCGCCAGCGGAGCCGCGCGCAAGCGCCCCGCCGCCACTACCCGAGCGACTCCGGGGGTGGAAGCGGCCGCTCCGGTCGACGATGCCAGCCCGGCCGGTGGGACCGCCCAGCAGGCGGAGGCCACCACCGCACCTTCGGCCGCGCCGCCGGCCCGGGCCGCCGGGACCGCCTCGCTGCTGCCCCGTCGCCAGCCCGTCGCCGCGCCGCAGCCGAAGGTCGCGGAGCCGGAACCGGAGGCCCCGGCCGGGCCCACCGGCCCAGCCGTCCAGGCGACCCCTCCCCCGGTGGCTTCGGCCGGCGCCCAGGAGAGCCTGCTTCCCCGGCGGGGAAGGGTCGCCGGGCGGGCCGAGCGGAGGCGGCAGCAGGAGGCCGCCCTGGAGCCGCTGGGGGAGGACCCAGCGGTCCCCCTGGACCGCACCCCCTACCTCATCCTCGATCTGCGCCGGGTGGGGTTGGTGTCGGGGCTGCTGGCCGTCCTGGTGGTCCTGGGGTACGTCTTCCTGCACTGACCGCCCCGGGAGCATTCGGGACCCGAACGTATACTCCCGGCATGCGGGTGATCCTCTACACCGGCAAGGGCGGGGTAGGAAAGACCACCATCTCGGCGGCCACCGCCGCTCGCTGCGCCGAGCGGGGCCTCAAGACCCTGGTGATGTCCACCGACGCGGCCCACAGCCTGGGGGATTCCCTGGACGTGGAGCTGGGGCCGGAGCCCCAGGAGGTGGCGCCCAACCTCTTCGCCCAGGAGGTGAACGCCCTGCACGAGATGGAGGGCAACTGGGAGAAGATCCACCAGTACCTGGCGGCGCTCTTCAACTCCCAGGGGGTGGACGACATCATCG
>JAKBTP010000096.1 GCA_021844355.1 bacterium | reverse complement strand
CGGCCGAGCCCGGACGAGCGTACCTCCTGGGGCCCACCCCCGCACCTCTAAAGGCGATTTGCGACACCGACACGGTCAGCCACCCAGTCGATCGCCTGAGTGAGTCGGGCGACATCGTGGGGCTCGACGGCGGGGAAGAGCCCGATGCGCAGCTGGTTGCGTCCCAGTTTGCGGTAGCCGTCAATGTCCACGATCCCGTTTCGCCTGAGGACCTTGGAAACCTCACCCGCGGGAACCTCGGGCGAGAGGTCGACGGTGGCGACCACCGGGCTGCGCTGGCCCGGATCCTGGACGAAGGGTGCGGCGTAGGGCACTCGGTCAGCCCAGCCGTACACGATGCTCGCCGACTGGCGGCAGCGGGCGGCCGCCCAAGGCAATCCCCCCTGCTCGAGGATCCACTCCAGCTGCTGGACGAGGAGAAATAGCGTGGCCACGGCGGGCGTGTTGTAGGTCTGGTCCTGACGTGAGTTCTGAAGTGCGAGGTTGAGGTCCAGGGAGCTCGGAATCCAACGCGAGGCGCTCCCGAGACGGGCCGATCGCTCGATCGCGGCCGGAGAGAGCAGCGCGACCCAGATTCCCCCGTCAGCGGCGAAGCACTTCTGAGGGGAGAAGTAGTAGGCGTCGATAGCTCCGGCGTCCAGCTGCATCCCCCCGGCAGCCGAGGTGCCGTCGACCAGAACCAATTGCCCGGGCAAGCCAATGCGGACTATCTCGCACTGGACGCCGGTGGAAGTCTCGTTGTGGGTGAGGCAGTAGGCGTCCACGTCCTCGGCAAGGTGGGGCTGGGGGCAGGTGCCCGGTGCGCTCTCAATCACCTCGGGAGCCGCCAGGTGAGGTGCGCCCTGCACGACCTGGGCGAACTTGGAGGAGAACTCCCCGAAGGCCAGGTGCTGACTGCGGCGCTCAATCAGGCAGAGAGATGCCAGGTCCCAGAATAGGCTCGCTCCACCATTTCCCAGGGCGACCTCGTACCCCTCCGGCAGGGAGAAGAGCTGGCTGAGCCCGGAGCGGACGCGGCCTACCAGCTGCCGCACTGGGGGTTGTCGGTGGCTGGTGCCGAGGAGGCGCGGTGCGACCTCCGCCAGTCTGACGACGGCTGTAGCCGGTACCTTAGAGGGGCCACACCCGAACCGTCCGTCGTCGGGAAGCAGATCCTGTGGTATCCGCAGGTCGGCACCACTATCGGTGGCCATCAGGAGGAAGTCTAGTGCCCTCAGGGGAAACGGATCACCAGGCCATCTCCCGGCGGGCGGCCGCGATCTCGGAGTCAGCCACCCTCGCTCTGGACCGGAGGGTCAAGGAGCTCCGGGCCGCCGGGAGCGACGTCATCTCTTTCGCTGCCGGAGAGCCCGACTTCGCCACCCCCCTAGTGGTGGTCGAGGCCGCCGCCCGGGCCTGCCGGGACCCGCGATGGCACCACTACACCCCGGCGGCGGGCCTGCCTGAGCTGCGGCAGGCGGTGGCATCTCATACCGGACGACGCGATGGTTTGGAGCTGGTGCCAGAGCAGGTCCTCATCACCAACGGCACCAAGCAGGCGGTGGCCCATGCATTCACCCTTCTGCTTGATCCTGGGGACGAGGTGCTGGTTCCCAGCCCTTACTGGGTCAGCTTCCCCGAGGCGATCGCTCTGGCTGGGGGGCGGGCAGTTCCAGTTCCAACCAGCGAGGCCACTGGCTTCCGAGTCACCCCCGAGGATCTGGACCGGCACCTCACTCCCAGGACCAAGGCCCTCTTGTTCGTCTCTCCGTCGAATCCCACCGGGTCGGTGTACCGAAGGGAGCAGATGCTGGCCGTCGGGCGCTGGGCCGTGGACCACGGGTTGTGGGTGGTGTGCGACGAGATCTACGACCACTTCACCTACGACGGTGCCGAATTCAACTCCCTCCCGGCGGTGGTACCCGAGCTTCAGTCCCGGGCTCTTCTGCTCAACGGCGTGGCCAAGGCCTACTCCATGACCGGGTGGCGCGTGGGTTGGCTGGTGGGCCCCCGGGCGACGGTGGAGGCGGCTGCCAACCTGCAGTCCCATGTCTGCGGCAACATCAGCAACATCTCCCAGGTGGCCGCCCTGGCCGCTCTGGAGGAGGGCGCGTCCGCGGCGGCGGAGATGCGCACGGCCTTTGCGCGGCGGCGGTCGGCGATGCTCGAGTACATGGACCGGGTGCCGGGCTTCGAGTGCCCGGCGCCGGAGGGCGCGTTCTACCTCTTCCCGTCGGTCCGAGGAGCGCTGGGCCGAATGATCGGCGGGCAGATTGTGGAGACCTCTGCGCAGCTGGCCGCGGTCCTGCTCGAGCAGGCCCGGATAGCCGTGGTGCCTGGAGAGGCTTTCAATGCTCCGGGGTACGTGCGGTTCTCCTACGCACTGGCGGACCAGGACCTGGCGGAGGGTATGGCCAGACTCCTGCGGCTCCTGGGCTGACCTCCAAGATGGCTCGGGAGCGACCTGGGCTCCCAATCTGGCTCCCACTGGTACGGATCGCCCTCGGCCTGCTGCTTGTCGCCGACGCCGCCCTGGAGTACCAACCGGGCACCTATCAGGTTTTCGACGGGATCGT
>JAKBTP010000114.1 GCA_021844355.1 bacterium | reverse complement strand
TTCGACTGAGGGTGTGAAGTGGAGCCGGCGGGAATTGAACCCGCGACCTCTTCCATGCCAAGGAAGCGCGCTGCCGCTGCGCCACGGCCCCAAGTCGTCCTGGTCGATGATAGCCGGTCCGATCCGGCTCCCAGTCGAGGTCGGGCCATCCGAAGGTACCGATGCCGACGTCCGCCGACACGCCGGGCCGGCCACTGCTGGGAGAATCGGGGTGTGGACCCAGATCCCGACCTGGTCAGTGACCTAGCCGCCACCCACCTAAGAGGCAGCCGCGCGATACCGCTGCGCCGGGAGGTCGAAGGCTGGATGGACGACCTCCTGGGGCTCCTCTTCCCCCAGCTGGCGTCTACGGTCATCCGCGAGCCAGGAGACATTCTGGCTGGCCTCGGGGACCTTCAGGCCCGCCTGTGTGACCTGGTGCGGGGGATGGTGGATGAGCGGCAAGGGCGGACGGTGTCCGAGCAGCTGTTCTCCTCCCTGGGGGTGATCCGGGAGCAGGTGGCCCGGGACGCTGAGGCGATCCTGGAGGGGGATCCCGCCGCGGAGAGTTTGGACGAGGTGATCTCCGCCTACCCCGGCTTCCTGGCCATGGCCACTCACCGGGTTGCCCACCACCTCCACCATCAGGGCCTTCCCGTGCTCCCTCGGCTTTTCGCCGAGGTGGCGCACGCTCGGACCGGGATCGACATCCATCCCGGTGCCTCGATCGGGCGAGCCCTCTGCATCGACCACGGGACAGGGATCGTGGTGGGGGAGACCGCGGTCATCGGCGACGACGTCAAGCTGTATCAGGGGGTCACCCTGGGCGCCCTCAGCGTCGCCAAGGGTGCCAGCGGCACCAAGCGCCACCCCACCATCGAGGACCGGGTTGTGATCTATGCCAACGCCACCGTCCTCGGCGGCGAGACCGTGGTCGGGCACGACAGCGTTGTGGGCGGCAACGTCTGGCTGACCAGCAGCGTCGGTCCCTTCTCCCTCGTCTACCATTCCAGTCGGGTGCGGGTCCGCCAAGTGGGGGAGATGCTGGACCCGCCCGACTTCGTCATCTGAGCACGGCCGGAACCCGGGCCGGGGAGGCAACGTGAGAGCCGACAGCATTCTTGAGACCATCGGCAGGACTCCGGTGGTGCGTATCAACCACCTCTTCGACCGCCGCGTGACGGTCTGGTTCAAGCAGGAGAGGGTCAACCCCGGGGGCAGCATCAAGGACAGGATCGCCCTCGCCATGGTGGAAGACGCTGAGCGGAGTGGGATCCTCAATTCAGGGTCGGTCATCGTCGAACCCACCTCGGGGAACACCGGTGTGGGCCTCGCCATGGTGGCCGCGGTGAAGGGGTATCGCCTGATCCTGGTGATGCCCGACTCGTTCTCGGTGGAGCGGCGCAAGCTGATGGCGGCCTACGGGGCCGAGATAGACCTCACCCCGAGGGAGTTGGGGATGAGGGGGGCGATCGCCCGGGCCCGGGAGCTGGTCGAGGAGACCCCGGGGGCCTGGATGCCCATGCAGTTCGACAATCCCGCCAACGTCGACGTCCACCGCCGGACCACGGCCGAGGAGATCGCCGCGGACTTCCCCGAGGGGCTGGACTACCTGGTCACCGGAGTGGGCACCGGAGGGCACATCTCTGGCTGTGCCGAGGTGTTGAAGCAGAGATGGCCTGGGCTCAAGGTGTACGCGGTCGAGCCGGAGCTGTCTCCGGTGCTGTCCGGGGGCACCCACAGCCCCCATCCAATCCAGGGGATCGGCGCCGGGTTCGTGCCCGGAGTGATGCGGCAGGACCTGCTGGACGGAGTGATCCAGGTGTCCGCAGATGAGGCGTTCGCGTATGCCCGTCGGTCGGCCCGGGAGGAGGGCGTGCTGGTGGGGATCTCTTCCGGTGCGTCGCTGGCTGCTGTGGCGTCGTTGGAGCCGCAGATGGCGGACGGCGCCAGGGTTCTCACCTTCACCTACGACAGCGGCGAGCGCTACCTCTCGGTGGAGGCGCTGTGGGGCTGACTTTGGCCGGTCAGACCGCGTCGACTCGGGGCGGGTGCGAATAGGTTCAGAGGCGCTGTGTCCCGCTTCTGCGGGTGGGGAGTCGGTGATGACCGTCGACCGTCGGCCCGACCCGGTTCCGACCGTCATGCGTGCCGGGAAGCGGAGAGTTGGCCATCAGCTGACCCAGTAGCAGAGTTAGCACAGGAAGAGGAGGTGGCTCCCCTCGTGGATGGTCACGCCCAGCCGCCGGAAGAGCCAGACCAACAGCACGCGACTGCCCCGCTGGTGGGTGGCACCGCCGCTGCCACGGTCCACCCTTGGAGCCCCAAGAGGCGACTTCCCGGGTGGTCACCAGATCCGCAGGTGGGCGACCACCCGTGCCGGGAGTCGAGCGGGGCGCAAAAATACAGCGACCCGGCGGGTGCCGGGCCGCTGCGGGGAGGGAAGGATAGGGCTGCCGCCGGACCGGCCGGCAGGGCCAGTGCCGACGACAGCTGCAACTCTGGTCCCCTGAGCTGGGGGGGCCCTGTGACCAGCCTGAGAGTTTCCTCGGAGTGCCCACGCCCCGGGCTCAGAGGCCACCCAGCCAACTCTCAGCAAGT
>JAKBTP010000054.1 GCA_021844355.1 bacterium | reverse complement strand
CGGGCCGAACCTGGAGGAGGCCTGATGCGAGAGATCCAAAGCAAGCTGGACGGCAGCGGCCTCGCGGCCTGCGTGGTGGCCTCCCGCTTCAACGAGCGAGTGGTGGCGCAGCTGGTGGAGGGAGCGGTCCGGGCCCTCCGCCAGCATGGTGTGGAGGAAGAGCGCCTGGAGCTGGTCTGGGTGCCGGGGGCGTTTGAGCTCCCGGTGGCCGCTGCGGAGCGGCTGGCCCGGGGCGGCGTTGACCTGCTGGTGGCGGTGGGGGCAGTGATCCGCGGGGAGACCCCTCATTTCGAGTACGTGGCCTCCGCGGCCGCCTCCGGGCTGGCCGAGCTCTCAGTGCGCCATCGCGTCCCGATCGGTTTTGGGGTGCTCACCGTGGACACGGTGGAGCAGGCAACCGCGCGAGCTGGAGGCAAGCTGGGGAACAAGGGTTGGGAGGCGGGCGTGGCGGCGCTGGAGCTGGCCTCGGTCCTACGCCAGCTCGCCCGGGAGCGCTGAGCGGGAGGGGAGGGCTTCCGCCTCAACCGTTCCCACCCGCCATCCAGAGACTGGCCCCACCGCCCCCCTCGCCTTGAACCCAGCTCCACCTCGGGGCCCGCAGCTCCGATCCCGCCCCCGACTTTGGACACGGGTCCGAACCGCCCACCGTTGGTGGCCACCGGCCGGCGCTTTCGGATGGCCGTGCAGATGGCCCGGGTCGTCCGCCTCCTCTCTCAGCCGACCGTTCCGGGCGCGGTCCATCCCCCTGCTCCCCCGATCTCCGCGCCCTGCCCCCGTCACCACTGGGCCTTCCAGGGCGGGGCTCGGCCGCCTCTCCGGGCCCCAGGGCCGGCGCAGAAATCTCCCCCCTCCGGCCGGTGGGCGGTACTCACCTTGGCCGCTGGGATACTCATCCCCGTGGCCCCGGACCAAAGTGTTGCCCCGCCCTGAGGCGAAAGGCGGCTCGCCGGGCACCACTCCCGGCGGTGGGCCGGGCCCGGACGCAGTCAGGCGATGACGGCCGTGCCCCGGTCGAGGTCCCGCGGCCGCGAACCCACGGGCTGGTAGAGGGTATTCCGCTCGCGCGGGGTGCGGCCGACCGACCTGATCGCCGCCTCAATCTCCTCGGGGTCCAGGTTCTGACCGTGGCCCGCACCGCTCATACGAGAGATGGACTCCTCCATCAACGTGCCGCCGAAGTCGTTGGCCCCCCAGTTGAGCGACTCCGCCACCCCCTCCGCCCCCAGCTTGACCCAGCTGGTCTGGATGTTGCGGATGTCCGCCCCGAAGTAGAGGCGGCAGTAGGCGGTGAAGCGCAGCGAGTCCTCCAGGGTCAGCGGCTGGCGGATCCCGAAGTACTTGCCCAGGGTGTTGTGCTCAACCTGGAAGGGCAGAAGAACGAACTCGGTGAACCCCCCCGTCTCCCGCTGCAGGTTGCGGATGACCTCCAGGTGCCGGAGACGATGCCGTGAGGTCTCGATGTGGCCGTACATGATGGTCGCGGTGGTCCGTAGCCCGACCTTGTGTGCTGCCCGCATGGTCTCCACCCACTCCGCCGTGGTCAGCTTCTCGGGGCAGAGAATCTGGCGCACCTCCTCCACCAGGATCTCGGCGGCAGTGCCCGGCATAGTGCCCAAGCCGGCGTCCTGCAGCTGCCGGATCACGTCCTCGGCAGAGCGCCCCGAGAGGTGGGAGAGGTAGCGCACCTCCTCCGGTGAGAGAGCGTGGAGGTGGAGCGTCGGCCAGCGCGACTTGATCTCCCGGAAAAGCTGGTCGTAGAAAGCGAGGTCCAGGGCCGGGGTGAGCCCGGACTGCATGCAGATCTCGGTGGCGCCCCGGTCGACGGCGTCCTGGAGCTTGGCGAAGATGGTGTCGTGATCGTGGAAGTAGGCGCCCTTGACTCCCAGCGAGCCCCGCTTGAAGCCGCAGAACTTGCATGAACCGACGCACACATTGCTGATGTTGACGTTGCGGTTGATGACGTAGGTGACGTCGTCGCCCACCAGCTGCCGGCGCAGCTGGTCCGCTGCCCAGCGCAGGTCGGCGGACGTCTCCTGGTAGACCGGGAGCCGCTCCTGGAGGTGGAAGCCGAGGGTGCGCGCCTTGGCTGCCATCTGCTCCTCCTCGGGCCAAGGGTGGCCGGGACTGACCGAGTCACCGTCGGCCGATATGCCCCCCAGATCGCGAGCACCGGCTGCCACCAGATCGGGCCAGCTTTCGAAGTTGAGGTTCGGCGGGACCTGGATCGCGACATCGCCGGGCAGGATCCGCCGAGCCAGCTCGACCGCCCTCCGCACCGCCTCTTTGGTGGGGGGCGGGAACTTGGCCATGGGAGTGCCGGGCTTGGGCACAAAGTTCTGGACGATCACCTCCTGGATGTGCTGGTGGCGGCGGTGGACGGCGGCCATGAGCTCCAGGGCGCGTTGCCGATCCCCCTCCTCCTCCCCTATCCCTACCAGGATCCCGGTGGTGAACGGGATGTGGAGCTCTCCCGCGTCCTCTAGATGACGCAACCGTTCCTCGAACCGTTTGCCCCCGCCCATCGCATGAGCCAGCACGTGGTTGGTGGCGGTCTCCAGCATCAGCCCCATCGAGGCGTTCCACGGCCGCAGCCGCTCCAGGCTGGGGCGGGTGAGCAGGCCCA
>JAKBTP010000178.1 GCA_021844355.1 bacterium | reverse complement strand
TCATGCTCTTGACCCTCACGATAGATGGGAGCTTGGCTGACCCATCGGACGGTACCACCCGGCCACCGGCACGTGATTGCCCCGGCTCAGCTCGCCGCCGGGGCGCGGCGCACCCGGGCCAGGATCAGGGATCCCGCAAGCCCGGTCCCGGAGCAGACCCTGAGCGCACCTCCCAGCAGGGCGGCCCGCTCCCTCATCCCGAGAAACCCCAGCCCCTCCTTGAGCGGGCGGCCGGCTCGGACTGGGAAACCGACCCCGTCGTCCCGAACCCAGAGCAGGAGCCGGTCGCCCCGCTGGCGGAGCCCGATCTCCACCCGTCCGGCCCGCGCATGCCGCTCCACGTTGGAGAGGGCCTCCTGCGCGATGCGGAGCCAGCCCTTCTCCACCTCCAGGGGCCACCTGGCAGCACCCTCCTCCAGCACCGTCCGCACCACCAGCCCGGAGCGCTCCTGGAAGCGGCGGCCCAGCTCACCCAGGGCAGCCGGCAGGCCGCTATCCTCCAGGACCTCGGAGCGAAGACCTTCGGTCAGCTGGCGCAGCCCGTCCGCCACCGCCACCGCCAGGTCGCGGACCTCCCCCAGCTGGGCGGCTGCCACCCCGGCCACCTCCGGCTCGGCCGCCACCCGCTCCAGCCGGCGCGCCAGGTAGATCAGCGCCTGCACCGGCTCATCGTGCAGGTCCCGGGCGATCCGGCGGCGCTCCTCCATGACGGCGAGGCGCTGGAGGGTCTCCTGGAGCCGGACATGGTCGATCACCAGGGCGGCCTGACTGGCGAAGCTGTCCACCAGGCTGAGGTCGGCATGGCGGAACGGCTGGCGGTCCGGCCCCCCGGCGATCAGGAGGGTGCCCGCCACCTCCCGGTCGACGGTGAGCGGGAGGACCATCGCCGGGCCAACTGTGACTCCGGCCTCTCCAAGCCACGCCAGCTGGCGGCTGCCGGCGGCCACCAGGCGGGCCCGGCCCGCCCGGATGACGGCGAGGCTGGCGGTCCCCCTCTCGGGAAGCATGAGATGCTCGATGCGGTGCCCCCGGGGTCCGGCCACGGCCGCCACCCGGAGGCGGCCAGGGTGGTCCCGGTCAGCGAGAACCACACAGGCCAGCTCGGCGTCGGTCAACTCGCGGGCGGCCCGGACGATGGCCCGCAGCAAGCCCTGCACCGATGCGCCCTGGAGCATGGCGTCGGTGGTCTGCTGGAGCGCCCTCAGCCACGTCTCCCTCTGCTCCAGGGCCCGGTAGGCGCGGGCGTTGACCACCATGGCACCGGCCAGCGCCGCCAGGGTCGAGACCGCGGCCTCGTCGGCGGCGTCGAACTCAGCGCCTCCCTCCTTGTCGGTCAGGTAGAGGTTCCCCAGGACGGCCCCCCGCCCTCGGACCGGAACCCCGAGGAAGGTGGTCATCGGAGGGTGTCCTGCGGGGAAGCCGTGGGCGCCGGGGTGGTCGGAGATCCGTGCCAGGCGCAGCGGCTCCGGACGCTCCACCAGGAGTCCCAGGATTCCCCGCCCCTGGGGCGGCGGCCCGATGGCCCGCACCTCCTCGGGCGTCAGGCCGTGGGGAATGAAGTCAACCAGCCGTCCATCCTCGCCCAGGACGCCGAAGGCCCCGTAGCGGGCGCCGGTGACCCTCGCCGCCAGCTCCACCAGCCGCTCCAACACCCTGCGCGGCGAGAGGTCAGAGGCCAAAAGCACACCGGCCTCGAGGAGGAGGGCCGCGCGGTCCGGGGCCGGCGGCGCGGTCGATCCCTGGGCGACGGCGGCAGTGGTTGGCACCTCGCCCAAAGATACTCGGCTCCGAACACGTCGGGCCGCCGGCTGGGCGCGGCCCCCAGCCTCCCCGCCGCCCCCGAGACGAGGTCAGCCGGCGGCCGCGAGGAGCGGGGGCACGAGTCGCAGATCTCCGTCCCGGTCCCGGGAGATTTCGGCCGCGGCCCGGAGAATCCTCTCCCCGGACCGCGAGATCTGCTGGGCGGCCCCGGGGCCGGACCCTGCCCAGCTGGCCACATAGCCGAAGCTGTAGGCGGAGCTGTCCAGCCCCAGTTGCTGGCAGACAACATAGGCGACGCTCTCGGCTTCCAGCTCGGCCAGCTCCCGGCTCCCGTTGAACTCAGGGCCGTGGAGGATGGCGTGGGCCAGCTCGTGTCCCAGAGTCTTCACTTTGGGCCCGGGGCTCAGGCGCTGATCCACGCGGATCCGCCGCAGGGCGTGGGAGCAGTCACCGCGGCGCCCGGCGCGGAGCTCGCTGAACTCGACGGTGAAACCCAGGCTCGGGACCAGGGCCAGGAGCCGCTCGAGGAGCTGTGGAGGGGCTTCTGCGGGCATCTCCCCCACGGGCGCCGGCAGCTCTCGGCCCTCGGTCTGCGAGACGTCGAAGACCCGGGCGACCCGATAGGTCAAGATCGGCATGTCCAGATCACGGAGCCGCTCGGCTTCGCCCCCCTCCGGGCGCCTCAGCGCCACCGGGGCGATGATGGCCATCCCCCTCTCCCCCCGCCGGACCTGTCGGCCCAGCAGCTGCCAGGAGCGGTAGCCGGCCACCTGGGAGGCCTCGGGGAACTGGCGCAGGATGAGAAGCTGGTTGTGGAAGCTGTAGCTATGGAAGCGGCGGCGGAAACTCAGCCACCGCTCCCACTGCCGAGAGTCGGTCAGC
>JAKBTP010000024.1 GCA_021844355.1 bacterium | reverse complement strand
GGCAGAGCGTCAACACCACCGACTCCGCGGTGCGGATCACGCACCTCCCCACCGGCCTCGTGGTCACCTGCCAGGACGAGAAGTCCCAGCACAAGAACCGGGCCAAGGCGCTGCGGGTGCTCCGCTCACGGCTCTATGACCGGATGCGGGCCGAGAAGGACCGGGAGCTGCGGGAGACCCGGCTGTCCATGGTCGGCCACGGTGATCGCAGCGAGAAGATCCGCACCTACAACTTCCGGGAGAACCGTGTCACCGATCACCGGATCGACCTCACGCTGTACCAGCTCCCCCGGATTCTCGACGGAGAGCTGGAGCTCGTGGTGGACCCCTTGCGCCAGGCGGACCAGGCGCGCCGGCTGGCCGGAGCCGAGTCCGACTCGTAACGAGGCCGTCAGGTCCGGTTACTCAACTGGGTAGTACCGGTGACCGCGGCGTTTCTTCTTGCGTAGGGCCCGAGTGCGGGCGAACGGCGGAAGGATGGAAGCGGGACGGCTCGACCGGGTGAGACGGTCGGAAGGGTCGTGGCCGCGTGTTTGAAGAGCGGCGCCGGGGCCGACCGCCCCGGCCAAGGAGGCACGAGTGCTTAGAGCGACCAGTCGGCGATGGAAGACCTGGGCGGCGACCGGTGCCGGGGTACTCTGCCTGGCGCTGTCGCTGCCGATGGCAGTGCTTGCGGCTGGCCAGGTGGCTCCGGCCTCCAATTCATCCGGTTCAGGGAACCCGAACCATGAGGACGTCTGGGTGGACAACGTGGGCCAGCCCCCGGGGCCGGGGCACGAGATGGACCCCCACCTCGCCTGCCAGGACATCAACCTTTGGGGCACCACCATGGCGGATGCCAGTGGACAGTTCACCATCGATGGCTGGCCTCCATCGGGAAGTGGTTCCGGGGACCTGAACCATCCCGGATACCAGGAGAATCAGGCCTGGCCCGGCACCAAGTCCAACCCATCCATGGCCACTTGGAACTACAACCAGTCCCAGGGCGGCGACCAGGTGATGGCCGTGATCAACGTCAAGACCCTCATCGCCGATGCCATCGCCAACGGGGACAGCCCGGTCAACGGCCAGGGCTTCCACTTCAAGCTCCAGTTCCTGCAGGACCCCCAGAAGCACAAGACCTTCTGGGTGAACTGCCCTGGCTCCACCCCGACACCGACCCCGTCGGGCAGCTCCACCCCGACACCGACCCCGTCGGGCAGCTCCACTCCGACGCCGACCCCGTCGGGCAGCTCCACCCCGACACCGACCCCGTCGGGCAGCTCCACTCCGACGCCGACCCCGTCGGGCAGCTCCACCCCGACACCGACCCCGTCGGGGAACCAGCCAGCCCTCACCGTGGTCAAGAGCAATGACGCGGATGCGGACGGCACCTACCATCAGACTGAGGAGGCTCCCAGTGCTGGGGCGTCGGTGCCCTTCAAGGCGCTGATCACCAACACCAGCCAGGTCACCGAGACGATCTCCGCGATCACCGACTCCTACGCTGGGACCACCGCCAACGAGTGCCAGTCACTGGTGGGGACCCAGTTGGATCCCGGCAGCTCGGCCACCTGCTCCTTCACGATCCCCAATTACGCCCCCGCAGCCGGGACCTCGCTGACCGACACCGTGACCGTCACGGTCACCTCGGACGGCACATCTGTTCAGGCGGACGGGACTTCGACCGTCACCACGGCATCACCCGCAGGAGGGGTCCTGGGTGCGTCGACCGGCGCACCGGGCACCGGCGCGGGGCTGGAGATCGGCCTCACCGCGGCGCTGGTTCTCCTGGGTCTGACCTTGCTTGGCCTCGGACGCTGGGAGCGGCGCCGGGCCATCGGCTGAGCCTGGGGGCGGGGGCCTGAGCCCCCGCCCTCATCCCTCCGGCGCCTCGGGTCGGCGGTCGGCGGGCCGCTTCGGCTGGATGACCAGCCCAGGGAAACTCCGGCGCGGCCCACTCCAGGGTCCGGGAGGGGCGTCCAGGAGGTCCGCCAGCGCGTACGCCGTCGATTCATAGTTGACCCGCCAGCCGTGGAAGTGCGGCCAGGCCTCCTCCCAGCTGCGTTCGGCGGGGAAGCCCGCCTGCTCCAGCATCTCGCAGGCGGCCCGGAACTCCGGCTGGGTCAGCTGGATGGGGGCGTCGGGACGGGGGTCGGGCACGTACGGGATCCTCATGGTGTCGCAGACGGCCCGCAGGGCCGTGTAACCCATGCGCAGGCAGGCCCGGGCCTCGACCGGTGCTGAAGTAGGGCACAGGCTAAGGCAGAGCGCGGCGGAGTCCAGCGCCGCGAGCAGCGACACAATCCACGACCGCTGGGGGTATTGAGCTGCTGCCGTGATAGGCAGTGATACAACACGTACGCACGTGCGAGTGGTACCCTGGCGAGGTGAACCTCACTGAGTGGGCACGCCGACAAGGCATCCACCCCCAGACCGCGTACAACTGGTTTCGCGCCGGAACGCTCCCGGTGCCCGCGGTCCGGGTGAACCAGCGCACGATCCTGGTCGCTCCCGAGGCGGCGCTCGAGAACCCTGCCTCAGCCCTCGGTCTGTACGCCAGGGTGTCCTCCCACGACCAGAAGGGGGACCTCGACCGCCAGGTGGCGAGGCTCTCGGGGTGGGCGGCAGCCACGGGCCAGCCGGTGGTTCGGGTGGAGGCCGAGGTGG
>JAKBTP010000012.1 GCA_021844355.1 bacterium | reverse complement strand
GACGCCTCCGGCTTCCTGGATCCCCTGACCGGAGACGGGATCAGCGCGGGCCTCCAGCAGGTGGAGTTCCTGGCCCGCGCGCTGGCGGAAGACCTGGCCTCGGCCGCCGCCCGCTACCGGCGCTGGCACCGGGCCCAGTGGCGCCGCCGCCGGATGGTGGGCTATCTGGCCCGCCAGCTGTCGGGGCGGCCGTCCCTCACCCACCGGGCGCTGCGGGGCCTCGCGGAACGGCCGGTCGCCCTGGAGCGCCTGATCAGGGTCAGTCAGGGCAGTTCCGGTTGGGGAGCCATCGGGGCGGCCGACTGGGCGGCGCTGGTGAACTGGGGACGGCGGTGACCCGGATCCTGGGGTCGGGGGTGGCCTATCCCCGCCACCAGCTGTCCACCGCCGCCGGCCAGGCCGCCCTGGCCCAGCTCTGGCCCGCCCTGCGGGCGGTGTCCCTGGAGCCGGTGAGCCGGAGGCTGGTCCTCCCGATCGCCGATGTCCTGCGACCCCGCGACCTGGGGGAGGACATGCGGCTCTACCGCCGCGAGGCCACCAGCCTGGGTGAACGCGCCGCCAGGAGGGCGCTCCGGGCCGCCGGTGTCAGCGCCGGGGAGGTCGACTGCCTGATCGCCGTGTCCGGGACCGGCTACCTGGTGCCAGGGCTGGACGTGCTCCTGGCCTCCGGCCTGGGCCTCAGTCCCACCGTGGCCCGGGTCACCATGGGGGAGCAGGGGTGCTCGGGAGGCGGGGCCGCGCTGGCCCTGGCCCACCGCCTCTGCTCCGGCGGGCAGGCCAGGGTGGCGCTGGTGGTCTGCGTCGAGCTGTGCTCGGTGGCCTTCCGGTCAGGCGACCTCTCCGCGGACAACCTCACCTCCGCCCTGGTCTTCGCGGACGGGGCCGCCGCCTCCGTGCTGGCCGACCGGGACGGCGGGCTGCAGATCGTCAAGGCGGGTTCCAGGCTGGTGCCGGACACGGAGTGGGCCCTCGGCTTCATCCTCCGGGCGGACGGCTTCCACCCCGTTCTCGATCGCCGCCTCCCCGGCCTCATCGAACGGGCGCTTCCCGCGGCGCTGGAGGAGTTCGGCTGCGGGCCGGGGGACTTCCAGGCGGTCCACGCCGGAGGGCCCCGAATCTTCGACGCCGTGGAGCGAGCGCTTCGGCTCCCCCCGGGCGCCCTCAAGGTCTCCCGAGAGGTGTTCCGCCGCCATGGCAACCTCTCCTCGGCGTCCCTGCTGGCGGTGCTGGCGGCCCTGGAGCCTCCCCCGGGAGAGGGCCTGGCGCTGGCCTTCGGCCCCGGGCTGAGCATCGAGCTGGCCCAACTCAGAAGACTCCCGGGATGAACCGGGCCCGGCCCTCGAAGGCGCGGCGGTAGGCTGGGCTCCTGGCCAGCAGCCGCTCCTCGGCGCGGATCCTGCAGGCCAGCACCAGGGCGTTGACGCAGGAGAGGGAGGCGGCGCTGAGGGGGGCGCCACCGGCCAGCGGCAGGGCCAGGAACTCCAGGCAGACGGCGACGTAGTTGGGATGGCGGATGAAGTGGTAGGGGCCGCTGGTCACCGGGGTCATCTCGGCCGGGACCGTGGCGCGCACGTTCCAATAGGGACCGAGGGCACGGACCGAGGACCAGCGCAACCAGTGGGCACCGCTAAGAAGGAGGACCCAGGGGAGGCGGCGACGGCATCTCCCTCCTCGGAGGTAGACCTCCAGTGGCGGCAGGAGGAAGAGCCCGAGGTGCGCCCCGACCATCAGCGGATAGCCGCCCGGACAGGCCCGCTCACCAGTGAGGCCGGCCTCCCGTCTCCGGGAGATGCGCAGCTCCCTCAGCCTCTGGCTGGCGGAGAAGGCCCAGACCGCCAGATACCACGCCGACAGCCATTTCCGGGAAGTTGGCCGGTGGGCCCCCCGGACTCCGATCGGCGCGGCGACACCGGCTGCCCGCCCGGTCATGCGGGATGCCCGGGAAGCGGCCGACCCGCCGGCGGCGAGGGCGGTGGAGCCACGAGGAACCCATATTAGCCGCGGTCAAGGTGCACGGCTTGGGGGCGCGAGGACGGGCAGCGGTTGCTGGGCTCACCGCAGCCGTCGTGGAGTGATCCGGGAGAGCGCGGTCCTGATCCCGGGGGACCGACAGCCGCGGCGGTGGGGCCGGGCCCGCTCACCCGCCCGGCCTGGCCCTTCGGGGGGCCGCTGGGCGGGGAAGATAATGGCCCGGTGGGGATCGATCACCCGGAGGGTCAAGCGCTGGAGCTGGCGGCGAGGGAGGAGCGGCGCCGCAAGAGCCGCCAGCTGACCTCCATCTCGGTGCACTCCCTGGGCTGGCTGCTGGCCGCCTTCTACGCCACCGACTTCCTCCCTCCCCTCTCGATCCGGCTCTCGGTGGGCCTCTCGGCCCCGGCGAGGACTCAGTACCTGGTCGGCTACCTCGCCCTGGCGGCGGTCGCCCTGGGGCTGGGGACGGGGTTCGGATGGATGTACGAGAGTCTCATCCGCCGCAGCCGGTATCCCTGGCGCTGGGTGGTGTTCCCCACCCTGGTGGCGGTCCTCCTGGTCCCCCCTCAGGGGGCCGACCTGCTCCTCACCAAGGTGGTGGCGGCCGTCATGGCGGCCTTGGGGATCGTGCTCGGATACGGCTGGCGGCGCGGCCGGCGCCGGGGACAGGTGGGAGTGGGGACGGA
>JAKBTP010000133.1 GCA_021844355.1 bacterium | reverse complement strand
ACGAGCTGTCCGTGCTCGCCTGGGTGGTGCCTGATCAAGTCGCCGGCGCGCTCAACGCCGAGCACGGCACCAGCTTCGTCGGGCGCCGCGAAGCCGAGGTGGACTATGCCGTCGAGGTCGACCGACAGCGACAACGACAGGCGATCGCCTGCCACGCCAGCCAGTCAGCCGAGAACTCCGTGCTCTGGCGGCGCCTCGAGCTGTCGGGTGCCTTCGAGTCCCTCCGGTGGCTGCGGCCACCACCCGGCATTGCGGTGACCACTGGGCACAGCGGGGACAGCACCGGCTTCGAAGGCGGTGCCTGAGGGCGGCGGCATGCGGGGCCGCCGAGACCGCCCAGCCCGGTCGAGCGGTCGAGCGGCAGACATCGCCGTGCCACTCGGGCTGCTCGGACTGCTCGGCGTCCAGTTCCTCCCAGGGACGTCGGTCAACCTCTTCACCCCCATTCCTCCAGCCGACGCCGAGATGGCCGAGATGATGGGCAACGGCCCGCTGATGGGCCTCCACATGATGCTCGGCATGATCCTTGCCGCCGGGGCTGGGCTGGGCGTCGCCACTGCGCTCCCCAGCGGCCGGCGGGCGACGGCCTGCGCGGCCATCGCCATTGGCGGCATCCTCGCCGGCGGCCTCGGCGGCCTGGCCTTCCTCATGGGCGGCCAGAGCAACGGCGCCTCGTATGTCATGGCGGCGGGGTTTGTCGCCGGGGTCGGCGGCTACGTCGCCGCGGTGGTCACCGTCCACTGACCGCGTCGCCCAGTGGCCTCATCCACGTAGCCACCCGGCCCCTCCCGTCGCGCTGATGTACGCCGGGTTCGTCTCCGCCGGGCCCGGCGAGGTGACTACGGCGACCCCCGGCGGCCGCGACGCCCTGAGGACGTTGACTGGAGCTGGCGCGTGAGCCACAAGTCGAGCTAGATTACTCAAATGGTCAATAGAGAATTCAAGGACCAGCTCTACGAGCACCTCGCGAGGGTCGGGCAGGCGCTGGCGAATGGACATCGTCTTGAGATCATCGACCTCCTGGCTCAAGGCGAGCACACCGTTGACGAGCTGGCCGGCGAGGCGCGGCTGAGCCTGGCGAATGCATCCCAGCACCTCCAGGTCCTCCACCGGGCTCACCTGGTGAGCCGGCGGCGGGAGGGGGTGCAGGTCAGGTACCGGCTGGCCGACCCCTCGGTGATGCAGCTGTGGGTCGGCCTGCGGGACCTGGCCGCCGAGCGGGTCCCCGACGTGGCCCAGGTGGTGGCGGAGGAGCTCGACCTCTCTGAGGGGTTGGAGGCGGTGGGACAGGTGGAGATCGAGCGGCAACTCTCGGCTGGCCACATCCTGCTGCTGGACGTCAGGCCCAGACTGGAGTACCTGGCGGGGCACGTAGCTGGGTCGATCTCCGTGCCGCTGGAGGAGCTGGAGGGCCACCTGGCGGAGCTGCCCCGGGGGCGGGAGATCGTCGCCTACTGCCGCGGTCCCTATTGCAGCTTTGCGAACGAAGCCGTCCGGCGCCTCAGGGCCGCGGGCTTCCGGGCCCGTCGGATGGCACTGGGGTATCCGGAGTGGACCCTGGCCGCCCGGCCCGTGCGGACCGGGGCGGCGTGACCCGTACGTCTCTCGGCCGGCCCCCCGATGCCATACCGCAATCGGGGGAGGCGAGGGGCGAGGAGAGCCGCCAGGGCGCCGGCACCACTGCCTGGCCTGCGGCGAGGGGCCGTAGGCGGACCAGCGGTGGAGGCGCCGGGTGACTCCGCCAGGACGGCGCCGCCCGCCTGCCGGCCACCGTCCGCGTCTGGCCGCGGCCTGATGGGCGCGAAGGCGCCCGGCGCCGGGGGTGCGGGCGTGGTACCGGTGCTCGGCCTGCGCCAGAACTGGTTCCAGTTCTCCGTCCTGGCCCTCCTGACCCTGCTGGTCGGGGCCACCATCGGCGTGGAGAGGGTGGCGCTGCCACCGCTGGCGGAGCACGCCTTCGGAATCACCTCGGTGCTCTACACCGTGTCCTTCATCTCGGCTTTCGGGCTGGTGAAGGCCACCATGAACCTGGTCGCCGGGCATCTCTCCGATCGCCTTGGGCGCCGGCTGCTCCTGCTCGCCGGGTGGGCCTTCGCCGTCCCCTACGCCCTGCTGATCATCTTCGCCCAGAACTGGGTCTGGGTACTGGTCGCCAACCTCTTCCTGGGGGTCAACCAGGCCCTCACCTGGACCATGTCCGTGACCGCGATGATCGACCTGGTCGGTCCCGTGAACCGGGGAATCGCCGTCGGCATCAACGAGGCGACCGGATACGTCGGGGTCGGAGCCGGCGGCTTCGCCGCCGGGCTGCTGGTCACATCCTTTGGCCTGCGCCCGGCTCCCTACCTGCTGGCCCTGGCGATCGTCGCCCTGGGAGCCGCTCTCACGGTCTGGCCAACCCGGGAAACCATCCACTTCGCCAGGGCGGAGCGGGAGTCGGCGCGCGGGGCGGGGCAGGCCCCGTCCCCTGAGGGACGCGCTTCCCTGGCCCCGGTGTCCCCTCCCCTGCGGCGGTTGGCGGCCTACATGAGTTGGCGGGACCGCACCATGGCCGCCGTCTGCTGGGGCGGCTTCCTTAACAAGTTCGCCGACAGCTTGGTGATCGGGTTCTTCCCTCTCTACTTTCTTCAGCACCGGCTCACCCTTCTCCAGGTGGGTCTCCT
>JAKBTP010000041.1 GCA_021844355.1 bacterium | reverse complement strand
GTGCGGCGGCACGTCCTTCGCGATCATGGCCGCTTCCAGGCGGAGGAGGTGGAGGCGGCCATCTCTCGGGGCCAGGCCATGCGATTTGAGTCCGGGCTGGCCCGCGCTCGACTCCTGCACTGCCGGCTCCTGGCCAAGGATCTGCGCCACTGGCACTCCATTGTGCGGGCGACGTCGGAGCAGTTGGACGACCAAGGTCCGGCTGACGGCACGCTCGCGGAGGGACTCGCCCGCTATAGGAGCGCCTCGCGCCAGGTCTTCCAGATCGTCGAGGAGGAGAGGATGCGGATCGCCCGGGACATGCACGATGGGCCGGCCCAGTCGATGTCCAACCTTGTCCTGCGGGCGGAGATCCTGGAGCGCTTGGTCGACCGCGATCCTGACCGGGCCAAGAGTGAGATCCAGAGCTTCAAGGACTCCATGAAGGGGGTGTTGGACGAGACTCGAGATCTCATCTTCGACCTCCGCCCCATGACCCTCGACGATCTCGGGGTGATCCCAACGCTTAGGCGCCTGGTCAACGAGTACAAAGAGCGGGAGGGAATCGAGGCCAGGTTGTCCGTGATCGGCCAGGAACGGCGCCTTCCCCCGGAGACCGAGGGAGCCCTCTTCCGGATCGTCAAGGAGGCTCTGGTGAACGTCCGCAAGCACGCTCGTGCCCGCAACCTCGA
This sequence comes from bacterium, assembly GCA_021844355.1. Classification (GTDB taxonomy): domain Bacteria; phylum Chloroflexota; class Dormibacteria; order Aeolococcales; family Bog-877; genus JAJYXT01. The sequence continues at coordinate 2,002 of JAKBTP010000041.1, read as the reverse complement.
TGTGCTCATCAACCTGCAGCCGCAGAGGGTGAGCGCGGTGGTCAAGGACGACGGTGAGGGGTTCGATCTGGCCGCGGTCGAGGCCAGATTGTCGCGTGAGCCCCACTTTGGGATCATATCGATGCGGGAGCGCGCCAACTTGGAGCACGGACAGCTGGAGGTGCTCTCCCAGGTGGGCCGGGGCACCGAGGTCAGGGTCACCCTGCCGATCGGCTGACACCGGCTGAACAAAACGTTACGCGCCGGTTACACGGTCTTTCGCCCATCTCCCCATATACTCACTCCTGCCCTATCCAGGCCTGCAGGCAGTGGAGTCTGCGGTAGTTGCGTCGGCAAAGGAGGATCCAGCAGGATGCTAAGTTCTTGGTACGTACGGCTGCGTAACCGCTTCGCGGAGGTCATGGCGCCCCGCGAGTCGGAGGAGGAGGGCCAGGGCATGGTTGAGTACGCCCTGATTCTGGTGCTCATCGCCATCGTCGTCATCGTCATTCTTGCGATCGTCGGTCACAAGGTGAGTACCGTCTTCTCCAACATCAACACAGGGCTTTAGCTGACAAGCCACGCGTAGCCAGGGAGCGCGCGGCGGGTCTATCCGCCGCGCGCTCGTCCACATCTCCAGCCGGCCGCCTCGGTCGGTTGTAATCCTCGGAGGTTATCGACGGTGACGACCGATTTGAAAGGACGGGTCAATCAGGTCTGGATCGCCGTGGGTCTGATCCTGGCCATCGCGGCCTTCGGCCTCGCTTACTACTTCACGCGCGCCAGTGCCACTCCTCCCAAGCCGGTGATCCCGGCCAATGGCTACCTGGTGGTGGTCGCTCGCGTGTCGATCCCCAGCGGGACCCTCATCACCCCCGGCATGCTCGAGGTGACCAGGATCAAAGGGGTTCTCCCCGCCAACGCATACACCTCCTGCCAGACTCTGGTGGGGGAGGCCTGCGCCACAGCCGCGGGCGTCTCCGCTCCAACCACGCCCACCAGGGCGACCACTCTAACCTACTACGCGGTGGTCCCCATAGCCCCCAACACCGTGCTCACCCAGAGCATCGTGGCGCCCAACAAGGTGGCTCAGACCCCATCCTTCGGCAGCCTGAACCTCCCTCCCGGACAGGTGGCCATGGCAGTGACGCTTCCCAACAGCTCGGTCGGAGGCTACCTTCAGGCGGGCGACAGGATCGACATCATCGCCAAGGCCACCAGCGGCAATGCCAACTTCTCCTTCGAAGACCTCCCGGTCCTGGCGATCGGTCCACCCGCGACCACCGGTTCGGGGAGTTCAGCCTCCGCCTCTGGCGGATCGGTTGTCCTCCAGCTCACCCGCAGCCAGGCACTTGGGATTCAGGAACTGGTCGCGACCGGCTCGATCTACACCGTGGTGCTGCGATCCGCGGCGGACTATGGCCACGGGTACATCCCGACCACAGTCAGCCCCGCTGACCAGTTCACGCAGGCCTGCGCTGTCGGCAGCTCTGTGAATCCGATCATCGAGGAGGATCTGCAGCAGGCTCAGGCGGCGGTGGCGGCGGCGACCAAGACCTATAACCTCGCTCAGAAGCAGTACACCAAGGCCAACAGCACTCTGCAGACCCTGTCCAGCAACAGCCCGCAGCAGCCGGCTGCCAAGCAGCTGGTGCTGTCCGATGCCGCAACCCTGGCCCAGGACCAGTTCTCGCTCATTCAGGCGCAGAACACGGTCACCTCAGACCAATCCGTGCTCTACTGCGGCGCCAAGGCGGCGCAGTCGCAATCCAGTGCCAGCGGCTACGGATCCGGCAGCCCTCAGATGATGCAGAACCTGTTCGGATTCGGGATCGGCTGACCGGAGCCGGATCAAGAGAACCAAGGCAGCGGTGCCCTCGTGGCCGAGACTCGGGAAATGATCCGGGTGCTGGTGGTGGACGACATCGCCAGCACCCGGGATAACCTGAAGAAGCTCCTGTCCTTCGAGGAGGACATCGAGGTGGTCGGCACGGCCGCGGACGGTCGTGAGGGCATCGAGGTC
>JAKBTP010000217.1 GCA_021844355.1 bacterium | reverse complement strand
CGCGGGCAGATGGCGGAGGTCCCCCGGGCAGGGACGGTGACCACCGCGCAGCCGGCCTTGGCGCCGAGGTGGCGCAGGGCGTCCTGGAACTGGCCGCGAACGGAAGCTGAGATGCGGGCGTTGACCTTCTGGAGCTCGCTCAGAAACCCTCTGCGCTCCTCCCGCCGGTCGGACAGGAGGAGCGGGAACTCATCGATGACCGCGAGGAACTTCCCCTCGCGGCCGAGCTGATAGAGCAGCCGGGCCCCGAGGGCGCCTACGGAGTCGGCGACGGCGGTCCTGTTGGGTGGCCGCTGCCACCTGCCATCCATTCGTTGCCACTACAGTGAACCTGAGTCCAGCCCACTGCTGTGCCATCCCTTGCGGGGCTCTCCTCCCCCGCTGCCGTCCCCGGGCGGCCGATTCAGGGCTGGAGGACCGGGAGCCCGGCCGCCTCCGCCCCCATCACGACGCGCCGGTCGTAGGTCACCACCCCCTCGAGGTCCGGGCCGAGCTCGCCGGCTGCGGCCAAGTGGACAGCGTCGAGCGAGCGCAACTCGGCGGGAGCGAGCCGCCCTGCCACGTCGAAGGTCGAGGCTGAGGGGAGGAAGAGCGAGACTCCGTCCAGCAGCTCGTCGATGAGGTCGCGGCTCACGCCGAGCCGTGCGGCCGCCCGGTGGGCCTCGGTGGTCAGGAGGTGGGACGACCAGCACGGACGGTGGCGGGTGAACCACGCGCGCATTGCCGGCGACTCGTCCTCTGCGACCGCAAGCTTGAGGAAGGCGGAGGTCTCCAGGTAGAAGGCCATCTCAGGGCTCGGCGCGCAACTCGTCGAGGACGCTTCCGGTCGAGCGGAACACCGTGGCCGGGGCAGGAAGCGGCCCGCGCGCCCGACGGGCGAGGCTGACCCTGCCGGCGGCGATGAGGTTCCCGGTGCCGACGCTCAGCGAGGGCGGAGCGAGGACGGCCACCAACTGCCCGCGGTCCGTGACGCCAAGCGTCTCCCCGCGGCGCACCCTTCTGATGGCGGCCGAGGCCCGCTGCTGCAGTTCCCGGATTCCGATCGTGTCCATGTACGGCGATTGTAGCACCACTCCGGCCAAACTAAAAGGGTGCGGCTCCATTGAATGGACGGGGCTGATCGCGGTGGCGGCACAGATGCGGCCGGTCCTGGTGCCCGACTGAACGTCGCTGCCCAGCGGCCGTAGGGGTGGGCACACACTGAGGTGAGGATCTCGGTCACGTCCTCGACCAGGTCATCGTCTACCTCGGCGGGGTCCACTACCAGCAGCCGGCGTCCCTGCGCGGAAAGCGCGGCTTCCACGTATTCCGCGCCCAAGCGGGCAAACCGATCCAGATGCTCGGCCACCATCGTCGCCACCGACTCATCCCGCAGCAGAGCCAGGAACTTGCCCCGTTTGCCGTTGAGCGCGGAGCCCACCTCGGTCACCACCTGGCTCACCGAGATCCCCTCGGCCGTCGCCCACGCCGTGACCCGGGTCGACCTGTCGGTCGAGGTCGGCACGCTGGTCCGTTGACGAGACCCGGGCGTGGACAGCGACGCTGCCAGTGGCGACGGATGAGCTTGGAGCGCCGACCAGAATCAGGCCCCCGAAGCGGTGTGCCGGCACCGGCAGCTTGCCATCCCGGAACCACCCGGAATGCGGTCACTGGGTGAATGCCTTGCCCTCTCGCCCACTCCTTCAAGTTCATCAGCGCCCGTTGTGGCGCGGCGAGCGAGCAACTGCTCGCTGTCCCTGCCGCTCGGAGCGGAGATGGCCCGCCGTCTGCCCCAGGCCCCGGGCCAACTGGAGATCGCCGGCGGGGCTGTCTCCGACGCCCTGGTGGCTGTGGCCGCAGTGGGGCATGGCTCGGAGCTCGCCACCCGCGGCGCTCGCGTCTGGAGCACGCATATAGGCCCAGTTCTCCCGAAGCTGTCCCCAGTCTCAAGGTAGAAGGGTCGGCTATACGGGGAAGCGGTCGATGACCTGGTCGTAGCTCTGCTGGGCGTCGGCGAGAGCGATCTTGGAGTAGACCTCGAAGGACTGGCGACTGGCGTGGCCGCTGTAGGGCTGGATGGGGGCGTCGTCGATGCGTTGGGTCTTGAGCCAGGTAAAGAGGAAGTGACGTAGCCGGTGGAGGAGATTGGGTGCGCGATCTCGGGCATGCTGGAGTACACTTTCTTGTACGTTCATTGGAGGTGCAACATGAAGACCATGACCTACTCAGAGTCACGAGCGAAGTACGCCGAGACTCTCAACGCGGTCACCGACGACCGCGAAGAGGTCGTGATCACCCGAGCAGGTCACGATCCGGTGGTGATGGTGGCGCTCGATGACTACGAGTCTCTGAAGGAGACGGCCTATCTCCTGAAGAGCCCGGAGAACGCCCGGCGGCTGCTCGCGTCGATCGACCGTCTCGAGCACGGCGATGGGGTCCTGCACGACATCGCCGAGTGAAGCTGATCTGGGACCCGAGCGCCTGGGAGGACTACCTCTGGTGGCAGGCGCAGGACCGCAAGGTCCTTGAGCGCATCAACACGCTCATCAAGGATGTCGAACGCAACGGCAACGAGGGGATCGGTAAGCCCGAGCCTCTCAAGCACGGGTTTCACGGCTACTGGTCCCGTCGGATCACCGACGAGCACCGGCTCGTCTACAAGATCAGCGAGGACGAGATCCGGATCGCTGCATGCCGGTACCACTACGGGCGCTGAC
>JAKBTP010000158.1 GCA_021844355.1 bacterium | reverse complement strand
TGGACCGCCTTCCCCTGGATGGGTCCGGGGCGGATGATCGCCACCTCCACCACGAGATCGTTGAACTCCCGAGGACGGGCTCGGGGCAGGGTCTGCTGCTGGGCACGCGACTCGATCTGGAACACCCCCACGGTGTCGGCGCGGGAGCACATCTCGTACACCTCCGGGTCGGCCAGGTCCAGCCGGTCCAGATCAGGGCGCCCCTCCCCCACCCGTTCCAGCTCGGTCAGCGCCTCCTCCAGCGCGGAGAGGGTGCGCAAGCCCAGCAGGTCGATCTTGATGAGGCCCAGATCCTCGACATCATCTTTGTCGAACTGCACCACCACCCGGCCGACACGAGTGGCCCGCTCCAGGGGGGCGATGTCCCAGAGCGGCTCCCCCGTGACCAGCATCCCACCGACGTGGATAGAGAGGTGCCGCGGAACCCCGACCACCTGGTCCACCAAGTCCGCGAACTGCCTCCACTCCCGAGCCGACATCGCCTCGGACGGCGCCCGGCTCGCCACCGCCAGAAGCCGCTCGACCAGGGTCGCTCCCCCCTCGCCCTCCACGTCCCGGTCCACGGCCTTGGCCAGCTGCTCCAGGAGCCGGTCGGGGATCCCGAGGGCGGCCCCGACCTGGCGCAGCGCCAGGCGCAGGCGGAAGGTGATGACGGTGCAGACCATCCCGGTGCGCTCCTCACCGTAGGTGTCGTAGACGTGCTGGATGAGCCGCTCGCGGTGCGTGGTGGAGACATCGATGTCGATGTCAGGGGTGCTCTCCATGCCCTCGTGGAGGAAGCGCTCGAAGAGAAGGTTGTGGGCCAGGGGGTCGACCCTGGTGATCCCCAGGAGGTAGGCGACCAGACTGTCCGCCGCCGAACCCCGGCCCTGGGCCGGGATCCCCTCCCGGCGGGCGAAATGCATCAGCTCGGCCACGATGAGGAAGAACTCCGCCAGGTGGCAGCTGCCGATCACCTCCAGCTCATGGGCCAGCCGGGCATCCACGGCCTCCCGCGGGCCGGGGTAGCGGTCGGGGATCCCCTCCTCACAGAGCTGCCTCAGCCGCCGGTCGGGGTCCACTCCCGGGGGCAGCCTTAGGCCGGGGAAGCGGCTGTGGCGGAAGTCCAGCTCCAGATCGGCTCGAGAGGCCAGCTCGGAAGCCCCCACCATGGCTTCAGAGTGGGGCAGGAGCTCGGCCAGCCCCGCACCGTCGCGCATCCAGTACTCATGATTGGGCAGGAGCAGGCCGGAAGCCGCCGCCTCCTCCAGCGTGCAGCCGTGGCGGATGGCGGTCAGCACATCCAGGAGTCGGCCGTCCCCGGCTCGGGCATAGCGGGGCGCGGCGCTGGCCATGACGGCCACCCCCAACTCCGCGGCCAGGGAGGCGGTCTCGGCGGCCAGCCAGTCGTCGCCGGGGTGCAGGTGATGCTGCAGACAGAGGTAGAGGTTCTGGGGCTCCACCTGCTCCTGGAGAGCGGCCAGCGCATCCCTGGCCACCGACCGCTCCCCCCGCCTCAGCGCCCGGCTGACCGGGCTGTGCGGCCCCCCGAGCAGGAAGACGCAGCGGTCCAGGTCGGCCGCCCGCACCCAGTGCTCCGCAGCCACCCGGGTGCGGGAGTCGCGGCGAATCCTCTCGCTCAACCCCGCCGGCCGCAGGCCATCCCGCTGCACCTCCCCGGCAGCCCCGGCCGCTCTCCCCAGCACCTCGTCCAAGCCCTCTAGGCACAGTCGTGGGGCCCCCTTGACGCCGGCGAGCTGGGCTCGGCTGACCGCCCGGCAGAGCTGCTGGTAGGCAGGGCGGTCCGGAGCAAGCACCGCCAGACGGCCGCCCCCGTGTAGGTCCAGCTCAGCCCCCACCATGGCCCGCACTCTCAAGCGCCGCGCGGCCCGCACCAGCCGCACGGCCCCATACAGGCCGCCCCGGTCCACCAGCCCGATGGCCGGCATCTCCAGCTCCCGGGCCCGCTCCACCAGCGCCTCCGGAGAGCTGGCCCCCTCAAGGAAGGAGAAGTAGGAGCGCGCCCAGCACTCGGAGAAGGGGACAGGAGCCACTCCCGTATGATAACGAACATCTGTTCTTATATGGCGTCGAGTCCAGCTGTCAGAATCTCGCCATGGCAGCCCGCGAAGGCCTCCGATCGGCTGCCGCCCCGACGCCCACATCGGGCCGGTCGGCCGGCCGATCCCGAACGCCGCTCGAGTTCATCTCCAGAGGACCGATCTCGGCGGCCATCATCGGTGACCTGCTTCAGCTGCCCGGAGAGGCCCGAGAGGCCGAGGCGATAATCGATCACCGCTGGGTGGACACCTTCGACAGGCGCCTCCGGCGGGCAGGGATCACCCTGCAACTCTCCTGGGGCCGCAGCCCCGAAGATGACCGGGCTGAGATCGAGGGAGTGGAAGGCGGCTCCGCCTGGAGCGTCCCCTGCCACCTGCCACGTTCCCGGAGGAACGAGAAGGGGTGGCGGCTGGAGCAGCTGGTCGGGGAGGGGCCCCCGGCCTGGGTGCTCGGCCCCCTGATCGGAGGGAGGGCACTTCTTCCGATCGCCCGGCTGCGGACCCGGAGGCACAGCATCTCTCTCCGCGATCCCCGGGGCCGGGCACTGGGAGAGGCACGCTGGGAGGAGCGCCTGGGGGCCAGGCGAGCGATCCCCCGGACCTGGCTGCGGGTGACCCTGGTCGGCGAAGGGCAGCGCCAAGCTAAGGAGCTGCGCGGCC
>JAKBTP010000045.1 GCA_021844355.1 bacterium | reverse complement strand
CCCCCCTCGGCCCGCTCGCGGAACTCCTGGCGGACCCCTTGGTCGAAGAGGTGATCGTCAACGGGCCGGACGAGGTCCTGGTGGTCCGGGACGGCAGCCAGCAGGCATCAGGGATCCACTTCGAAAGCGAGGAGGCGCTGCTCGCCACGGTTCAGCGCCTTCTCGGCTCGGGCTCCGCCCACCTGGACCGTGCCAATCCCATGGTGACCGCCACCATGGAGGACGGTTCCCGCCTCAACGCGGTGCTCCCACCGGTGGCGGTGCCGATGGCGGTGACCATCCGCCGCCACCAGCTGGCCAGATTTGGCCGGCTGGCCGACCTAGCGCGCGTGGAGACCCTGCCCTGGGAGTTGATCCCCCTCCTCCAGGCGGCGGTGAAGGCGCGTCTGAATCTCATCGTCTCCGGAAGCACCGGCTCGGGTAAGACCACACTTCTGCGCCTGCTCATAAACGAGGTGCCGGCCTGGGAGCGGGTGATCACAATCGAAGACCAGCGGGAGCTCCACCTTCGGACCGCCCAAGGGGGGCGGCGCAACACCATCTCCCTGGAGGCGCGCGACTCGAACACCGAGGGGCGCGGCGAGGTCACCATCCAGCAGCTGGTGCGCAACGCACTACGCCAGCGCCCGGACCGGATCTTCGTCGGCGAGTGCCGCGGGGCGGAGGCTCTGGACGTGGTCGACGCCATGGGCACCGGTCACGACGGCAGCGGCACCACCCTCCACGCCAACAGCGCACGCGACGCCCTGCTCCGCCTGGCCGGGCTGGTCCGCCGCCACCCCGCCCAGGCCAGGGCTGACCCAGGGGCAATCGCCAGAGAGTTGGCGGCCAAGGTGGATCTGGTGATTCACCTGTCCCGCATGCGGCGATCCGACGGGGCCGACCAGCGTGTCATCCAAGCGGTGGGCCTGGTCACCGGGCAGGTCGAGGGGGACCTGCCGCTGCTGGAGAGCGTGTGCCACTATCAGCGGGCGCGCGGCAACTGGGCCTGGGATCTGACCAGGCTCGATGATCTTCCGCCCAAGATCCAAGACAAACTTGATGGGGCTGGAATCGCGGTCAACAGCCTGCTGGGGCGGCTGCTCGACTCTGCGAGCGCCTCATAGCCATGCTCTCGATCGGCATCTCGCTCTTGCTGCTGGGGGCGCTGGCGGCGTTTGCCGCCGCCCTGCTCGCCTGGCTTTTTGTAAGTCCGGCTCAGCGCGAACCCAGGCATGGGACCGCCTCCCTTTGGCACCGAGTCGCCTGGCGCAAGCGTGCCGCGTCGACTATCCCCAGCCTCATGGCCGGGGCCGGGGTGGGTGTCGTCGCCTGGCTCATCCTGGGACTTCCCCTGCCGGCCCTCACGCTGGCTGGCCTTGGGATCTTGATGGAGAGGGCGATGGCGGGCTGGCGCAAGGCAAGCGCTCGAGCGCGCACCCGGGACCAATTGGTGGCGGCGGTGGACCTGCTCGCTCAGCTATTGCCGGCAGGCCATGGAGTGCGCCAGTCCCTGCAGGTGCTGGCTGACAGCGGGCCGGCCGAACTACGACCTGAGCTGGAGAGGGTGGTGGCCAGGTTGCAACAGGTCTCTCTGGAACAGGCTCTGGTGGAGGCCGACGCCAGGATGCGGCAGCCGCTCTTCACTCTGATCGCCACCACGCTCTCTGTCGGTGGGCGCTCAGGGGGGCGGATTGCGCCGCTTCTCGATGAGCTGGCCCGCGCCGCCCACCAGATCCAAGCGGCCGAGGACCAGGTGCGGGCGGAGCAGGCCCAGGGACGCCTCGGAGCGCTCGTGATAGCGCTCATGCCGCTGCTTCTGATAGTGGTGCTGCGGGTGGTGAACCCAGCGTACCTGGGGCCCTATCACTCCCTGGGCGGGCAGCTCATCCTGGCCCTTCTGCTGGCGCTCATCGTGCTCGGTTATCTCTGGATGACCAGAATCCTGCGGCTCACCGACCTCGATCAGGTGATTGTCGCCGGCGACTCCGCTTCAGCCGCTGTCCCGGAGTCTCGGGCGAACTGGGAACTCGCCGCTTCGAGACGGACGCCGTGACCGCTGAGCTCGCCGTTGTGGCCGTGGCCCTGCCGCTATCCGGGTCCTATAAATGGGTGCTCGGTGGGGTGGCAGGCGCCGGGGTTCTGGCTCTCAGCGCGGTCGCGATCTTCGTGGCCTGGCCCCGCCGCAGGACTTTTGAAGACTGGCTAGACGCTCGCGCCGCCAGCCGAATGACCGCCTCCCGGCCAGGGTCCCATCGGCTCCTCGGTCGGCCCGCCCGCACCCTGGTCCGCGCCATCGAGCCCGCGTTGCCGGCAGAGGTGGTGAGCTGGCTGGCCGTCAGACTGCGCAGTGCTGCCCGCGAAGATCCCCCTGAGGAGCTTATCGCAAGCTGGGCGCTGGTCTTTGCGCTGGTGGTCTGCCTGCTGACGGCACCGGCTCTGCTGGGCCTGATCCCGGCCTCGGTCATCCTCCCGGCGAGCGTGGTTCCGGTGCTGGTGGACCTCTACAGAGTGCTGCGCGCGGGCGCCCGCCGCCGCGCCGCGATCTTCGCTCAGATACCAATTCTGGTCGACCTGATGTCGTTGGAGCAGAGCGGTGGCGGCGTCAGCTCGCGCCGGGCCATGGAACTGGTGGTCAGCCGGGTCCGCGGTGATGCGGCCGCTGTCCTGCGCACCTGCCTGGCAGGGTCGGCTACAGCCGGGACGCCTCCGCTCGACGCCC
>JAKBTP010000119.1 GCA_021844355.1 bacterium | reverse complement strand
CGCCGCTCGACCAATTTGGCGCCGGGACGCGCCTCCTCCACCTGATCACAGACCGCCACCTTGAGACCGGCCTCAAGCAGCCGCCTGATGTAGGAGTCGACGCTGTGGTGCGGAACCCCGCACATGGCAACCCGGCCACCGTGGCCGAAGTCCCGGCTGGTGAGTGCCACTCCCAGGACCGGTGCCGCCTGCACGGCGTCCTCGGCGAACATCTCGAAGAAGTCCCCGAGTCGGAAGAGGACGATGCAGTCCGGGTGGGCCTCCTTGGCCTCCTGATACTGGCGCAGGGCTGGGGTGGGCGCGGCCAGCACCCTATCGCCCGCGGTGCGACCCGGGGACAATCTCGTGCCGGAGGGCTAGGCGCACTGCAGCTGCCAGGCGGTCGCTTGCACCACCTCCGCCGACAGGAGATCTCCGGCTCTCGGCCCCGGCTCGAGCCAGGCGAGGCGGTTCTGGCGGGTGCGCCCGTAGGCGCGGCCCCCCTCCCCCACCCCCTCCACCAGCACCTCGACACGCTGCCCCAGAAGGGAGTGATTGCGGCGGGCGCTGATCTCCCGCTGGAGCGCCAGCACCCGCTGGAGCCGCTCCTGCTTCTCCGCCAGCGGCACGTCGTCGGCGCGCCGGTAGGCGGCCGTCCCGGGCCGTGGGGAGTAAGCCTGCACGTGGACGGTGTCGAACTGGACCTCCTCCAGCATCCTGTAGGTCGACAGGAACTCCGCCTCTGTCTCCCCGCAGAAGCCCACGATGATGTCGGTGCTGAGGCCGATTCCTGGGACCAACTCTCGGGCCCGCTCGAGGATCCGCAGGTAGTCCTGGGCGCGGTAGTCCCGCTTCATCCGCCGCAGGCACTGGTCGTCTCCGGACTGGACGGGAAGGTACAGGTTCTCGCAGAGTCGGGGGAGATTGGCGATCGCCTGGAGCAGTTCCTCCGTGGCATTCCTAGGGTGAGAGGTTAGGAAGCGAAGGCGGTCCAGGCCGGGCACCGAGTCCACCCTGGCCAGCAGGCCGGCTAACCCCTCCCCGGTCTCGGGGTCGACGTACGAGTTCACGTTCTGGCCCAAGAGGGTGATCTCCCTCACCCCCGAGTTGACCATCCGCCGGGCCTCGGCCACGACCTCGGAGCTGGGCCGGCTGCTCTCCCGCCCCCGGACGAATGGCACGATGCAATAGGTGCACATCTCGTTACACCCCAGGATCACCGGGAGATAGGCGCAGAGGCGGTCGGAGGCCGGCAGCGGCACCGGGCCCTCGAGGGACCCCTGGAAGGTGTCCTGAAGTCGAGCGAAGAAGCCGTCGGTGTCGCGCATGTCGAAGACGTAGTCGAGGTAGCGGAAGCGGCGCAGGAGTCCGGCCCCGTGCTCGCCCGCCATGCACCCGGTGAGAGCGATCGCCCTCCCGGGGCGCTGCTCCTTCCACTTGGCCAGTTCACCCAGCTTGCTGGCCGCCTTGTCCTCGGCATGCTGACGGATGGCACAGGTGACCAGAATGGCAAGGTCGGCCTCGCCCAGCTCTGCCCCGGGCCGCATGCCGATCTCGGCACATCGCTCCGCCAGAGTGTCCGCGTCCGCGGCGTTCATCTGGCAGCCCACCTGCCAGATATGCACCTTGGGCGCCTCCTTCCCCACCGGCGCGAGCGGAACCCGCCGGGGACGCGCCTCAGCCAGGGGCAGGGGCAGGAAGCGAGGGTTGGCGGCCGCTCCCGTTTTCAGCGGACCTCGACCATGAGCCGGATGCCCGTTCGGTCCTCACCGTTGATGGCGAGGTCGATGAAGGAGGGGATGCACACCAGGTCCAGCCCCCCCGCCGCAACGTACCCGCGGGAGATGGCGATCGCCTTGATGGCTTGATTGATGGCGCCGGCTCCGATGGCTTGGATCTCCACCTTCTGCTGGACTCTGACCACGCCCGCAATCGCCCCGGCCACCTTCACCGGTTGGGAGGTGGCGGAGACCTTGAGTACTTCCACTGGAGTGGCGGCGCTCCCGCCGTTGGACGTAGTGGTGATCGACAATGTGGACAAGTCCTAGGGTGTGACCTGGATTCTACGGCTCCAGGGGCAGTGGTGGGCCGCCCGGGGGCCAACTCCCCACATTTCGCCGGATCCGAAGGCCCCCGAAGGTGCTCAGGAGGAGGGTGATCCCCACCGCTGCCGCCACCAGCAAAGCCAGGAAGTCCTGGCGCCCGAGGTGGACAGCCCCCCAGGTTCCGATGGCCGCCCCGACCGCGCGCCCCGCGTATTGGAGCCACAACGCCGAGCCCAGTGCCTGCCCCACCCCATCCCTTTGAGTCGTGGTCTGGATGCGGTTCAGGCCCCAAGCCTCCTGCAAGGCCCCGGCCCCGGCGAAGATCAGCAGCCCGCCCACCACCGCGACGGGTCCCAGAGATGTCCCCACCAGCACCGCGGCCACGATCGAGATGTACCCCAGGGTGATGAGGGAGCGCGAGCCGACCTTGGGCGTCCTCACGGCCAGGGCGCTGCCCCCCAGTGAAGCCGCCCCCACCACGATGTACATCACCCCCACCTGATTGGTCCCCAGCCTCAGCACATCGTGGACGATCGGCACGAAGTAGACGGTGATCACCGCCGCCAGCATCGTGCCGAGGGCGGCCTGCAGGGCGTAGATCCGAACGGTCCCGTCCAACCACAGGTAGCCGAAGCCCCTCCGGACCGTGGACCACGGACCAGGCTTGCGGTAGGGCTCCGGGGCGGCGACCGACGGCTGGGGGCC
>JAKBTP010000169.1 GCA_021844355.1 bacterium | reverse complement strand
TCCACCAGCTGAAGGTCACTCTGCGCCACACTTCCCCGCCGGTGTGGCGCCGGCTCCAGGTCCCCAGCAGGGTCTTCCTCGGCGAGCTCCACTTCATCCTCCAGACAGCCATGGGCTGGGACGACAGCCACCTCCATCTGTTCTCGGTGGGCGGCGCAGAGTACGCGGACGGCCGGGTCCACGACCCCTGGGGCGGGCCCTCACCAAAGAATGAGAACCGGGCCCGTCTGGGTCGGGTGGCGCCACTCGGAACCCACCTCCGCTACGAGTACGACTTCGGAGACGGCTGGGAGCATGAGCTCATCGTGGAGAAGGTATTTCCCGCGGAGCCGGACGTCACCTATCCCCGCTGCGTGAGCGGCCGGCGCGCCTGCCCGCCGGAGGACTGCGGCGGGCCCCCGGGATATGCCAACCTCCTCGAGGCGCTCACCGACTCAGCCCACCCCCGGCACACGGAGTTGGTGGACTGGTTCGGGGATGGGTTCGACCCCGAGGCTTTCGATCCCGAGGCGGTGAACGCCTGGCTGGCATAGGTCGGAAGCCAGACCCTGACCCGCCAGTCGCGGTCCGCGAAGTGGACCGGGCCACGGCCCTCTGAAACCCACCCGATGCCTCAGAGTCGGCCCACAGTCTCCTCCAGCGGCTGCAGCCGCCAGGCGGTCGTGATCAGGGTGAGCACGATCAGGGCGTGCACGCTGGTGCACCAGAGGCAGATGTTGTGCAGCTCCACCAGCTCCACGAAGACCAGGTAGAAGACTGTCAGCAGCCCCAGGCACGCCCAGGCGAAGTGCGCCTGCCGCAGCGAGAACCGGTACGGACGCCGCAGCTGCGCCAGCGCCAGCCCGAAGCTGACCAGGAAGAAGCCCATCCCCGGCACCGTTATCGGCAAGTTGGTCCCCGGTACAACCGAGAACTGGCTGGTCACGACCCTGGCGCAGTTGACCAGTCCGGTGTCGGAGCAGGCCAGGGGGACGTGGGCATAGTGCACCGCGGTCAGATACACCGCCACCCCGAAACCGGCGGTCGCAAAGGCCACCAGCAGCCAGGCCCCGGGCCGCCCGGGACCGCTCCAGAAGCCCGGGGACCGCGCCCCGGACTGGGGAGGTGCCGCGGCCGGATCCTGGGGCTCGGTGGCCAGCACCCTGCGACGCGAACGGGCTGCGCTCAGAGGCCGGCCTCCAGTTGCTTAATCACCGACTGCCCGCAGACCGAGCCCGGCTTGTTGCCGGTTATCTTGCAGATGGCGGCGGTGTCGTAGTTGATACCGCCCAGGATCATCTGCGCCTGGCTGGACTTGAGGTTGGAGAGGTCGTGAGCCACCTGCTGCCAGCTGAGGTTGCTGAGAGCGGGCGGGCCGGGCTGCGGGTGGGGGCCGGCGTTGGCGCTCTCCGACCCTATCTGCGCCACCACCCCGCCGAAGTCGACAAACGGGAACCCTCCGTTGGCGAGCTTGGGGTTGGTGAAGAGGCTGGTCTCAGATTTGGTCATGGTCTGGAAGGGGGCGTAGCCGACCGAGGTCTTGGAGTCAGGGACGTTGCTGAAGATCTCCCGGGCCACGAATGCGACGTACCGGCTGGAGTAGGTCACCCCATGGGCGAAGGTGAAGGTCGGGATGTTGGGACCGGCCGGGTCGGTCACCGACGACCTGATGATCTTGAGGTTGGAGAACCTTCCGAATCGGCTGAGGGCCCCGATCAGAGACCAGCGCTCCAGAGCGCAGTAGGGGCAGTACTCCGCTCCGATGTAGAGCACCTCGGGCTTGCCGTTCTGGGTCAGCTTGGGGTAGCCCGAGATGGCCTGCGGTGGGTAGTTGATCTCGCCGGCGCCGACCTTGGCCAGGGCGGAGTTGGGGACCTTGGTCACGGCCGAGACCACCGAGGCTGGCGCCGGGAGCACCTGGGTGTCCTGGCCGCTGCTGGGGGCGGTCACCTCCAGCAGCACGATCACGATCACAAAGACCGCGACCACCCCTCCTATCGATGCGAACACCGCCCAGGGCCGCCCCTTCTGGCCCCGCTGCTGCCGCCGGCTCGAAGAGCGCCCCGAACCCCTGCCCCCTGGTCCCGATCCGGAGCCATTGCGGCCTCCTGCGCCGCCCCGGCCGCTGGTCTGGCGCCGCTCCGCTACTGACTTCTTGGACATCTGCTCCTGCTCACGTGCTGGGGGACGGGATTAGCAATTTAGAGGCGCAACCTTAGCGCACGCTGGGATTTGCCGTCAGCACCACGCTGGTGGCATCACGATACCGGATCGACCACCCCTCGGCCCGGAGGAAGGCCACCTCCGGAGCGGCGGCGGGCAGCACCGCGACCTCAACCCGAAGGCGCCCCAGTATCGAGAGAGCGCCCTGGTTCAGCACCGCCAGCTGCTCGCAGGCCGACATCCGGGCCGGCCCGTCGGCGACGGGATCGGTCGTGCAGACAAGGCGTCCCTGGGTTGGGTCTCTGGCCGCCAGGTAGTCGCCGAAATCCGGGGTCGTGTACCAGACCCCGGGAATGGGGTGAGCCCGCAGCCACGAGCTGGCCGCCACTGGTAGCACCCGGGCCAGCTGTCCCTGGGGCCCACCGGAAGCCGCGGCCTCATCAGCGGCGTGCCCCAAGAGTGCCAGGCTCAGCAGGGCCGGCACGGCTGCCGAAGCCAGCAGCACCCGTCCTCTTGGGGCGACCGACTGGCCGCTTGCGGGGTGGCGCTCGGTGAGATCGGCGGCCCACCAGGAGAGAAGCACCGCGGCCTGGAAGCCTGCG
>JAKBTP010000044.1 GCA_021844355.1 bacterium | reverse complement strand
ATCAGGGTGTCCGCCACCATGACGTCGCGGACCCCGAGGTTGCTCGCATGGATCACCTTCAGCTGAGGGATGTTGCGGGCCGAGAGCTCCAGGTTGGGGTCCCGCCCCTCCACCACCAGGAGCACCCGCCGCCCAGCCCCAGCCTGATCCAGGAAGGCGGCCATCTGCCGGGTGCGGGGAGCGTCGAAGTGCAGTTCGTCGGCCACCTGTATCGCTCCGTCGCTGGCCTTCGCCGACAGGGCCACGCGCAGCGCCAGGCGCCGCTGCTTGCGAGGCATGGCCAGGGCGTAGCTGCGGGGAGTGGGACCGAAGACGGTGCCGCCCCCCCGATAGTGGGGAGCCCTGATGGACCCCTGGCGGGCGCGCCCGGTGCCCTTCTGGCGGTACGGCTTCCTGCCTCCGCCGCTCACCTCGCCCCGGGTCCTGGTGTCATGGGTGCCCTGGCGGGCACCGGCCATCTGGCGCACGACGGCCTGGTGCAGCACCCCCTGGTTGACCTCCTGACCGAAGACGGCCGAGGGCAGCTCGTAGTCTCCCTTGGCGTCCCCCTCCGGCCCGCGCACGACGGCGGAGGCCATCAGCGCTGCCCCCGGGGCTTGCGGATCCGCGGCCTGGAGCTGCGCACCATGAGGAGCCCACCGTCGGCACCGGGGACCGCCCCCTTGACCAGCAGCAGGTTGCGCTCCGTGTCGACCCGGAAGACCTCCAACCGCTGCACCGTGGTGCGCCGGTCCCCGAGGTGCCCGGCCATCTTGAGCCCGGGCAGGGTGCGGGCGGCATCCACCGATCCGACCGAACCGGGCTGCCGGATGTTGTGGCTCCCGTGGGTCACCGGGCCGCGCCCAAAGTTGTGCCGCTTGTGCTGGCCGGCAAACCCCTTGCCCTTGCTTACCCCGGTGACGTCCACCTCCGCCCCCACCTCGAAGGCGGCGACGGTGAGGACCTCGCCGGCCTCCGCGGCCGTGGCCCCGCGGACCTCCCGGAGGTGGCGCTTGGGCTCGACCCCGGCCGCCTCGAAGTGCCCTGCCTGCGCCCGGTTCACGGAGCGACGCCGGAGGGGACCGAACCCGATCTGGACCGCATCGTAGCCGTCCGCGGCCGCCGTCTTGACCTGGACCACCGGGCAGGGCCCGGCCTCCAGCACGGTGACCCCGAAGCAGCGCCCATCGTCCCCGAAGACCTGGGCCATACCCAACTTGCGGGCCAGCAGGGCGGTCGTCATCAGAGCTTGATCTCGATGTTGACGCCGCTGGGCAGGTTTAGGTGCATCAAGGCGTCGACCACCTTGGGATTGGGATCCAGGATGTCCAGGATCCGCTTGTGGGTCCGCATCTCGAACTGCTCTCTCGAGTCCTTGTCGATGAACGGGCCCCGGATCACCGTGTACTTGTTGATCTCCGTCGGCAGCGGCACCGGACCCATCACCTCGGCCTGGTTCCGAGCCGCGGTCTCCACGATGCGAGCCGCCGCCTGGTCCAGGACCCGGTGGTCATAGGCCTTGAGCCGGATCCGAATGCGCTGTGCCATTTCTGCTCTCTAACCGATTCCCTGCGGCCTACTTGTCGATCTTGGTGACCACGCCGGCGCCCACGGTACGCCCACCCTCGCGGATGGCGAACCGCATCCCCTCCTCCACCGCGACCGGGGTGATGAGCGAGACCTTGAGCTCGACGTTGTCCCCGGGCATGACCAGCTCGCGGCCCTCCGGCAGGGCCACCTGCCCGGTGACGTCGGTGGTGCGGATGTAGAACTGGGGACGGTAGTTGCTGAAGAAGGCGGTGTGCCTTCCACCCTCGTCCTTGGTGAGGACGTAGACCTGGGCCTCGAAGTCGGTGTGCGGGCGCATGGTGCCCGGCTTGGCCAGCACCTGGCCGCGCTCGACCTCGTCCCGCTTGATCCCCCGGAGGAGGCAGCCACAGTTCATCCCCGCCTCGCCCTGGTCCAGCAGCTTGTGGAACATCTCGACCCCGGTCACCACCGTCTTGGCGGTGTCACGGATGCCGACGATCTCCACCTGGTCGTTCACCTTGACCAGCCCACGCTCGATTCGGCCGGTGACCACGGTGCCCCGGCCCTCGATCGAGAAGACGTCCTCGATGGGCATCAGGAAGGGCTGGTCGATGGGCCGCTCCGGGACGGGGATGTAGGTGTCCACGGCCTCCATGAGCTGGCGAATCTGCTCCTCGGCGGCGGGGTCGCCCTCAAGCGCCTTCAGCGCCGACACCCGGACCACGGGGATGTCGTCGCCGGGGAAGTCGTACTTGCTGAGCAGCTCCCGAACCTCGAGCTCCACCAGCTCCAGGAGCTCCTCGTCGTCGACAGCGTCCACCTTGTTGAGGGCCACCACGATGTAGGGAACGCCCACCTGCCGGGCCAGCAGGATGTGCTCGCGCGTCTGGGGCATGGGCCCGTCGGTCGCCGCCACCACCAGGATCGCCCCGTCCATCTGGGCGGCTCCGGTGATCATGTTCTTGATGTAGTCGGCATGGCCCGGGCAGTCGACATGGGCGTAGTGCCGGGTCGCGGTCTCGTACTCCACGTGAGAGGCGGCGATGGTTATCCCCCGGGCCTTCTCCTCGGGGGCGTTGTCGATGGTGTCGAACGCCCGGAAGTCGGCCAGCCCGGTCTCCGCTAGCACCTTGGTGATGGCCGCGGTCAGGGTGGTCTTGCCGTGGTCGATGTGCCCGATGGTGCCCACGTTGACGTGGGGCTTGGTGGTGTCGTACTTCTTCTTGCCCATTCTCTCTATCTGCCCTTGCT
>JAKBTP010000102.1 GCA_021844355.1 bacterium | reverse complement strand
GGCTCAGCGCTCGGGAGACGGCGATCACCTTCTACCTGGTGACCGCCATCCTGGGCTGCCTCGGGCTGGCGCTGTTCGGCCACCGTAAGATCCTGGCCGTGGCACTGGGGCTGCTGGTGGTGGGGCTCATCCTCCTCGGACTGCGGATATGGAGGAGGGGAGGGTTTGCGTTCCAGGGTCGCCACGAGCCCGAGCAGCGCCTGGAGCGACCCAGATGACCGGAACCTGGCTGGAGATCGAGGGCGGCAGGGCCCTGCGCGGCTCGGTGCGGGTCAGCGGCAGCAAGAACGCCGCCCTGCCGGAGATGGCGGCGGCGCTGCTCTCCGAGGAGCCCCTGCTGCTCTCCAACGTGCCGGCGATCGAGGACGTGGACACCATGGTCGGGATACTCGAGAGCCTCGGGCTGGCGGTCGACCGGCGCCCGGGGCAGCTGGAGGCCTCCCCGGCCCGGACCCCAGGGTCCGCGCTCGACCCCGAGCTGGCCGCGCGCATGCGCGCCTCGCTCCTTCTCCTGGGGGCGCTCTTGGGAAGCCGGGGAGAGGCGGTCCTGCCTCGCCCGGGAGGTGATGACATCGGCGCCCGGCGCATCGAGCAGCATCTCTCCGGCCTCCGGGCCATGGGGGCGGAGATCTCCGAGGACGGCCCCTGGCTGCGGGCCCGGGCGGGCCGGCTGCACGGCGCCCACCTGCTGCTGGACATGCCCACCGTGACCGGCACCGAGAACCTCATGCTGGCGGCGGTCCGGGCGGAGGGGATAACCGTCATCTCCAACGCGGCCCGGGAACCTCACGTGGCCGACCTGGCCCTCTGCCTGAACTCCATGGGGGCACGGATCTCGGGGGCGGGAGGTGACCGGATCGTGATCGAGGGGGTGGATCGCCTCCATCGCGCTCACCACCGGGTCCGGCCAGACTACATAGAGGCCGGCACCTTCGCCATCGCCGCGGCCGCCACCGGGGGAGAGGTCCTCGTCGAGGAGGTGGTCTGCGACGACCTCATCCAGCTCTTCCATAAGCTCCGCGCCGCCGGCTGCACGGTGGAGGAGGGGGGCAGCTGGGCCAAGGTGTCCCGCAGCGGGCCGCTCTCTGCGGTGGACATGACCACCTGGCCCCATCCCGGCTTCGCCACCGACCTGCAGTCGCAGTACGTGGCCCTCATGACGCAGGCCCAGGGGGTGTCCACGGTCTGGGAGTCGCTGTACGAGAACCGCTTCCGGCCGGTGGAGCAGCTTCGCCTCCTGGGCGCCCGGATCGAGGTGGAGGGGCGGATCGCCGTGGTCCACGGGGGGCACCCCTTGGTGGGCGCGGAGCTGAGCATCTCCGACATCCGATCGGGAGCGGCCCTGGTGATCGCCGGGCTGTGCGCCGAGGGAGTCACCACCTGCCGGGAGCTGAGACACCTGGACCGTGGCTATCAGGAGCTGGAGGCCAAGCTCACCGCCCTGGGGGCCCGATTGCGCCGGGCCGAGGGCTGAGGGTGGCCGGCCGGCGCTTCGCCGTCGAGCTGGCTCCCGACCGAGTCCTGGTCTGGGTCCGCGGGGAGGGGCTCATCGTGGATGAGCCTGCCCTGGGGCGCTGGGCCGACTCCGGGGCACGACTGCTGGCCTCCGGGGAAGCGGCCCGGCGGGACTTCGAGGAGAGCGAGCTGGTGGAGCCGATGGGGATCTTCGAGCTCCGCCACCCCGAGGCGGCCGCCCAGCTGCTGCGCCAGCTCAGCTCCCGGGCGGTGGGACGGATCAGCTTCGCCCGCCACGAGCTGGTTCTGGCGGTCTCTGCCCAGCTCTCCACCGCGGCGCGGCGGGTGCTGCTGCAGGCGGCGCTGGACTCCGGGGCGCGGATGGCCCACGTCCTGGACCTGCCGCTGGCGCTGGCCTTCGGCGCCGGTCTTCCCGTCACCTCCTGGGACCCCAGCCCCATCCTCTATCTCCTCCCCCAGGGGGCGCAGGCGGCGATCGTCTGCCACCACGGGATGCTGGCCCACGCCGCGGTGGAGGTCGCGCTCGCCCCCGGAGCTCCGGACGAGAGAGCGGGGGAGGCCGTGATCGGCCTCTTCGAGGGAGTGCTCGAGGAGGCTCCCCGGGTCCACCGCCAGCGGATCACGGGCCAGCCGCTGCACGTGGCCGGGCGGGGGGTGGACCTGGAGGGCTGGCGGGACCTCCTGGTGAGGCGCACCGGGATGCGCGCCCGCGTGGTCCCGGACCCGGCCCACTGCGCGGTCAAGGGGGCAGAGGTGGCGCTGGAGCGGGTCGAGGGGTCCGGATCTAGGGCGCTCCTCTACCTGCGCTGAGCTCCTCCAGGAGCACCGCGCGGTGCTCCGCCACCGACCGCTCCCAGGTGTAGCGGCTCGACCGCTCACGACCGAGGCCGGAGAGGTGTCTGCGGAGGTCTTGGTTCGACATGAGCTCCCGGATCCCCTCGGCCCAGCGCTGCAGGTCCCGGGACGGAAGCAGGATGGCCGCCCCTGCCGCCACCTCCGCCACCGCCCCGGAGTCACCGGCCAGGACCGGCGAGCCCAGGGCCATCGCCTCCAGCGCCGGCAGCCCGAAGCCCTCGTACAGCGAGGGCACCAGCGTGGCCTCCGAGCCCCGGTAGAGGGCGGCGAGGGCGGCGGGCCCGAGGTGGGGGAGAAGGAGGACGCGCCGGCCCACTCCCAACTCCTGGGCGAGGCGGGCCAGCTCCGAGGCGGCCTCGCCGGCGGCGTTGGCCACCACCAGGGACGGGGAGCCGCCGGCACCGGGGAAGGCGGCGGCCAGCGCCCTCACCGCCTGCTGCACGTTCTTGCGCGGGTGGTGCGCGCCTACCACCAGCAGGTAGGGCCGGGGGACCCGGAGCCGCTCCAGCTCGACGGAAGTCGCGCGGGGGTCGGCGCCGAGGAGGGCCTCCGAGACTCCGTGAGGTATCACCGTCACCTTGGCCGGGTCCGCCCCGTACAGCTGGCACAGGTCGGAGCGGGTGGTCTCCGAGGGGGTGATCACCCGCCGCGCCCGGCCCAGGGTGTCACGGACGAAGTCGTCCACCGAGCGTGCCGCGGCCTGCGAGTAGGCGGAGCCGGTCATCCGGTGCTCGACTCCGTGCACCGTGACCACCGACGGCGGCAGCCGCCCCGGGGGAAGGCGGTAGGCGGGGACGAAGAGGAGGTCCGGCGGCCGGCGCGCCAGCTCCCAGCGCAGCCGGAGCCGGGTCCACCCCCTCCGCAGGGGGATGGGCGCGTACTCGCTGCCCTCGGGGAGCCGGGGGGCGCCTTCCGGGGGGCGCCGGGCGTTCAGGTAGAGGCGGAGATCGGCCGGAGGGTCGGCGGCCAGCCCGGAGATGACCTCGGTGGAGTACACGCCGATCCCGGTGGGGAAGGCGGCGAAGGCGCGGCTGGCGTCGATCCCGATCACCACGGGGGAAGTGTATGTGCGGTCATTGGGCCGGCCGTCCCCCGCCCCCAGCATGGTAAGATCCCGCGGAGTTGTCCTTGGGGGGCGATCCGCAGCGGCCCGGGGGAGTGCCGGGCCCCGGGGCGGCCCTCGCCTTGGTGGGAGTCTTCTCGTTCACGGTCGGAGTCGGGGTCGTGGCCGGGGTGCTGCTGGACCAGCGCTGGCACACGCTTCCGTGGCTCACGCTCACGGGGCTGGTGCTGGGGATGGTCGCCGGAGCCGCGGCGGTGATAAGGGGGTTGCGATGGTTGCGGGGACCAGGGGGTGATGGCTAGCCCTGCGGAGGAGTTCGCCGGAGCGGGCCGAACCGCCCTGCTGGCGGCTCTCGGGGCGGGCGCCGTGGTCGCTGTGGCCGGCTTCATCGTGGCCGGCCCGCTGGGGCTGGGGCTGGCCGCCCTGGGGGCACTGATCGGCCTGGGCAACCTCCAGCTGGCGGTCTTCGCCATGCGTCGCTCGCCGGTGGCCTTCCTCGGATCCAGCCTTCCCCGACTGGCGGCGATAACCGTGGTGCTGGCCCTGCTGGTCGCGTTCCTGGGGCCGGTCGGCGTGTGGGGGCTGCTGGGGCTGCTGGCGACCCACCTGGCCCAGGTGGGTGCGATCCTGCGCCTGGGGTGGAGGCTCAGCCAGCGATGAGGCCGGTGGTACTGACTCAGATCCAGGTGGGCCAGCACTGGGTGGGCTACATCTTCGGGGAGCAGATCTACCTGGACACCCTCATCAGCAGCGCGGTCGCCTTCTGCATAGTGCTGGGGCTGGGGCTCTACCTGCGCCGGCAGGTCACCAGCGGGGTCCCGGGGAAGTTCCAGACGATGATCGAGCTGGTCTGGACCACCGTGGACGACTACGTCACCCGGATGATCGGGCCCTTCGCCCGCTGGGTGGTGCCGCTGGTGACGGTCCTGTTCTTTTACATCCTGGTGAGCAACTGGTTGGAGCTCATCCCCACCGGGGACCGGCTCACCTCGCCCACCGCCGACGTCAATGACACGGCGGCGCTGGCCATCATCGTCATCGTCATGGTCCACGTCACCTCCATCCGCCGCAAGGGGCTCATGGGCTACGTGCACACCAACTACCTCCACCCGGAGGGGATGCCCTGGGTCTTCTACATCCTCCTGGCGCCGATCAACATCATCGCCCAGATCTCCTACCCCATCTCCCTGGCGCTGCGTCTCTTCGGCAACATGTTCGCCGCCGCCCTGATGTTGCAGATCATCGCCATCCTGCCCATCTACATCGGCTTCGCCTTCAACGGGGTCTGGAAGCTCTTCGAGGGGCTCTTCGTGGACGTCATCCAGGCCTTCATCTTCGCCCTGCTGACGGTCATCTACCTCAGCATGGCCACCATGAGCAATGAGGAACACCAGGCGGCCCAGCCCGCCACCAGCCAGCCCTGAGAGGTCCTAAGAGGGACCGGGAGGAGAGATCTTGCTAACCAGCGCACACGCCGAGGTTTACGCGGGGGCCATGATCGGCACCGGGGTGGGGGCCGTGGGTGCCGCCATCGGTGACGGCCTGGCCGGCGCCCAGCTGATCGCCGGGATCGCCCGCCAGCCCGAGGCCCAGGGCCGACTTCTGACCTGGACCTTCCTGACCGTGGGTCTGGCCGAGGCGGTGTACTTCATCAACCTCGCCCTGATGTTCGTCTTCATCGCCCTGGCCGGGAAGTAGGAATAGGGCATGGTCCTCGCCTCCAGCCCGCTCAGCCTCAACTTCACCTTCGTGGTGGAGATCGTGGTCTTCCTGGTGCTGCTGTGGCTGCTCGCCCGCTACGTCTTCCCCCCGCTGCTGCGGGCCCTGGAGGCGCGCCAGCAGCTGATCGCCCAGTCGCTGCAGGAGGCCGAGAAGGCCCGCCAGGAGGCGGAGCGGTCCCGGGCCAGCGAGATGGCGGAGATGGCCGAGGCCCGAGCCAAGGCCCAGGAGATCCTCGATCGTGCCCAGCAGCTGGGTGAGCAGCTCCGAGAGGAGCTGCGCCAGCGGGGTGAGGCGGAGCAGCAGGCCATGCTGGAGCGAGCCAGGGCCGAGCTCCAGCGTGAGCGCGAGCAGGCGGTGGCCGAGCTCCGGCGCCAGGTGGCCGACCTGGTGGTGATGGCCACCACCCGCGTCCTGCAGGAGGAGCTGGACGAGCGGCGCCAGCTCCAGCTGGTGGAGCAGGCCCTCTCCGAGGTGGACCTGAGTGCCTGACACGCCGCTGCCACCCCGCATCCCCAGCACCGCCCGCCACTACGCCAAGGCACTGGTGGAGCTGGCGGAGGAGGAGGGCTCGTACTCCCGCTGGGGGGAGCGACTGGAGCTGCTGGTCCGGTTGGCGCAGGAGACCGACCTGGGTCGGGCGCTGGCCAGCCCCGAGTACAGCACCCAGCAGCGCCGGGAGCTGGCCACCGCGGTGCTGTCGCGGGTGGAGGGCGCGGACCTTTTGGCCCGGAACCTCCTGCTCCTGCTCATCGCCTCTCGGCGCACCCGGATGCTGGCCCAGATCCGAGCCGCCTACCTCGATCTGGTGGAGCGGCGCCAGGGCAGGGTCTCGGCCACGGTGACGACCGCCGTGCCCCTCACCTCAGAGCAGCTGGAGCGCTTCGGACGGGAGCTCTCCCAGCGGGCCGGGCGGGAGGTCAAGATAGCCTCCCGGGTCGAGGGAGACCTCCTGGGTGGGGCGGTGGTCAGAGTGGGGGACAGGGTATTTGACGCCAGCCTGCGCACCCGGCTGCAGCAGCTGCGCTCGAGGATGCTGACGGAAGCCGGAGCAATCTGAGGGGAGCATGAGCCTCAACGCCGACGACATTGGCAAGATCATCAAGAGCCGGATCGCCGACTTCGACGTCCCGGTGGTCACCGCCCAGTCCGGGGTGGTTACCGCGCTCGCCGACGGGATCGCCCAGGTCTACGGTCTGGAGGGGGCGATGGCCGGCGAGCTGCTGGAGTTTCCCCACGGTGTCTACGGGATGGCCCTCAACCTCGAGGAGGACCTGGTGCGGGCCATCATCATGGGCCCTTACGAGCAGCTCAGCGAGGGGGACGAGGTCCGCACCACGGGGCGGATCGTGGAGGTCCCCGTGGGGCGGGAGCTGGTGGGCCGGGTGGTCAACGCCCTGGGCGTGCCCATAGACGGCAAGGGTGAGCTGGTGACCAAGGAGCGCTGGCCGGTGGAGCGGCCCGCGCCCGGAGTCATCGACCGCCAGCCGGTCAACACCCCGGTGGCCACGGGGATCAAGGCCATCGACGCCTTGGTGCCGATCGGCCGGGGGCAGCGCGAGCTGCTGATCGGGGACCGGCAGATCGGCAAGACGGCGATCGCCATCGACACCATCATCAACCAGAAGGGCAAGAACCTCACCTGCATCTACGTGGCGGTGGGGCAGAACGCCTCCACGGTGGCCCGGGTCGCGGCGCTCCTCGAGGAGTACGGGGCGCTGGAGCACACCATCATCGTCTCCGCCACCGCCGGCGAGCCGGCACCGCTGCTCTACCTCGCCCCCTACACCGGCTGCACCATGGGGGAGTGGTTCATGGAGCGGGGGGAGGACGCCCTCGTGGTCTACGACGACCTCAGCAAGCACGCCTGGGCCTACCGGGAGATCTCCCTGGCCCTCCGGCGGCCGCCGGGACGGGAGGCCTACCCCGGCGACGTCTTCTACCTGCACTCGCGCCTCCTGGAGCGAGCCGCGCGGCTCAACGACAACCGCAAGGGGGGATCCCTCACCGCCCTGCCGATCATCGAGACCCAGGCCAACGACGTCTCCGCCTACATCCCCACCAACGTGATCTCCATCACCGACGGGCAGATCTACCTGGAGGGCGACCTCTTCTACGCCGGCACCCGGCCCGCCATCTCGGTGGGGCTCTCGGTCAGCCGGGTGGGGGGCGACGCCATGACCAAGGCCCTCAAGAAGGTGGCGGGCGGGCTCCGGCTGGAGCTGGCCCAGTACCGCGCCCTGGCGGCCTTCTCCCAGTTCTCCTCCGACCTCGACCGATCCACCCGGGAGCAGCTGGAGCGGGGCCAGCGCCTCACCGAGCTGCTGAAGCAGGACCAGTACCAGCCAGCGCCGGTCTCCCACCAGGTGATGGTGATCTTCGCCGGCACCAACGGCTACCTGGACCAGGTCCCGGTCGACCGGGTGGCGGAGTGGGAGTCCCAGTTCCGTCGCTGGATCGGCCAGACCCACTCGGAGCTGGAGTCGGATCTGGAGACCAAGCTGGCGCTGGACGACGAGCTGGAGGCCAGGCTCCGGGCCGCCCTGGAGGAGTTCAACCAGGGCTTCGACGTGGGGCAGGTGGCCGCGGCGGCCGGCGCCAAGGAGGGCTGATTGGCCACTCTCCGGGACATCCGGCGGCACATCCGGGCGATCCGCAACATCGAGCAGATCACCCGCGCCATGCAGATGGTGGCCGCCGCCAAGATGCGCCGCGCCCAGGCCCGGGTGGCCGCCGGGCGACCCTACGCCCTCGCCATGGAGGAGCTGGTGGCTGACGTCGCCAAGATCGGCAAGGAGTTCCACCACCCGTTCCTGGTGCCCCGGGAGGAGGGGCCGGGGGTCCTCATCCTGGTGACCTCGGACCGGGGCTTGGCGGGCTCCCTCAACGTCAACACCCTGAGGGCGGCCCACTCCCACATGCTGCGGAACTTCGGCCCCCGCTACCAGGTGGTGGTGCTGGGGCGGAAGGGGCTGGAGTTCTCCCGCCGCATGCACCTCCAGATCCTCCACCACCGGGTGGGGATCTCCGACCAGGTCGGGCTGGAGGAGCTGCGGCCCTCGATGGAGGCCGCGGTCTCGGCGTTCCTGGAAGGGGGGGCGCGGGAGGTGGTGCTGGCCTATCCCCGCTTCCGCAACCTGCTCAGCCAGATCCCCACGGTGAAGGTGTTGGTCCCGGTCCCGCCACGAGCCGAGTCGGAGGGCCCCCACACCGAAGGCGACTACATATACGAGCCCGACGCCCGGGCGGTGCTTGAGCGCCTCATGCCGGCCTACGTGGAGGCGGAGATGCTGCACGCGGTCCGGGAGCTTCAGGCCAGCTTCTACAGTGCCCAGATGGTGGCGATGCGCAACGCCTCGTCGGCGGCGGGAGATGTGATCCGGGAGCTCTCGCTCACCGCCAACAAGGTGCGCCAGGCGGGGATCACCCGGGAACTCATGGAGATTATCGGCGGTGCCGAGGCCCTGCAGGCGGCCCGGCGCTGAGGAGGTGCTGATGAGCGAGGTGCAGGCGAAGCGGCTGGAGCGCGGTGAGGTGCTTCAGGTGATCGGGGCGGTGGTGGACGTGGCCTTCGAGTCGTCGGAGCTGCCGCACATCCTGGATGCCCTACTGGTGGAGCGGGACGGGCCTCCGCTGGTCCTGGAGGTGCAGCAGCACCTGGGCAACGACGTGGCCCGCTGCATCGCCATGCAGTCCACCGACGGTCTGCGGCGGGGAGAGCCGGTGATCGCCACCGGTTCCCCGATCACCGTGCCGGTGGGCAAGCAGGTGCTGGGGCGGATGTTCAACGTGGTGGGGGAGCCCATAGATGGGGGCCCGCCACTGGAGGCCGCCAAGCGGCTGCCCATCCACCGGGAGCCGCCCGCAGTCTCGGAGCAGGCGGTCTCCACGGAGATCCTGGAGACCGGGATCAAGGTCCTGGACCTCATCTGCACCTTCGCCAAGGGCTCCAAGATCGGGCTCTTCGGAGGTGCCGGGGTGGGCAAGACCGTCATCGTGATGGAGCTCATCCGCAACATCGCCAAGGAGCACAGCGGCTATTCCGTCTTCGCCGGGGTGGGGGAGCGCACCCGGGAGGGCAACCAGCTCTTCGGGGAGATGCACGAGTCCGGGGTCATCGGCCAGACCGCCCTGGTCTTCGGCCAGATGAACGAGCCCCCGGGGGCCCGGGCCCGGATCGCCCTCACCGGGCTCACCATGGCGGAGGAGTTCCGCGACGAGGAGGGGGCGGACGTGCTCCTGTTCATCGACAACGTCTTCCGCTACATGCTGGCGGGCAGCGAGGTCTCCGCCCTCCTGGGCCGGATGCCCTCGGCGGTGGGTTACCAGCCCACGCTGGCCTCGGAGATGGGTGACCTGCAGGAGCGCATCACCTCCACCAACCGGGGCTCGATCACCTCGGTGCAGGCGGTGTACGTGCCCGCCGACGACTTCACCGACCCGGCCATCCAGACCACCTTCGCCCACCTGGGGGCCACCGTGTCCCTCGACCGGCGCATCGCCGAGCTGGGGATCTACCCGGCGGTCAACCCGCTGGACTCCTTCAGCCGGATCCTGGAGCCGAGGACCGTGGGCAAGGAGCACCACGAGGTGGCGCTCGGGGTGCAGCGGGTCCTGCAGCGCTACCAGGACCTCCAGGACATCATCGCCATCCTGGGGATGGAGGAGCTCTCGGACGAGGACAAGCTGACCGTGCAGCGGGCCCGGCGGGTGCAGCAGTTCCTGGGCCAGCCGTTCTTCGTGGCCGAGCAGTTCACCGGCACCCCGGGGAAGTACGTGCCCCTCCGGGAGACCGTCCGCGGCTTCCAGGAGATCCTCTCCGGAGCGCTGGACGACCTGCCCGAGCAGGCCTTCCGGATGGTGGGCACCATCGACGAGGCGATCGAGAACGGCCGCCGGCTCAACCTGGGCCGCGAGGACCAGGTGGCCTGATGGCGGTCAGGGTGCGCGTTCTGGCCGCGGACCAGCCGCTCCTCGAGGGTGAGGCCGACTTCCTCACCTTCCGCGGCGCGGACGGCGACCTCGGGGTCCTCCCCCAGCACGCGCCCCTGCTCACCTGGCTGAAGCCTGGTGAGGTGATGGTGAGGCAGGGGGACGGCGAGCGGTACGTCTTCCTCGAGGGTGGCTTCCTGGAGGTGCTGCCCGACCTGGTGACCGTGGCGGCGGAGCGGGGCCAGCTCTCCTCAGCCATCGGGGTTGAGGCGGCCGAGGAGGAGCTCCGCGGTGCCCAGGAGCGGGCCAGCAGGGAGCCGGAAAGCCCGGTGGCCGCCCACCTCCTCGAGGTGGCTCAGGCCAGGGTGGCCGCCGCTCAGCTGCAGCGACGCCGGGAGCGGGACTGACACAGCTGGAAGCGGCGCTGTAACGGTCGCGGAACCGCGGCCGTGAGCCGGACCGCCCCGGCCTAAACTTCAGGCGTGCCCCAGGCCCCCGCGGCGGGAGTGGCTCCGGTCACCCCTCGCCTGTCGCTGCTCGGAGTCCCGGTGGACCTCACGACCCGCGAGGCCGCCCTCGCCCGCTGCCGCGCGGCCATCCTCGGGCTGGAAGGGCCCCTGCAGGTGGTGACCCTCAATCCCGAGATGGTGGTCTGGGCTGGCCGGGCCCCCGAGCTGGCGGAGACCATCGGGCGGGCGGGCCTGGTGCTGGCCGACGGCTCCGGGATCTCCTGGGCGGTGAGGAGGATGGGCAGCCGCCTGCCTGAGCGGATTCCGGGCGCCGACTTCCTCGTCGACCTGTGCGCCCTGTGCGCCCAGATGGGCCGGTCTGTCTTCCTCCTCGGTGGCCGCGAGGGCGTAGCCGAGGCCGCCTACGCGCGGCTTCGGCAGCTGGCCCCTGGTCTTGAGCTGGCCGGGGCCCTCAGTCCGCGCCCCGAGGAGCTCGAGGAGGCGGCGGAACGCGTCCGGGCCTCCGGGGCGAGCGTGGTGGCGGTGGCGCTCGGGGTGCCCAGGCAGGACCTCTGGCTCGGCCGCCACCTCGCGGACAGCGGCTGCCGGGTGGGCATCGGGGTGGGCGGATCGCTGGACTATCTCTCGGGGCGGGTGCGCCGGGCGCCCGCGCCCCTCCGGCGGGCCGGGCTTGAGTGGAGCTGGCGGCTCCTGCGCCAGCCCTGGCGTCTGGCCCGGATGGCGCGGGGGTCGGTGTTCTTCTGGCGAGTTCTGCGGGAGCCCCGGGGATGATCAGCTCCGCGGTGCGGCTCTCGGTCGTAGTCCCCGCCTACAACGAGGAGGATCGCCTGCCGGCGTCTCTCGTCGAGCTGCGCCGCTACCTGGGTGGCGCGCCCGGCGGATACGAGCTCTTGGTGGTGGACGACGGGAGCGCGGACGGCACCGCCGCCCTGGTCACCGCCGCCTCAGCCGGCTGGCCCGAGCTGCGGCTCCTGCGGCTTCCCCGCAACCAGGGGAAGGGGGCGGCGGTCCGGGAGGGGATGCTCCGGGCGGTGGGCCGCCGGCGGCTCTTCACCGACGCGGACCTCTCCACTCCGATAACCGAGCTGCAGAAGCTGGAGGCGGAGATAGAGGCTGGGGCGGGGATCGCCATCGGCTCGAGGGCCGTTCGCGGCTCCAGGGTCGAGGTCCACCAGCCCGCTCACCGCGAACTCATGGGCAAGACCTACAACCGCCTGCTGCGCCTCGCCGCCCTCCCCGGGCTGCACGACACCCAGTGTGGCTTCAAGCTCTTCACCGCGGATGCGGCCCTCACCTGCTTCTCCGACCTCGACTGCCTGGGCTTCGGCTTCGACGCCGAGGTGCTGCTGCGGGCCCGGGTCCGGGGGATCCGGGTGGCCGAGGTGGGGGTCCGCTGGCGCAACTCCGAGGGCACCCGGGTGAGCTCGCTCCGGGACGGCGGCCGGATGCTGCTGGAGCTGCGCCGCCTCCGGAGCTGCCGCAGACGGCTGGCGGCCGCCCCTTCCCACCCTTGACCGACCGCCTCCCAGCGCCCCACCCGCTCGTGGCGTCGGCCCGGCGCCGGGCCCTTCTGCTACTTGACGGCTGCGGCACCGGGAGCTGGAGGCTCGGGGCCGCGGCCGCCCTCACCCTCGGTGGGGCCGCCGCGGGGTGGCGCCAGCCCGCTGCCCCGGACTATTTGCAGTTGGCCATCGGCCAGGAGGTCCTGCGGCGTGCGGGAGCCTCCTTCATGGCCGTCCCCTCGGGTGAGCTCGATCTCCGCTCCTGGCTGGCTGCGCTCCTCTCCCTGGGCTCGCACCATCTGGCGGGGGCTGGTGGCCTGGTGGGGCTGACGGTGCTGCTGGGCTCGGCCTTCGGCCTCCTGCTCGCCGTATCCGGGTGGCGGGGCCACGCCCATCCCCTGGCCGTGGCGCTGGGCGGCGGCGTGGCGCTGGCGGCGCTGAGCCAGCTTCCCGCCACGACCTCCACCTACTGGCTGGCGCTGCTCGGAGCCACAGCTCTGCTCCTCCTCGCGGAGTTCAGGCGCGGGCGGCGCTGGGCCCTGGCCGCCCTGGTCGGCCTCTGCCTGCTCTGGGCCAATCTGGAGTCGGCCGCGGTGCTGGTGCCGCCGGCCCTTCTTCTCGTCTCCGCCGCCGACCGGTTCGGTCCGCAGCCGCCAGGGGGCCGGCTCCCCTGGCTCCTGGCCCCGGCCGGCGCGTTCGCCGTCATGGTCAACCCGCGCGGACCGGGCATCTACTCCGCCCTGCCTCTCAGCCTGGGACAGGGTGGCGAGCACCCGCTCCTCGCCCTCTGGTCCAGCCCCAACTTCCACCCCTGGTCGATGAGAGTGGTGGAACTGGCGGCCCTTCTGCTCCTGGCCGCCTACCTGCTGGCGGGCCGCCGGCTGGGCTCGGGTGACGCCCTGATCGGCCTGCTGGCCGCCGCGGCCTCGCTGCTGTGGGCCTTCTACCTCCCTCTCCTGGTGGCGGTGATCGGCATCCAGGTGCCCGCGCTCCTCCAGTCCACCCGCCTTCCGGAGAGGCGCGGGGCCCCGTCCAAGACCGCCGCCCTCGCGCTCTGCCTTCCGCTCCTGGCCGCCTTTGGCCTGGGGGTCTCGGCCGTCCGCCTCGGCGGCGGGGCGGCCGCCATGGCGCCGCCCCCCTCGGCCGCGGCCTTCCTCCGCGGCGCGGGCGGGGTTTGGTACTCCACCCCGGAGCTGGGCGACTACCTGGCGGCGGACTTCCCAGCGGGCCGCCGACTGCTGTGCGTCACCGACCAGATGGCGGCGGGGGGGGCCCGGATGGCGGCCTGCCACCGGCTCTCCCAGCTGACGTCGGGAACCCTGGCCCTGCTCTCTTCGTACAGGGTGCGGCTGGCCGTCCTGCCGCCCGCCAACCCCGGCGTGGCTTTCCTCCATGCCGAGGGCTGGCGGACCCGGTATCGTGATCAGCTGGTGGTGGTCCTGACCCCTCCTCGGAGCGGGCTCTAAGGTCTGGCCCGTATCCTGGCGGCCGGTCGGGTTGGCGCCGGAGGTACAGATGTCCAAGAAGTCGATGGCGGAGCGCCGGCAGGCTCGGGGCTCCGTCGGGGGTGGCAACGGGAGGGGATCCACCCGCAGCCCGCAATACCGCCGGCAGAAGAGCTCCAGCCGCCGGCCCTGGGGGCTGTTCGCCGCCATCGGGGCCGTGGTGGCGGTCTTCGTGGTGGTGATCGTGGTCGCCGACCTCTCCGCTCAGCCCACCACCCAGGACACCCAGGTTCTTCCCGCACCGGCCCAGGTGGTGAGCGCGGTTACCCACATCCCCACAGCCAACCTGAACAAGGTGGGCAAGGGGGATATCAACTTCCCACCGGCCGCGGTGCCCTCCCCGACCACCCTTACCAGCCAGGGCAAGCCCGAGGTGCTGTACGTGGGGGCCGAGTACTGCCCCTACTGTGCGCTGGAGCGCTGGTCCCTGATCGGGGCGCTGAGCGAGTTCGGGAGCTTCCACAACCTGAAGATCATCCGCGGCTCGGCCACCGATCCCGCGGGCACCAACATCGCCACGTTCACCTTCGCCCATGGAGTCACCTACAGCAGCCCCTACCTCACCTTCGTCGCCCGGGAGCTGTACAGCAACGTCCCCGACAAGAGCTCCACCAACGGGTACACGCCCTTTCAGCGCCTCACCGCCCAGGAGGCCACCCTGTTCACCCAGGTCGGCCAGAGCGGGTTCCCCTTCGTCGACTTCGGCGGCAAGATCGCCCAGGTGGGCTCGGAGAGCACGTCACCCGGCCCTCCCGGCCTGGAGGGCTATGACTGGCAGCAGATCGCCAGCCTGATTGCCAAGACCAGCTCGACCCCGGCCAAGATGATCCTCGGCGGGGTCAACTACGACACCGCCGCCATCTGCTCCATAACCGGCAACCGCCCCGGCTCGGTCTGCGACCGCCCGCTGGTGCGCCAGCTGGAGGCGGGCCTCTGAGCAGCGCCAGGGCCCGTCGCCGGGTCACACCCCCGGCGGGCGCCGGCGCTCCCGGGGTGGAGAGGTCGGAGGAGCCCACGCCGGGAAGGGGGGGAGCCATCTGGCTCACGGCCCTGGCGCTCCTGGGGATCGGGGATGCCAGCTATCTGACGGTGGTCCACTACGCCAAGGTGGCCCCGGTCTGCGTCTCCACCGGGATCGTCAACTGCGACAAGGTGGTGACCAGCCAGTTCTCGGTGGTGCCTGGCACCTCCATCCCCATCACCGTACCCGGGCTGGCCTTCTTCATTGTGGCCCTGACGCTGGCCGTGGCCCAGCTGCTCCGGCCCGGCCGGTTGGAGGTGCGCCGGGCTCACTTCGCCTGGGCCTGCCTCGGACTCCTTTCGGTCTTCTACCTGGTCTTCGTGGAGCTGGTGGAGCTGAAGGCCATCTGCCTCTGGTGCACCTTAGTCCACCTGGACATCCTCGTGATGCTGCTCACCACCGCCTGGCGGATGCGCCCGCCTGAGGACCAGTCCCCCTCCTACTGACCCTCCGCTGAGGGAATCGCTACCGCGCTGTCACCCGGGGCTGGCGGTCGGCATCCTAGACTCTCCGAGCCGCCACTCCGCATCCACCTTCCCAGGAGGCCCTGCGATCCTCCCCGACGTGGTCGCCCGTCCCCCGGCCGGAAGATCTGCGCTGCGCTCCATGGCCGCGGCTCGACCCCGCTGGCAGCTGGCGATGCCCATCAGCTACCTGCTGGCGGCACTGCTCCTCACCCTGCCCCTCTGGCTCGGCCGCCAGCCCCGGCTCCTGGGGTATGGCGCCGACACCGCGATGCACCTGTGGTTCCTCAACTGGTTCCCCTACGCCATCTCGCACGGGCTCAACCCGTTCCAGACCTCCATCGCCACCCACCCCAGCACCGTGAGCCTGCTCTGGAACAACGCCGACCTCGTGCTGGCGCTTCTGGCCTGGCCGGTCTTCCGGCTGCTCCCGGCGGCGGCGGCGATGGACCTGATCTACGTCCTGATGATGGCGGCGGCCGCGAGCGCCATGGCCTGGCAGCTACGCCCCCACGTCCGCCACGCCAGCTCGGCCTGGCTGGGCGGCCTGCTCTTCGGCTTCAGCCCGTTCGCCCTCTCCGAGCTGGCCGCGGGCCATCTCACCTGGGTGTCGACCGCGACCCTGCCGCTGGGCTGGTGGGCGGGGGAGCACGCCTGGCGTGCCGCCCGGGACGGGCGGCACGCCATCCGATGGGGGGTGGTCCTGGGCCTGTGGGCCGTCCTGCAGTACTGGGTGAGCAAGGAGCTGCTGGCCACCACCCTGCTGATGGCGGCGCTCCTCCTGGTCCTGAACTCTCGGGGGATCCTTGGCCGGGGGCTGCCGCCCCTGCGCCGGCTCTGGCCGGTCGGGGCCGTCGCCCTCGCGGTGTTTGGAGCCCTCATGGCCTACCCGCTCATCTCTCAGATCACCTCCGGGGTGCCGCTCAGCCGCCCCACCGTGGTGTCCCCCTCCGCCAACGTGGTGGACCTCCTCGAGTGGGTGGTTCCCGGATACGCTCAGCTCATGGGCATCGGCCCTGCCGGTGCGCTCAGCCTGCGCTACACCGGGGAGCTGCTGGAGACGGACGCCTACCTCGGGCTTCCCCTCCTCGTGCTGGCGGGTCTGGCCGCCTGGCGGCTG
This sequence comes from bacterium, assembly GCA_021844355.1. Taxonomy (GTDB): domain Bacteria; phylum Chloroflexota; class Dormibacteria; order Aeolococcales; family Bog-877; genus JAJYXT01. The sequence goes on along the minus strand of JAKBTP010000102.1, from coordinate 1,487 downwards.
CGAGCGGTGCCCCTGGCCCGCCTGGGAGCGGGGCTGGCCGGGGTGGCCGGACTGCTCTCCCTGGGCGGCCACCTGCACGTGGCCGGGGTGGTGACCCGGGTCCCGCTTCCCTGGCTCCTGTTCGAGCATCTGCCCCTTCTGGGGAAGGCGGTGCCCAGCCGGCTCACGATCTTCGTGGTGGCTGGGGTGGCGTGCCTTCTGGCCGCCGGCTGGGACGGGGTCATGGAGCGCTTCGCGATCCGGACGCGGGCGCTTGTCCTGGCGGTGGCCGCCCTCCCCCTGCTCCCCAGCTCCGGGTTGATGACCGGCATCGCCGGGTTCCCCGTGTACACGCCCCGGGTCCTCAGCTCGACCGCTTTCACGGCACTGCCCACCGGGGCCTCGGTGCTGACCATCCCCATCACCACCAGGGAGAACCACGGGCTGGCGATGTACTGGCAGGCCGAGCAGGGCTTCCACTACTCCCAGCCCTTCGGCTATCTCCTCCGACCCGGTCCCGGCGGGGTGCTCACCGACTATCTGAGCCCCTCGCCGCTGGCCAACCTGGCGACTGCCCTCAGCTCGGGCGACGTCCGCCCGGCTGGGGTCTCGGCCGCCTCGGTCCGGCTCCAGCTCCGCCGGCTCGGGGTCCGGGCGCTGGTCCTCATGCCCTCAGTCCAGTTCGCGGCGGAGGAAGAGGAGCTGCGGGCGATCCTGGGCCGCTCCCCGGAACTGGTGGAGGGGGCGGCCGTCTGGCTGGAGCCGGGCGGCTGAGACCGCTCACGAGCAGGAGGGAAGGCCCATCCCCCGCCAGCCCCCCGCCGTGGGCTGGAGCGGCAGCTCCCGCTGGAGCGAGGATCCGCTGCGCACGAGCGCCTCGAACAGGGGATCCCGGTACACCACGGTCCACCCGTCCTCCCGCTGCAGGGCGTCGGTGAAGGGCTGGCCGCGCTGGTAAAGGACCAGCTGGCTCGGGCTTGAGTCCAGCCGCTGCAACCACCCGGGGGCCAGATCCACGATGGAGGCGTAGCGCAGCAGGGCCTGCGAGCCCATGAGCGCCGCGTCCCCGAAGATGTACACCTTGTCCTGGGGCAGCTCGTAGGCGAGAAAGCCCCCATCCCCGTATACGTTGAAGATCTTGATCCCCGCGGGGGCCCGCTTGAGCCAGGCCGCGGCGCACACCGGGAAGGTCCCGCGGTAGGTGCTGGAGGCCAGCGCGGGGGTGGACTCCACCGCCGCCTGCCCGACGACCGCCCCCAGGAGCCCCAGGAGGAAGACCAGCTCCAGCAGCGCCGCCGGGCGCGGCTGGGTCGCGCGCAGCCGGAGCCGCCAGCGCCGCGCCAGCCGCTGCCGCAGCTGGTCCGCGAGGACGATCCACCAGGGAGCGCCGGCCACCACCAGGATGACCAGGTTGCGCACCGACTGCAGGGTGACCAGGAGCGCCAGTCCCAGGACCGCCAGGTCGCGCAGGGGAAGGCGGCCGTGGCGGACCACCAGGTAGAGGAGCG
>JAKBTP010000055.1 GCA_021844355.1 bacterium | reverse complement strand
CGCTTTGAACGCCGGCAGCCGTTGCCAACTCGCGGCAGCGAGGTCACGACTCCATTCGCAGCCCGGCCGGGTACGCTTACCCCGTGGCCGCCGCGCCCTCCCCACCACCCAGCCGAGCGCTGGGAGAGCTCCAGCAGACGCTGCTGCAGGAGACCTCCCAGGTGGAGGAGTCGCTACTCGCCCTCGACGAGGAGGTGATGCGCCTTCTGGCAGGTCTGGACCAGACCGAGGAGCGGATCGAGGACGCCGAGATAGTGCGCCGTCACGTCCTTCGGGACCACGTGCGCTACGCCTCCGCCGAGGTCGAGGCGGCGATCACCCGCTGCCACGCGCTGCAGCAGGAGGCGGCCCTGGCCCGGGCCCGGCTCCTCCTGTGCCGGTCCAGGGCTCGGGAGCTCCGCCGCTGGCACCTCCTGGTGCGCGCGGCCCTCGACCAGCTGGGCGACCGCCCGGCCACCGACGGGACGCTGGAGGAGGGGCTGGCTCGCTACCGCTCCGCCTCCCGCCAGGTCTTCCAGATCATCGAGGAGGAGCGGATGCGGATCGCCCGCGACATGCATGACGGGCCGGCCCAGTCGCTCTCCAACCTGGTGCTCCGGGCGGAGATCCTGGAGCGGCTGGTCGACCGGGAACCGGAGCGGGCCAAGGCGGAGATCCAGACCTTCAAGGACCTGGTGAGGGGGGTCCTGGAGGAGACCCGGGATCTCATATTCGACCTCCGCCCCATGACCCTGGACGACCTGGGGGTGATCCCGACCCTGCGCCGGCTGGTGGCGGAGTACAAGGACCGGGAGGGGATGGACGCCCGGCTCTCGGTGATCGGAGCCGAGCGCCGGCTCCCTCCCGAGACGGAGGGCGCGCTCTTCAGGATCGTCAAGGAGGCGCTGGTCAACGTCCGCAAGCACGCCCACGCCAGGACGCTGGAGGTGCTCATCAACCTCCAGGCCAACCGGGTGAGCGCGGTGGTGAAGGACGACGGAGACGGCTTCGACGTGGCGGCCGTGGAGCAGAAGCTGTCCCGGGAGCCCCACTTCGGGATCATCTCCATGCGCGAACGCGCCGACCTGGAGCACGGCCAGCTCGAGGTGCTCTCCCAGGTGGGGCGGGGGACCGAGGTCCGGGTCACCCTGCCGGTCGACTGACCGTACGGAGGCCCGTCGGCGTTCTCCGGGGCCAGGAGCAGGCAGCCCGGGCTCTCGCTCGGCACCGGCTAGGCATAGCTCCGGTGACGGACACACCTCGTGACCCCCGGGGAAAGTGCAATCGGGTAACAACGCCGTCAGACGAGTTGACACCACCTGGGATCGGTGCCAGACTTGCGAACCTGAGCTGGAGGGAGGAGGCCGGTTAGGTGAGCGGGGCTCGCCCAAGGCCGCGGGGGGGTGCGTACCCCGATTTGGCGATGGGTAGGGAGGCCCGTGTCGACACCATGCTGATCCGCGCATTCACCGGCACCGTCCCGGGGTCCGGGGCCATAGAGGGGAGGCTCACGCCTTGACGGACCGCCAGATCGAGCTCAGCGTTGTGGTGCCGACCCGCAACGAGGCCAATGCGCTCCCCGAGCTGCACCGCCGGCTGTCCCAGGCGCTGTCGGGACTGGCGGCGGAGGTCCTGATCCTCGACGACAGCACGGACGAGGTCACTCGACCCGCCCTGAGGCAGATCGCCGCGTCCGACCCCAGTTGGGTGGTGGTGGAGAGGGACGCCCACGAGCCCCGCGGACTGGGGGCGGCGGTGTCCACTGGCCTGAGCCTCGCCCGGGGAGAGGCGATCTGTGTCATGGACGCCGACCTGCAGCACCCCCCCGAGGTCATCCCCGAGCTCCTGCAGGCCGTGAGGGCGGGCGCGGACCTGGCGGTGGCCTCCCGTTACGCCCCCGGCGGGAGCGCCGCCGGCCTCTCGGGCCGCTTCCGGACCGCGGTGAGCAAGAGCGTCTCCTGGGTGGCGAGGGCGGTCTTCTCCGAGGCGCGCCGCACCACCGATCCTCTGAGCGGCTTCTTCTGCGTGCGCCAGCGCAGCATCGCCGGGCTGGAGTTCCGCCCGGTGGGCTTCAAGATTCTCCTCGAGCTCCTGGTGTGCCTGCCCGGCATCCGGGTCAAGGATGTCCCTTTCACCTTCGCTCCCCGCTACGCCGGCGAGAGCAAGGCCACCCTCTCCCAGGGGATCCTCTTCGGCAAGCACGTCATCTCGCTGGTCGTCTACGTGCCGCTGGCGGCGCTGCTGGGCAAGGTGGCGGTGTCGGCGGGCGCGGGGATGGTGGTCTTCGTCTCGGTGGTGGCCCTGCTCACCGACCTGCCCTTGAGCCCACCGGCTCCCTGGCTGGGGGCGGTGGTCACCAGCCTCCTGGTGAGCGCGGCGGTGTACGGCCTCCTCACCTTCCGCAGCGCCTTCTGGCGGATGGGGATGGGGGCTCAGCGCCTCCTGTGGGTGGCCGGGCTCATCTCCGTGGCTGGGGGGATCGGGGGCTTCGCGATCCTCACCGCCAGGGCCCACCTGGCCACCGTGCTGCTGGCGCTCCTGGCGCTCCTGGCGGCCCAGCTGCTGGGGTCGGCGATGGTCTCCTACCTGCGCCGGCGGGCGCGCCGCGCGGCTCCGGTGGTCACGCTGGCCGACGAGCTCTCATTGCAGGCGCTGGCGCGCCGCCTCTCCGCAGACTTCGCCTGGTGGATCGACGCCGCCCACCCTGCCGCCGCGCCGCCCCGCGTGGAGCAGCTGGTCACCGCCGAGGTGGTGAGCCACGTGACCCGGAGCGGGCGGCCGGTGG
>JAKBTP010000078.1 GCA_021844355.1 bacterium | reverse complement strand
CCATAGCCTGACCCACTGCCCCACGCGCCAACCTCTTCCCGGTTCACTCAACCGCCCTTATGGGCACTACCGCACACTTCTCCGCCAGCTGCTGCCAACCCTCGAAGTCGCCATCGCGCCGGCCAAGCCCAAGCTCCTCCGCTTGGCGGAGTCGGGTGTCAGGGGATACCGTGACCAAGCGTCGCTGCTAGGGTAGGCGGATGCGACAGGAGGACGTCTGGGACACCGAGACGGCTCAGGAATACGACACTCCCGGCGCTGGAATGTTCGCCCCTGAGGTGTTGGGCCCGACGGTGGACCTCCTCGCAAAACTTGCGGGTGACGGCCGAGCACTCGAGTTCGCGATCGGCACCGGGCGCGTCGCGGTGCCGCTGGGCCGGCGCGGCGTGCCTGTCACCGGCATCGAGCTCGCCCAACCGATGATCGACCAGCTGCGCGCGAAGGTCGATGAGGCGACCCTCCCGGTCATCGTGGGCGACATGGCCACCGCCCTGGCACCAGGCGAGTACACCCTCGTCTACCTCCTGTACAACACGATCTCCAACCTCCTCACCCAGGCGGAACAAGTGGCATGCTTCCGCAATGCCGCTCGGCACCTGACACGGGGCGGTCGCTTCCTCATCGAGCTTTGGGTGCCCGAATTGCGGAAGCTCCCTCCCGGGCAACAGGCCACGGTTTGGCAGGCGGAGCCGGAGTACATCGGCTTGGACACGTACGACGTGCTGAATCAGCTGGTCGTCTCGCACCACTTCACGTTCGGCAGCGGCAAGGACGCACGGGTTTCCCGCAGCCCACACCGGTACATCTGGCCGGCCGAACTCGACCTTATGGGGCAACTCGCCGGGTTCGAGCTGGAGTCGAGGCACGCTGACTGGGCTGGGACTGAGTTCAGCGGCGAGTCTAGCTCACACGTCTCGATCTATCGGCTCATGTCGTAGAGCCATGCGCTTGCCGTGCCGCCAGCAGCCGTCCCATCCGGTCGCCGCTCTCCGTAAGTCCTTGACAAGGTGGCCTTGGGGGTGGATTGGCTGTCCATGATCGGTAAGACAGCCCGAACCTGGTCGTGAGCGGGCCGGGGGCAGTCTTCGAACACGGAGAGCATCATGAGCGGTGGAGTCACTCGGGTTCTCAGGTTCCTCTGGGCGGAGACCGCTGCGTTCAGGTTCTGCTCCGCCGCCGCGGGGACTTGCTCAAGGCCATGGCTAGCCGCGGCCGGTGCAGGACCCCGCATTCAAAGGTAGTGGGCCAGGGATCAGCCGGCGACGCCGATGTGCGTGGAAGTGCAGGGCAGAGGTCCAGCCCGCACATTCTGCGAGAATGGCGGGGCAGCGGCGGGGATCGGGCGGGGAGGCCCACTTCCTGCCTCGGGCAAATGGAGAGCTACCATTGTCTCTGGTCCTGATCCTGACGGAGGAGCGCTTTCGCGAGCAACTCGAGGAGTTGACGCTGGAAGCCGGGTTCGCACTCGGGGAGGTCGATGCCACCGGTGGGTCGCTGGACTCCGATTTGAGCGGAAAGCTGGCGGCGACTCCTGATTTAGCCCTCTTGGTCAGCGAGCGGCTGAACCCAACCCTAGGCAGGGAACTCGACGACCTGCAGGTCCGCTACTGGCTCGTGCAGGTCGGCAATCCCCAGGGAGCCGCGCTCAAGCCTCCCATCCGTCAGCCCCACCGGCACCTGCTGGGACTGGACCGGTCGACCAAGGCCTATCTCTCGCAGTTGCTCGATGATTGGAAAGACCGCGAGATGGTGCGAGTGGACTGCTTCACCTTCGGCTTCCGTGATGGACTCCCCGAGGAGTCCGACTGGGTGCTGGACACGCGATTCCTGGACAGTCCGTATTGGATCCCCGGGATGCGCGAGCGCACCGGCAGGGACGAGATGGTCCGCCGCCACGTCATGGCGCAACCTGGGGCTCAGCGCCTCGTGGAGGGGTTCTTGCCCATGCTGCTCGACCTGCTCGACCTATACCAGGCGCAGCGGCGCTCGGTGCTCAGGGTGGCGGTAGGCTGCACCGGTGGCAAGCACCGATCCGTCGCCATCGCCAGTGAGATCGTCGACCGGGTCAACTCTTCCGGAAGGGCCACCGCGCGCCACCTCGACCAGCCTCCGCTGCACCTGCCCCAAGCTCTGGACTGACGCGGTCGGGGACGCCCGCCCTCAGGAGTTCTAGCCCATCGGCTGCAGAAAGGCTCCGCTACTGCTGGGAGAGAGCTCCCGCAGGTGGGATGGCACCACTGACCGAAGTAGGTCCTCGTATGCGGACCTCACCTCGGGGTGACGCAGCAGCAACAGGTGCGCGTACTCCTGCACCACCGGTCGGGGTGGTCTTGCCAGCCTCAGATGGACCTCGTCGGGCAGGTGGTTGGCCTTGCGTCCGTTGCAACGCTTGCATGCCACTACCTGGTTCTCCCAGCTGTTGGGATTCCCGCCGCGCGACACCGGGATCACGTGGTCGATGGTCAGCTCGGTGGGACCCGCACGCAGCCCGCAGTACTGGCAGGTGTGTTCATCGCGCAGCAGCAGGTTGCGTCGATTTGCCCTGATCAGGCGCCTGGGAACCACCACATTGCGGAGCAAGCGCACCACGATGACTCCTTCTCCCAGGCGGCGGTGGGCAACCTCCCACTCCACCGCGACTCTATCTGAGTCGTCGAAGAAGGCCACTCTCTCTTTGGTCAAGAGGACCACCAAGCGGCGACGGCTGATGACGTTGAGAGGCTGCATGGAGGCGTTCAGCAACAGCACCGGCATGCTGCCATTGTGCGCG